>PAYZ01000027.1 GCA_002716085.1 Methanobacteriota archaeon | reverse complement strand
TGGGAGAAAAAATGGCATATATATTAATAGGGTTAGCAAAAAGTAACCCTATATTACTTTTCTTTCAAACCTTACTTTCGTTTGTAGTACTAACATTTTTCATTCCTTCAGCCACAACGAGGAATGCTATTTTAGTTCCAGTTTATGATGAAGTATTCAGCTTATGGAATATAGATCCTAGTGGTGGATTTGGTAAAGCGATAACTTTATCTTTAGGATCTCTGAATCGATTAGCATCCTCAGCAGTTTTAACTGGTGGTATCGCTCCAATTGCAGCAGCAGGTTTGTTAGATATGAATATTTCCTGGTTTAAATGGTTTGTTCTCTTAAGTATTCCTTATTATTTCATATTGTTTATTGGGGGACTATTTTTATTTTTTATATATAGGAAAGGTTTTCAAACTGTTGAAAAGAAAAATTGGAATTTGGAAAAAACTAATTTAAATTCAGATCAAATAAAAGCTATAGCGCTTTTACTTTTTGCAGGTTTTGTATGGTTTACTGATTCTTTTCATGATATTCATCCTGCAATTCCAATACTTATTGCAAATATAATATTGATTCTACCTAAATTTGGTGTTGTTTCGTGGAAAGTTGTGGAGCAGGGCATTGATTGGGGTACAATAATACTGATAGCTGCTTCGTTTTCTCTAGCATTTGCGATAACAGATTCTGGTTTGGCAAATTGGATTAAAGACATAACCAATAGCTTTGTTGAATTAGGTAGTGACAGTACTTTTACAGTACTGTTGTTGTTAACAATAGTTTGTTCTGTTATCCGTTTTTTAATACCCAATATTGTTGGATACCTTGCAATAGTAATACCAGTAGCAACTTTAATTGGAACTACTTATGGTATAGATCCAATTATTACAGGTTTAATGGCATTAATATTAGGAGACGGTGTGGTTTTTTATGTATCTGCTGGTACATCTGGGATATTAGTATTTGGTAAAGGAAATGTTCCTGGCCCTGAGATTTTTCGATTTGCTCTATTAATGCTTTTAGTATGTGTAATCATTGTATTATTTGTAGGAGTACCTTGGTGGACTTTAAACATATAGTTATTTAATAGGAGATGAAATGAAATTTTCTTTATTATTATTTAGTGGTTCTGCGAATCATAATTCAAAAGATTGGTTAAATAATATTGAACAACAAACTTTAACTGCTCAAGAATCTGGTTTTGATGGAATATGGGGTGCTGGAGGCCATGCTAGTGGTGATGGAATGCTTAATACTACATTACTTCTATCAAGACTTTCAGGTAAGTTAACAAATATGGAGTTTGGGGCTTTATATCTACTACCTCTTGAGAATCCCGTTACCTTGGCAGAAGAAATTGCAGCCTTGGATGTGCTTACGGAAGGTAAACTTACTATAGCCGTTTCATTAGGCTGGAGGGAATTCCAGTTTAAAGCATTCGGACTTGATCCCAAAGAGAGGTTGCCACGGTTTTTGGAAACTTTAGAAATTATGAAATCCTTATGGAAAGAAACCAAATTTAAATATGAAGGAAGATTTTATGATTTAGAGTTTGAAAGAGGAATAAAAAAACCTCAGCAAAAACCTTACCCCAAAATACTTATTGCAGCAAATGCAGATGTAGGAATTAAGCGATCTGCAAGAATAGCAAATGGATGGTTGATAAGTACGAGGGCGAAATACGAGACTATAGCAAGACAATCACTTTTACATAAAGATGCCCTAGCAGAGTACAACACTGAAGGTACAATATGGGCCTGGAGAGAATGTTACGTCCATGAAAGCAAGGCAAAGGCTATAGAAACCATAAGGCCATATGCAGAGGCTCTATATGCAGACAGAGCTTCGTTGGGACATGCTAGAGATTTACCTGACGCAGACCGACTAGATACATCTTTTGACGAAATAGTGAAAGACAGATTTATAATTGGTGATGTAGAAGAATGTGTTGAAGAGATTAAAAGATATGAATCTTTAGGGGTTGAAAGTATAATTTTCAGAATGCAGTGGCCAGAAATGCCACAAGAATTAACAATAAATTCAATAAAAAAAATGAAGGAAGTAATAAAACATTTTAGATAAAATATAAATACTTGTATAATTTATTCTGTTTAGATATATACTGGTTATAATATAAAATAGGTATGATAATTAATTAAAGAGGAACGCCATGACTACAGAAAAAGAAAAAGCATTGGATTTAGCTATTAATCAAATAGAAAAAGAATTTGGTAAAGGCTCAATTATGAGACTTGGTGCCTCGGATGCAGTTTCAGTGGAGGTTATTTCTTCAGGTTCGTTAGCAGTTGATGTGGCATTGGGTGCTGGAGGTATACCAAAAGGTAGAATAACCGAAATATTTGGTGCAGAATCATCAGGAAAAACAACATTAGCTTATCATGTTGCTGCAGAGACACAGAAAGCAGGTGGAATAGCAGCATTCATCGATGTAGAACATGCTCTTGATCCACTATATGCAGAAAAATGCGGAATTAATATAGAAGACTTACTTATTTCACAACCTGATGATGCTGAGCAAGCCTTGGAAATTGTAGATTATTTGGTACGAAGTGGCGGTGTTGATCTAGTTGTTGTTGATAGTGTAGCAGCATTAGTGCCTCGAGCTGAGTTAGAAGGCGACATGGGAGATTCGCATATGGGTCTTCAAGCTCGTTTGTTATCTCAGGCGTTGCGAAAGCTGACAGGGGGTGTAAGTAAATCCAATACAGCAGTAATTTTTATTAACCAAATTCGAGAAAAAATTGGTGTAGTATTTGGTAATCCAGAGGTTACACCGGGTGGTCGAGCTTTAAAATACTACAGTTCTGTACGAATCGATTTGAGAAGAGTTGAAACCTTGAAAAAAGGGACTGAAAATATTGGTAATAGATCAAGAGCGAGAATAGTGAAAAATAAAGTTTCTGCTCCATTTAGTGTAGCGGAATTTGATATTATGTTTGGTCAGGGAATAAGTAGAGAGGCTGATATCGTAGACCTTGGTGTTACTGAAGAAGTCTTAACAAAAAGCGGTTCCTTTTATTCATATGGAGACGTTAGACTTGGCCAAGGAAGAGAACAGGTTAAAGAGTATCTCAAAGAAAACCAAGATATATGTGAAGATATTGAGAATAAAATTCGTGAATCAAGAAAAGCAAAGTCTAGTGTATAGGAGATAGGTTTATGTCAGGTCACTCAAAATGGTCAACAATTAAACGAAAAAAAGGTGCAGCAGATGCTAAAAGAGGTCAGTTATTTACTAAATTAACAAGAGAGATATTAATAGCTGCAAGATCTGGTGGGGCTGATGCTGATATGAATTTTCAGTTAAGATTGGCTGTGCAAAAAGCAAGAGATAGTAATATGCCCTTGGCAAATATAGAACGTGCAATTCAAAGAGGCGGAGGAACTTCTGGTGATAGTACAGAACGATTTGAAGAAGTTTCCTATGAAGGGTATGCGTCTGGAGGGGCAGCTATATTTATTGAAGCAGTAACTGATAATTTGAATCGTACAGTAGCAGAAATACGTAGTACTTTTTCAAAATCAGGCGGAAACCTAGGTGAACCTGGATCTGTTTCTTGGAATTTTGAATCTAAAGGTATTGTGGTTGTTGAAACTGGAGATTTTGATCAAGATGAAGTAGTATTATTTGCCATTGATAATGGAGCTGAAGATGTGGATATTAATGATGATAATATTGAAATAAGAACCCCTATCGAAATGCTAGAAAATGTCCGAAAGAGTTTGGAAGAGTTTGGGGTAGTTATAATCAAATCCGAATTATCTAAAATTCCAAAAACATTATTGAATGTTGAGACCAATGTTGCCATTCAAATATTAAAATTACTAGATAAATTTGAAGATCTAGACGATGTTCAAAAAGTGTATACTAATGCTGATTTTTCAGATCAAGCTTTGGAAGCGTATGCTCAAACGATTTGAATTCACTCATTTAATGGGAAATTAAATTTGAAGATTATTGGGTTCGATCCAGGAACAATTAAAATGGGATATGGGGTTATTGAAGTTCAACAATCCGCAATCGAACTTGTTGACTTTGGTGTATTAAAAGCTAAGCCAAATTTAGATTTGAGTAAACGCCTATATTTAATCTATCAGCAATTAATGGAAATTTTGAATATTCATAATCCCTCCGAGTTAGCAGTTGAACATCCTTTTGTTGATAAGAACGTAAGATCTGCAATTGCAATAGGTCAGGCACAGAGTTTAGTTTTTCTTGGTTCTGGGGAAAAAGATATTCCCTGCCAAAGCTATTCTCCAAGAGAGGTGAAAATCAATATAACTGGATATGGGAATTCTTCCAAGATCCAAGTAGAAAATAGTGTTAAAATGCAATTACAAGTCAAAGAAGGTCTTTCTTTTGATTCGGCAGATGCTATAGCTGTTGCTTTAACACACGCTCAGCAAATCAAAATGAACAAAATAATAGGATAATTATGATTGCATATATAGAAGGAATAATAGATGAAATTTTTGATGACTCCATCATTTTAAAAGTTGGAGGATTTGGTATTACAATAAATGTTTTAACTAAGTCAGGTAATTTATATAATTTAATCGGAAAACGAGCAGTATTATATACAAGTTTAGTTGTAAAAGATGGCTATCCAACTATTTACGGTTTTGTAAATTCAAGTCAAAAAACCATGTTTACTTTTCTTACTAGTGTTAGTGGTATTGGCCCTAAAAATGCGATGGCAATATTAGATTCGTTAGAAATTAGCCAAATTGTTAATTCGATTACAATTGGCGATTCAACAATGCTAAATTCAGTTTCTGGGATAGGTCCAAAAACGGCAGCAAGAATAGTTTTAGAGCTCAAAGATAAATTAGACCAATTTGTAGGACTTCATACAGAAGAAACCTTTTCTGATGATGCGGATATTTTTTCAGCTATGCAAGGTCTTGGTTATTCAGACAGAGAAATAAGAATTGCAATTAGAGACACAAAATTTGAAGATAATCTTTCCTTTGAAGATAAAATTAAAACCTTACTACAAAAAATTGCGGAATTGAATTAATGGTAAGCGATAATACAATTGCAGGATATGATGAATCGGTTCCATTTAAAATTGTTTCGGATTTTTCACCAACAGGAGATCAGCCTAAAGCAATAAATAATTTGGTTAATGGATTGCAAGAAGGTATGTCCAAACAGGTTCTTTTGGGCGTTACAGGCTCTGGTAAAACTTTTACTATGGCTAAAACAATAGAAAAAATGCAAAAACCTGCTCTTGTTATGGCACCAAATAAAACATTAGCAGCTCAACTAGCAACCGAATTTAGGGAATTTTTCCCCCATAATGCCGTTGAATATTTTGTTAGTTATTATGATTACTATCAACCTGAGGCATATGTCCCCCAAACAGATACATACATCGAAAAAGATGCAAGTATTAATGAACATATTGATAAACTTAGACTTTCAGCGACCAGATCTTTGCTTAGTAGGAAAGATGTGATAATTGTTGCTTCAGTTTCTTGTATTTATGGCCTTGGGGATCCTCATGACTATCAGAGTTTTGTCCTTACTGTATCTACTGGAGACAAGAAGAAAATTGGCCTATTAATTCGGCAACTAATTGGGATGCAATATGATAGAAACGATATGGATTTAGCACGTGGAAGGTTTCGATTAAAGGGCGATATTATTGATTTAATCCCTGCATATCAAGATTTTGCTGTTCGAATTCAGTTTTGGGGAGATGAGATTGAAAAAATTCAAGATTTTGATCAACTAACTGGTGAAGTTTTGAGAGAGAGAGAAAGTGTAGAATTATATCCTGCCAAGCATTTTGTGACTCCAGAAGAAAAATTATTAACTAGCATTGGAACCATTAGAGATGAATTAGATTTAAGATTAAATGAATTGAGGATAGAGGAAAAATTATTAGAAGTACAACGTCTCGAATCAAGAACCAATTTTGATTTGGAAATGCTTCAACAACTGGGTTATTGTTCTGGAATAGAAAATTATTCAAGACATTTATCTCAGCGTTCTAAAGGTAGTGCTCCCTGGACTCTTTTAGATTATTTCCCAGACGATTTTTTAGTATTTTTAGATGAGTCACATATGACATTACCACAGTTGCATGGTATGTATCGTGGTGATATGTCGCGAAAAACAACCTTAGTTGAGTATGGTTTTAGACTTCCATCTGCTTTAGATAATCGTCCATTAAATTATGATGAGTTTACAGAAAAGGTGAATCAAATTGTGTATGTATCTGCTACACCCGGAGAATTTGAACTAAAGAACAGTGAATCTATCGTAGAACAGGTAATAAGACCAACAGGGTTACTGGATCCTGTTGTAGAAGTAAGACCAACAATAGGGCAAATTGATGATCTCCTTGAAGAAATTAGAGATAGAATTCGTAAAAAACAAAGGTGTTTAATTACAACTTTGACTAAAAGAATGGCTGAAGAGTTAGCAGAATATCTCCTTGAGATGAAAATAAAAACAGCATATTTACACTCAGACTTAGATACACTCGAACGGACTGATCGTTTGCGAGATTTACGGTTTGGTATTTATGATGTTGTTGTAGGCATAAATTTACTTCGTGAAGGACTTGATTTACCCGAAGTTAGTTTAATTGCTATTTTGGATGCTGATAAGGAAGGTTACTTGAGGTCCCAGTCTGCCCTAATACAAACTATAGGTAGAGCAGCAAGACACGTTGAAGGTCATGTAATAATGTATGCTGATAAATTAACAAGATCAATGAATTTGGCAATTAATGAAACAAACCGACGTCGTGAACTTCAAATGCAGTATAATGTTCAGCATAATATAGAACCTATAGGAATTAGTAAAAGTATCAAAGATATTACTGATCGAGTACGTGAGATTTCAGGATTTAATGAAAGTTCTAATCCTAAATCAAATGAACCTTTAATTGTGGATAAAGCAAAGATAGCAAATATGATTAAAGATTTAGAAAGAGATATGAAAAAATATGCAACTCAACTGGAGTTTGAAAAAGCTGCATTGATTAGAGATCAAATAAAAGAATTGCGAAATATATTGATTATTGAAGATGATGATAAACTACCTATAATGGCAATTGAAGAGAATAAATGAGGATAGTATGATGCCAAAATTTTTTGAAGGGTGCAAGGTTAAAATTCAAAATTTTGATCGTGGATACGATGGTAGAATTGGTATATTAGAAACTATTGGATCTAAGCAAAATAAAGAATGGAAAGTAGTTTTTGAATGGCCTCTTGGTGGTTTAGCTGGGCATGTAGTAGTACCAGAAGACAACTTACAGGTGTTATAATTCTAGTTGTTGTTTACAATTCGATGTATAATAAAAACAAGAAATAGTATTTTATGTGGAGGTTTTATAATGAGTGATGTTTCTAGAGCTCAAGTATTAGAAAAATTAAAAGAAGTTTATGATCCAGAAATTCCTGTCAATGTAGTAGATCTAGGATTAATATACAATATTGATGTGAGTGACAATAATATCCATGTGTTGATGACTTTAACAGCACCAGGATGTGGTATGGGACCATATATCGCTCAGCAAGCTGAATGGGCGATCGCTGAAATAGATGAAATTAATGATGTAAGTGTTGAAATGACATTTGATCCTCCATGGTCTCCAGACCTTATTACAGAGGATGGAAAAGCGGTACTAGGTATTTGATCGCTATATAATAAAGCAGGGACGTGTAATGAATCAGCCAAACAATGCTAGATTGGAGGCCTTGAAAAAATCTTGGCAACAAAAAAAAGCAATTAACGATAAATTAGATAAAATAGGCTTTAAAATCGGTGTTTATAGCGGAAAAGGCGGAGTGGGTAAAACAACGGTAGCAGTGAATTTGGCAGTTTCCCTAGTTAATAAAGATAAACAAGTTGGTATTTTAGACACAGATGTTGATTGCCCTAATGTTCCAAAAATTATTGGAGTTCACCAAGATGCAATTTATCAGAATGGGGTTATAACTCCAGGCCAAGCATTTGGAGTCAAAATAGTATCTATGGGATTTTTTCAAGAAAATGAAGAAGAGGCTATCATTTGGCGTGGACCTATGATTCATAATGCAATTAATCAATTTTTGCAAACGACGGAGTGGGGAGATTTAGATATTCTTGTAGTAGACTTGCCTCCTGGAACCTCTGATGCACCATTGAGCGTGATGCAGAATTTGCAACTCGATGGATTTGTAGTTGTTACTACTCCTCATGAATTAGCAAAACTTGATGCAAAACGATCTATAAATATGATTAGAAAAATGAATGTAGATGTGATAGGTGTGGTTGAAAACTTTTCAGGTGGCCAATTTGGTAGTGGAGGTGGAGAAAGTTTGGCACAAGAGATGGATGTACCATTTTTAGGATGTATAAATCTTCGTGATGATTATCAGTTGATGGATAGCCCAACCATTGTAAAAAATAAAGAAGCTAATGCTGAATATGAGGTCATTGCAAGTCAAGTTTTATCAACTTTAACCAACAAGTAGTTATTTGTTTTTAATTGAGTCTCTTATATGATTTAATCTGTTGTTAGTCATTTCCATGACATGCCCTACTATTCTTTTTATAGTATATCTATTTTCTCCAGCACTAACCGAGGCAAGATTGCCTAAATCGGTTTTTTCTTCTATATCTTTATTAATATTTTCATCACTTAATGAGTTAATTATACTTGTTAGATAAGCTCTTGAAGCTCTAATTTCTGCAATGTTAGTTTCAACTTCCGAAACAGGGAAACCTAGTTTTTTTCTTACTTTGATTATGTGTTGTATATGATCTTTGTGATGAGTGTTAATTCTATGAAGTAATCTTCTTACAGTCATAGGACCCTCTTCTCCTGCATCTTCAGAATAGAATATTTCAAGATCTTTTTCAGATAAACTATTGACTAATTCTATCGCAATATTTAATTGATCATTTAATTCGTTTGTTAATTCGGATGAAATTCCATCACTCATAATTCAACACCTCTATAATATATTTAAATGGGTTACTTATTCTCTTTTAATAAAGATAGTAACTGTTTTTCCAATGACAACATTTTGTTTATAAGGTTTTCAGCAGACTCCCCTTCAGCTGGAGCAACATTTTGTTCCAATTGATTATCATTCATATCTGAAAAATATGAAATAAACTCTATGCGAGCTGCAGATAAATCTGCAATCAAACTTTTGCTTTCGCTTCGTGGAATTCCTTGTCCCCATTTTGTCCATAAGAGCTGTTCACGTGTGCCGTGGTATTCACTGATAAGATTTTGTAGTGCAGTGCGGACACTTTGTTTTGAACTTAGTTTTATATCTAATGTAAGGTCATTGATTTCTTGGGTATACAAAGTTGTTTGATTGAACATTTCCTCAAGGGATTTTTTATATTTTTCACTTTTATTATTCATAATTTATTCCTTTGTTAAGAAGTACCTCCACCTATAGTTGGAACAAAATGTATTTCAAATCCATCTTCAAGATGTTCCAATAATGGATTGTTTGATATTTCATCATTGATAACAACAGACAATCCATCTTTAATAAGATTTCCCTCAGTTAGTTGTTGTTTCATTCCTGGATATTCTTTGTCCAGCTTATTTATTAATTCAGTAATACTCGAAGCATTAATTTCAACGATATGTTTATCGTTGGTTAGTTTCCGCATTAATGATGGAATAAATACCTGTAACATTAGCAATTCATGGAATTTAATATGTCAGATCTGTGATCTTGAATACCTTTAGTTATTGAAGCTGGATTCATTGGTAAGCTTGATTGCCTTACTCCAGTTGCATTGTAAATTGCATTTGCTACTGCTGCAGGAGGTGAAACTATATTTGCCTCTCCAACACCCCTAACTCCGTAAGGATGTCCATCACTAGGAACTTCAACAATTATTGTGTCAATCATTGGTAAATCCAAAGATGTAGGCATACGATAATCAAGTAAGCTTGAGTTTGTCATTCTACCATCATCTGTCATAAAGTATTCTTCGTTTAATGCCCAGCCAATACCTTGTACACTTCCACCTTGCATTTGTCCTTCTACAAAGCTTGGATATATTGCTTTACCCGCATCTTGCACACAGGTGAATCTCAAAACAGTAGTTTTTCCAGTTTCAGGATCAATTTTTACATCACATATCGCACCAGCAAATGATCCTCCTCCTGCACCCATACCTCCTTTACTTACACTTCCTCTTCCAACAATAGGTGCTCCTGATTTGGCTGCTAATTCTTTGAATGTCATTTTTAATTCGGTATCTTGTTTGGAAAAGAATACCCCATCTTCAAACTCAACATTGTTAGCATCAATAGACCAAATACCGGCAACTTTCGTTATCATTTGATTTTTAACATCAATTGCTGCTTCGTATGCGGCCCATCCTGTGGCGTAAGTTGTACGACTTCCACCAGTTACAGATGTGAATCCTATAGAATCAGTATCAACTACAGAAGGGATAACATCTTCAGGTAACAAACCAAGTACTTCCGCAGCCTGCATTGCTATTGACGTTCTTGTACCACCGATATCTGTTGATCCTTCAACAAGGTTTATGGTTCCATTTTTACTAAGACTGATAGTACATGCGGATTCTAGTCCCACATTGAACCAATAACCTATAGCTATTCCTCGGCCAACATGTGGTTCTGTAATAGGAGAATTATAATGCTCACTATCTTTAATAGTCTTTATTACTTCTTCACAGCCTATAGTTGGATATACTGGACCGTCAGCTCGACGAGTTCCTTTTTTTGCTGTATTTATTAGTCGTATTTCTGCAGGGTCCATCTGTAATTTTTCTGCAACTTCATCAATTACTGTTTCAGTTGCAAAAGCTGCCATTGTAGCTCCCGGAGCTCGGTAAGCAGCAGTTTTAGCTTTATTAACAATAACATCATATCCGTCTATTAAGACATTAGGGATGTCATATGCTGCAAACACACAGTAACTCCCAGCAGCTACAGGTGATCCCGGGAAAGCTCCTGCTTCGAATTCAAGATGGGCTTGTGCCGCAATGAATTTACCAGATTTGTCTGCACCTATTTTAACTCGCATTAACGTTCCAGGAGTTGGGCCAGTGCATTCAAATACTTCTTTTCTAGACATAACTAATTTAACAGGATGACCAGAAGCTCTCGATAACAATGCAGCTACAGGTTCTAAATAAACTGGTATTTTCCCCCCAAAACCTCCTCCAATTTCTAAAGGTACGACTTTGACTTGTGAAATGGGTACCCCTAGGATATCTGCTGTTGTATCTCTTGCTGGAAATGCACCCTGTGTGCTACACCAAACTGTTATTCGACCATCCTTGCTCCATGATGCAGTAGCAGCATGAGGCTCTATGTAACCTTGATGTACAGTTTCAGTGGTTAATTCTCTTTCTACAATTATTTCAGCATGCTTAAAAGCTTCTTCAGGGTCACCAAGTTTATGCTGAATATGTTCTGCTAAGTTTGTTTTACCGGGTACTTTTGTGCCTAACTCTTTAGTTTCAAGCTCTTGGTGGATAATAGATTTAGAAGCCAAACCCTGAGTTGTGTTCAGTACGGGCTCTAAAGTTTCATATTCAAGTTCTATAAGGCTTATAGCTTCTTCTGCTATGTGTGATGAGGTTGCAGCAACTGCAGCTACAGGTTGGCCTATATACAAGAGTTTGTCTGAAGCTAGAACATTATCTCGAAGATATTTAAGCCTGGTGGTTTCACCTTCGTTTCTATCTTCTGCAGTCTCAATATTTTTATCTGATGAACCAATAAAGTCTTTAGATGTGACAATTGCTCGTACACCAGGTAATTTTTCTGCTTTTGATGTATCTATTTTTTTAATAATTCCATGAGCGATTGGACTTCTTAGTACCTTCCCATGAAGTAAGTCTGAAATTGAAAAATCAGCACTATAAATAGCTTTGCCCGTAACTTTGTCTACTCCGTCATGTCGTACTGGACGACTTCCAATAACTTTATATTCTTTTTTAGTGGTTGCCATTATTTACCTTCTCTCATCTTTTCACCGGCTTTTACGACAGCTCTAACAATTTTGTCATAACCTGTACATCGACATAGATTATTTGCTAACCAAAACCTAATCTCTTCTTCTGTTGGATCAGAATTTGCATCTAGTAGCGCTTTTGAAGCTATAAGAAATCCAGGAGTGCAAATTCCGCATTGTAAAGCAGCTTCTTCTAAGAATACCTGTTGAAGTGGATGTAGTCCTTCGGGTGTTGCCATTCCTTCTATTGTTGAAATAGATTTTCCATTAGCCTCAACACCAAGTACTAAGCAACTAGTTACAATTCTATCATCTAGCATAACGGTACAAGCTCCACAGTTCCCATCATTGCAACCTTCTTTTGTACCGGTAAGTCTTAGGACATCTCTAAGACATTCCAAAAGACTTTGTCTTGGTTCGCATAAAAATTCTGTATCCTCTCCATTTATTGTGCAGCGTACATAGGATTTAGATTGTGTCATGATTATTCCCCTTTTGCTCTTTCTATAGAAGTAATTAAAGCTCTTCTTGTAAGAACTTCACAAAGGTGTTGTCTAAATTCGGCAGTACCTCTCATATCGCTTATAGGCTTAGATGCGTTTTTAGCAATATTTGATACCACTCTAATACTTTCATCATTTATTTCTTGTCCAGATATTTCTTTATCAATGCCATCCACAAAAATTGGGGTTGGTCCAACTGAAGCAAGAGATACTCTTACAGATTCAAACTTCTTTTTATCATCGCTTATAATAACCGAAACACCTGTGCCTACAACGGCGATATCCATTTCATTTCTTGGGATAAATCGGATGTAGTTAGCTCCAGATAAATTTGATTTTTTGGGTATTGTTATTGAAATAAGGAGTTCATTTGGTTCAAGTACGGTTTGGCCTGGGCCAGAAAACAAATTTTCAAGAGGTATGGTGCGTTCTCCATTGATGCTTTGAACATTACATGTAGTACCTAAAGCAATTAATAAAGGTACAGAGTCTGCACTAGGTGCAGCATTACAAATATTGCCTCCAAGTGATGCCCTTCCTTGAATTTGAGTACCACCAATAATAGAGGCAGAATCTTTTAATTCAGGGCGAAGATTCATTATTTCACTATTATTATAAATTTTATAGCATGGTATTGCAGAACCTATAGTAAGATCATTATTAGAATTAATGTTAATTTGATTGAGCTCAGGTATGGCTTTTATGTCTATAACCTGAGTTGGGTTTACACGATTTGCTCGCATTTTAACAATCAAATCAGTTCCACCAGCTAAAATACCAGCATCTTTTTGATAGCTATTCAAAAGGCCTAATGCCTCCGAAAGGGTTTCTGGACTACTATAATCTATCCACTTCAATTGAATATCCCCCAATACATATTAAAATTTCACCAATTAACAACATTTGTGATATGGCGAGAATTATATCATATTTTTTTATTGATATCACAAGCTATAATGTTAATTGTTTTGTATAAATTTAAATAATTAAGCAGAAAAGATTTAGTATGGATAAAATGTATGAATGCATAACCTTTGATTTATGGCAAACTCTTATAGTAGATCAACAAGACTGGGGGAAAATACGTTCAGATTTACGTATAAATAGTTCTTACGAAGTATTTAAAGAGAATAATATTCCTATAGATTTAGACCAAATAGCATTTGCTTATAAGCAAACTTATGAAGAGTGTGATGAACTAAGAAAAAATGGTTTAGATATATCTTTTCGAGATCAGGTATTAATGTATTTATCATTCATCAAAGAGGGAGTTGTTGAAGAGTTAAGTGAATCTTCTATCAGAAAAATTATAAATGATTATGGCTATGCTTTTTATGAAGCCCCACCTGAGTTAGCAAAAGGGGCATTAGATATACTTGAGTACGCTCAGTCTAAGCATTTAAAAATAGGTTTAATTTCTAATTCTGGAACGACACCAGGGATAATAGTAAAAGCATATTTAGAGCAATTAGGAATACTTGAATTTTTTCATGACATGGTTTTTTCAGATGAATTATTGATCAGCAAACCATCTGGAAAAATATTTATGAAAAGCCTAAGTGATTTACAAGTTATACCTGAGAACACGATTCATGTTGGAGACAATTTATATTCTGATATTCATGGGGCTATAAGTAATGGCTTAAGTGCAATATGGATAAAAGGGTATGATAATAGAGACATCATAACATCTCCCACACATACAATTGAAAGATTGGAAGAAATCAAAGATATAATTTAAATTCAAAATTATTGTCAGAAAAACATTGACGTTATTGAAGGGAATTGGTAATATTGTAGTTCAGTTTAAATTTGGAGTGTGAATTGACAATAATTTTAGTCTAACATAAAAGATTTAAAGACCAGACTTAAGGCGGTGCTAGAAGTTTCTGGCAGCGTCTTTATTTTTACCTTAATAATTGAATAGTTTTTCTTAATATAAGAGTAGTTCCTAACTAAAGGTTTATCTCCAGTTAGTTAGAGAACTATAAATGACATTGATGATTCCCTACAATGCGGATTCATTAATGTTGAAGTTGACAAAAAGAATGAAGAATTAATATTCTTCATTTCTCGAAAACAAAACTAATTTTTATTAGTTTCTGTCTTTTTTTCTGTCAGGGATTTTTTGTGGATAAAGCTACTAAGCGTACACGGGGGATGCCTTGGCACCAACTGCCGAAGAAGGGCGTGGCAAGACTGCGATAAGCCTCGGTTAGTCGTCTAGCTGACTTAACCGGGGATTCCCGAATGGGGTAACCCAATTCACTAAATGTGGATTATCTTTGAACTAACCCTTAATTCAAAGAAGGTAAGCAGGGGAACTGAAACATCTAAGTACCCTGAGGAAGAGAAATCAAAAGAGATTCCCGTAGTAGTGGCGAACGAAATGGGAATAGCCTAAACCATAGAGACTTCACGGCTTTGGGGCCCATGTCTTTATGGGGTTGCAAGAAGTATGTGTTGAGGCCCATAACTCAACGAGGAGTAAGAAAACCATTTTCTATTCGAATGTTCCTGGAACGGACTGCCAGAGAAGGTGAGAGCCCGGTAGATTAAAGGAAATGGTCTCCTTATTACTTTCTTAAGTAGAGCGGGACACGTGAAATCTTGCTTGAATCTGGGGGGACCATCCTCCAAGGCTAAATACAGTTGGTGACCGATAGTGAACTAGTACCGTGAGGGAAAGGTGAAAAGTACCCCGAGAGGGGAGTGAAATAGACCTGAAACCGTGTACGTACAAACAGTCGGAGTATCGATTTATCGATATGACGGCGTGCCTTTTGAAGAATGAACCTGCGAGTTACTGGGACGTGGCAAGGTTAATCTGCTCAGCAGAGGAGCCGAAGCGAAAGCGAGTCTGAATAGGGCATTCAGTCGCGTTCCGTAGACCCGAAACCAGGCGAGCTACCCATGGCCAGGTTGAAGCTCAGATAGTCTCTGAGTGAAGGACCGAACCCATTTCAAGTACAAATGGATGGGATGAGTTGTGGGTAGAGGTGAAATGCCAATCGAGCTTGGAAATAGCTGGTTCTCCCCGAAATGCATTTAGGTGCAGCGTTGAAGATTGACTTAAGGAGGTAAGGCTCTGGATGGGTCAGGGGGTGCAAACTTACCGATCCCAACCAAACCAAGAATGCCTTAAGCTCGTACTTCAGCAGTGAGACAGTGGGGGATAAGCTCCATTGTCGAGAGGGAAACAGCCCAGATCGTAGGCTAAGGTCCCTAAGTGTGTATTAAGTGTGAAACGAAGTGAAAACGCTAAAACAGCTAGGAGGTTGGCTTAGAAGCAGCCACCCTTTAAAGAGTGCGTAATAGCTCACTAGTCGAGGGTTTTTGCGCGGAAAATGTAACGGGGCTAAATACACCACCGAAGCCACGGGCCCGTATTTATACGGGCGGTAGGGGAGCGTTGCCAGGGCGTCGAAGCTGAGTTGTGAGACTTGGTGGAGCGCTGGGAAGTGAGAATGCCGGCATGAGTAGCGACAATCCTGGTGAGAATCCAGGACACCGAAAGCCTAAGGTTTCCTACGCAATGCTGATCAGCGTAGGGTAAGTCGGTCCTAAGCCGTAGCGTGTAGCGAAGGCGATGGACAGCAGGTCAAAATTCCTGCACCGCAGATTAAGCGTTATAAAGCAAAGGGGGGACACGGGAAGATAGGCGGAGCGCACCCATTGGACATGGTGCGTCTGGTCTTGAAGGCCATGCCAGGACAGGCAAATCCGTTCTGGCGTTATGAGCTGAGGGGACTGGAAACTCCAGGGCATATGCCCTAGGGAATTCCGTTGATTCTATGCCGTCGAGAAAAGCCTCGTTGCAAGTTTTTTCAGCGTCCGTACCGCAAACCGACACAGGTAGGCAGGGGTAAGTATCCCTAGGTGAACGAGAGAACCCTCGTTAAGGAATTCGACAAGTTGACTCCGTAACTTCGGGATAAGGAGTACCCATAGGGTGATAGTCATTTACTGACTGGATGCCCTTGTGGGTGGCACTAAACAGGCTCAGGCGACTGTTTATCAAAAACACAGGTCTCTGCTAAAGCGAAAGCTGATGTATAGGGGCTGACACCTGCCCAGTGCCGGAAGGTTAAGGGGATGGGTTCGTGGTTTACCACAAAGCTCAGAACCGAAGCCCCGGTGAACGGCGGCCGTAACTATAACGGTCCTAAGGTAGCGAAATCCCTTGTCGGGTAAGTTCCGACCCGCACGAATGGTGTAACGACCTGAGCGTTGTCTCAACGAGGGACTCGGTGAAATTGCAAGACCCGTGAAGATGCGGGTTACGCGTGACAGGACAAAAAGACCCCGTGGAGCTTTACTGTAGCTTGGCACTGGACTTGGGTTATAAATGTGTAGGATAGGCGGGAGACTTTGAAGCAGATACGCCAGTATTTGTGGAGTCGCTCTTGAAATACCGCTCTTTTGTAATTTGGGCCCTAACTCAACGAAAATTGAGGACCCTGCCAGGTGGGCAGTTTGACTGGGGCGGTCGCCTCCCAAAAGGTAACGGAGGCGCCCAAAGGTTCCCTCAAGGTGGATGGAAATCACCTGCAGAGTGCATTGGCATAAGGGAGCTTGACTGTGAGACATACAAGTCGAGCAGGGACGAAAGTCGGGCAAAGTGATCCCACGATTCCGAGTGGAAGGGTCGTGGCTTAACGGATAAAAGCTACCCCGGGGATAACAGGCTTATCTCCCCCAAGAGCTCACATCGACGGGGGGGTTTGGCACCTCGATGTCGGCTCGTCACATCCTGGGGCTGGAGAAGGTCCCAAGGGTTGGGCTGTTCGCCCATTAAAGTGGCACGCGAGCTG
>PAYZ01000026.1 GCA_002716085.1 Methanobacteriota archaeon | reverse complement strand
GTACCGCGGGCTCCAGTTGCACGGGAATGACGACGAGGAGGTATTCTGATGGCTTTGATGACCAACTGGAGCACCGACCTGTCGCAAACCGAGAGCGTGCGCGAGCCGGGTGCACGCTAAGCGGAAGAAACCCGCTGATCTGGGTTCAAATCCCAGTGCCCCCACCAAAACATGCTCACGCCAGTGACCACAATGGGCCGCCTTGTTAAAATCATAGAGCTGTAGTCCGAGGGTCATGGTTCGGTTCTCCGACCGCTCAAAGAGCATCCGTCCAACGGGAGTTAGGAGGATGTTCGATATGGCCGGTGACGATGCGGTCCAGTTCGGATTGGGCGAGCCGGACTTCCAACCACCCGACTCAGCAATCGAGGCCTTCACTCGAGCTATGAGGCAAGGGAGGAACAAGTACACCACAACTGCCGGACTGCCAGAGCTTAGGAGAAAGATAGCCGGAATGTGGCACCACCTAGTTCCATCTCTGGACGAATCAAACGTTTGCATCACGATGAGCGGGACTAATGCCCTGCTGGATATCTTCCTGGCGATCGTCAATCCTGGCGACAAGGTCTTGATTCCCGAGCCATACTTCCCACTATATCCTCCTGATGTAGTGATTTGTGGGGGGGAGCCATCCCTGTATCCATGCAAGTTCGAGAATGGCTTCGTCCCTACCATTTCTGATCTGGAAGAGAGGGTAGATGAACAGACAGTGGCCATACTCTACAACTTCCCAAGCAATCCTACTGGGGGAAACGTGAACGAGCAGCAGAGGGACGAACTCGTTGAGTTCGCGAGAGCCAACGATCTGTGGCTGATCACCGATGAGGTGTATGACAGGATAGTCTATGATTCAGAGCATGTTTCTTTTCTGGGCGCAGGTTACGACAAGCTGGTAATGGTCCAGTCATTCTCGAAGACATTCGCTATGACCGGTTGGAGGATAGGATACCTCCTATCGCCGGACGAGGAACTAATGAACGAGCTTACCAAGATGCAGTACTACGTTACAGCCTGCTCCAATGATGCCATGCAGTACGCCGTCCTTGAAGCCTTGGAGGAAACTCCCGACTACCCAGAAGAGATGTGCGCCGAATTCAAGGCTAGGAGGGACCTTATTTGCGAGAGGCTGAACTCCATACCTGGGGTTTCCTGCCATGTTCCCACAGGGGCATTCTACGTATTTCCCAAGGTAGATGTGCCCGGCATGAACAGCGAAGAAATAGCAATCAAACTCCTTGAGGGTGGAGTCCTATGCTCTCCCGGAACCGCATTTGGGGATGCGGGCGAGGGCCACCTCAGGTTCGCGTACACAATCGGCAGGGATGACATCTCAAAGGGAATGGATAGAGTGGAGAAGGTCATCAGAGAGCTTCGAGGATGACTCAACCATCCCCATCTCCGAATATATCGAAAGGCAAGTCAATCATCCTGCTTTCACCCTCGAGCCCATTTGACACTCCTTCCTGACTGGCATGAGAATTTTGACTCCCCACATCTTCTTCCAATTGGTTCTCCTCTTCTGCAAGATTCTCCTCCAATTCCTTGACTCTTAGAGACTCGAGAGAACTTTCCTGTCCGAACATCCATTCAGGCATTTTCTGGGACCCGCCTAACACCGATATGGTGGTGAATGTAGCCATAGGGAGTACAGAAATGGCTACAATGAAGTCAAGAATTGCTGTATCCGGAATTACCGCATCGGGAGCAATGATTTGCAAGATAATCTTCTCCAACTGCATCTCATGCCATTGGGAATAGTTCACATTTAGTAGATCTAGGGAGAATAATAGGACCAATCTAGCCACCAGCCAATAAAGAAAAATTGGCAGGATCCATGAGAGTCTTGAAACCCTCCAAACTACATTCCTGAACATAGCAGCTATCCCAACTAAGTGTATAGAAATCACAGGATGGACCCTGACTGCAACCCAAAGAGCAACCACATATCCCGCCATTCCTAGATCGAAAGCCCTGCTAGGCCTAATCAGAGATTCTGGAACCCCTTCCATAATTGCTAGGGGGACTGCTATCAGGATCACTTGCATAGGAACGGCAAGAAGTTGAAGTCCACCATGCACCGACATTAGGTCGAATTCACCCTCCTCGGTTTTCTCACTAACTAGCCTCGACATCTTCCCATATGGGGAGTTCTGTAAGTAAAGCCTAGCCCTGTCTACAAGCTCCGGATCCCCTCTCCTGGGACTTAGTCTTAGGAAAGCAAGAACGCCACCTTGGTTTGCTACGAAGAACGGCCTGAACCCGCCAACAAGCAATGCAAGAGCTATCGATACCATCCCATAGGATAGTCCAGCAATTACTACCCAGTGGATCAATTCAGTCCTCAGCGCGATCTGGGCTCCTTCATAATTGATTTCTAGAAGGTAAGTTAGAGAGAAAAGAAGTATTGGTGCCATTGTGATTTGTACAATTACAATTAGCCCCAGAAGAAGCTGCTTCAATATGATAGTTCTGTCGACCATCCAGCTATTCGCGATAGCCTAGAAACATAAGCACTTCATTCGCGTAAAGCCCTGTGTAGCACTTTAGAACATGCCAGTGGAAATCCCGGACCCTTGATTTTGGGCGAACCGAACTCCCCAACCTTCTTACAGGAAAGAACTCCGCAAATTGATGCCATGACTCATTTTCGGAGCATAATGCTATCTTCGATTTTAGTCGCAGTGAGCCTATCAAACGTGGCCTTTCTTGATCTAGAAGGGAGTAACAATCCTTCATCAATTGGGGCTAGGAACAACCCAGTAGACTTCGAGGTTACTGGAATCGAGATAGGAAACGACACCCTTTCCCCTAGGGTCTGGACTCAGCCCGACTCTGACTCCCTTGAGTACATGACAAAGGGTGAGACTGTCCAAATCAATGTCACCTTCCAGCAAAAGGGAGTCGACCCAACACCCACCTATGCGGATGCCAAGCTGGAGATTTGGCACCCCATCGGCATAATGATCGCAGAATGGGATTTCAACATCACACTAATCGCAGGTGCTTCCGAGAGAGTCTCATTCGTCTGGACTCCTTCTATAGCCCATAGCAGTCTGAGCGATGACGGTTGGCTAACGGGAGGGGTCATATTGCGCGGGACCGTAGATGCTGGAATCGGGATCGACGGAGACGAAACAAACAATCTTCTCGATAGGGAGGTCCCAGTAGCATTCTGGTATGACCCTATGGAAAACGGATTCTGTGACGACGAGGCCAATGAAGGAAAGTTCTGCACAAACAGCCCGGTTGGATATGGTGTTCCAACTTGGTACGCAGCTGGATACGTTGACGGTTACAACCCGGACACGAATAACTTCCCCACAGGGACATGGAGGATGGATAACGAATCAAGCCCTACTGGAGAATGGCACTGGAAAGTTTCGGGCGACAACAACAACTACGCTTCGAATAGGTACGACAGGCTCACTTGGGCTTGGCAGAGAATAAACTCCCAAGATGGGTGTGCAGATGGTGTGGCAAACCCAGATTATAGTCATGGCTTGGGATATGGTGAGCATGACCCCACATTGTCATCCATCCATATTGCAAACCTATGCTCGGTGAAGATAGATAGCCCAGCATTGTACTCGATACAGATAGTCACAGACGCGTGGGGGGAAATGGGCGCCGGAGACTCGATAGTGATGGAGACCGATTCGGGTGCAGGGGGAAATACCGAGTTCCTGAATTACTCTTCGATGAACCTCTCGTCAGTAGAAGGAGACTGGAAGAGGGTTGTATGGAACGCATCAGGCTTACACCAGAATGAGGGATTCACAGTCTCACTCCTATTTCGTTCGAACTCATCTTTCTCGGACGAAGGGATCCATATCGACTCGTTCATCATTTTCGCTATTGAGGAGGGGGAAGAATACACATTGGACGCAGAATGCAGCTTTCCAGACAACTTCGGAGGAACTATGGTTTACGATCCAGAGTCAGAGGGGGGAAATACAATTCTGGTTGAAGCCGCCGATCCCGACCCTCCATCATTACATTGCATTCTATTCAACAAAGGGTACGTGGATACAAAGCTAAATTTATTCACAGAGGTCTCCAACCGTTCATGGATGTCTCAATTCCCTCTCAGAATCGATTCGAACAATTTCAACGATAATGATAACTTTGTTCAAACAAGAGTCATCAAGGCAAGGACATACACTCAGGTTTGGTTCAATCTGTCAATTCCCGATGGAACTCCAGTGCAGGATCTAGTATGGTACACTTGGATCAATGACGGGATTCAAAATCAGAGCAACAAGTACTACGTAGAACTTCCCGTCAGTGTCATGCCGACATATAGGATGATTATGAAACAAGAGACTCTGGCTAATCCTGCAGCAACAATTCTGCCCGGCGGAAAGGCAAACATCTCTATGGAAATGAAGAATACAGGTAATCAGTATTCTTCATGGGCTCTCGGAGGATCATTCTCAGACTCTGAAATCGATGATGAAAACCTAAAGTGGTACGGGCCAGGAGGCGATGAAGTTACAACTCTAAACCTCACTCCTATCGAAGACATCCTGCTCTACGCCGAGGTATCGATACCGGAGGGGACTGGTCCGGGGATTTACGAGATCGACTTGGAAGCAACACCTCGCCTGCCCAATAATTTTCAAGCGTCATCAAGAATTTACATCGAGGTGCCGGTATTCCATGACCTAGCCATCGCTCCTGTGAAGGACAGGATGGTTGCACCAGCCGACGGCACTCAGCAGTCAGTCCAGATATTTTTGTTCAATAATGGAAATACCGAGGAAACTTTCGACTTAAGGATTGATACTGACGAGTGGAGGCTTGGAGCATACCTTTCCAAAAATGACACTACTCTGGAAGCTAATGGAGGCCAGACAACAATATCTCTAAAACTTCCAATGCCAAATGGCGTGAAGAATGGGACATACAGAATCTCAATAATTGGCACAAGCCAGCAAAACCAGCAGTACCAAGCACAATCCAACTTCTATTTGACAGTTACAGAAACTTATGTGGTTGGCGTCGAGGATAGGGATCTTTCAGACGAGGTATTCGCAGCTGGAACAGATCCAAGGACTCTGAAGTGGGAGATTTGGAACTACGGGAATGAGGACGACTCTTTCGAAATCGAACTCTCATTCCCATCAGATGTTTCAGCTATGGTTTCAGGAATCTCCGACGGCAAGACCCCGTACATCCCCCCCGGGTCATCATACAATCTCAGCTTGAGCTACTCATTCGACTCCGGAGTAAGTGGCCCTCGGATTATTGAGCTCAGAGCAACAAGCGTCGAATCGGGGGAATTCGCTGAGGCCGAGGCTAGGTTCGAGGTTGGGACTGTGGGTTTTCTCCTGGTACTTTCCCCCTCTTCCCAATCAAACTCAGCCGAAATCATCGAACCCGGTGACGACTACATTATCGTCTTCCCCATTCGAAGTGCTCACCCAGAAATAGCTCAGCAGATTAGGGCAGACGTGGAACTTGACAATCTTTGGACAATTTACGACGCAAGAGTGCACGAAGATGATAGAAACTTTGTTTTGTCACCGGGAGAAAGTAGGAACGTAACCATACATCTCGATGTCAGGGATGAGAATCTCCAGAATCTCCCCGAGAACGTCGTCGAATTCAATGTCTCTCTTGTCTTAATTAGTGAATTAGATACCACGGTAAGGACTGCCCAAATCACGTTATTCAAGCCTGAACCAATTCCAGAGGGCCCTGATGTGGAGCAAGTCGGCTGGATGGCCGCAAACTACCTGCTAATAATCATCGGCGTCTCATTCATGGGTGGCATTCTGTTCGCTTCATTCAGGGTTTTCAGGGATGCAAGTGCTCCTCTGGAGGAACACTCCTCACTAAGTGACTACAGTATGACCGTTGACGGATGGGACGGCCAGAAGATTTCGGGAGGAGACTTGCCCTCAGCAGACGAAATTGCAAACTCAATGTACGGGGGCGCAAAGGAACTCTTCGAGCAACCCCCTCCCCCTTCAATTCCTGAGAATCTACCCCAAACAACTCCGGAAGAAAACTCTCCACCCCCAATTCCAGATGGAGGCCTACCGGAGGGTTGGACCACTGAGCAGTGGAATTTCTATGGCCAGAAGTGGTTGGACTCTCAGAGGGAAGAATAGCTCGAAGACCCCCTCGAAGAATTAAGCGAGCCCTTATGACCCCCCCTCCGATGGCCCGCTCGTCAGACAAAGGCGCGTGAATGCATGTATAACGGTCAACAGCCAATTTTCATCCTTAAGGAGGGGACAACTAGGACTAGCGGGAAGGGCGCTCAGAGCAACAACATTGCAGCAGCAAAGGCTGTGGCCGATGCAGTTAGATCGACTCTCGGGCCAAAGGGAATGGACAAGATGCTAGTGGACTCCATGGGCGATGTTGTCATCACAAACGACGGAGCAACAATTCTCAAGGAGATGGAGATTGAGCATCCTGCTGCAAAGATGATCATCGAGATAGCAAAGACACAGGAACAGCATTGCTTCGACGGGACTACTAGTGCAGTAGTAATCGCAGGCGAACTTCTCAAGAGGAGCGAGGAACTAGTTGAGCAGAATGTGCACCCAACGGTAATATGCGAGGGCTTCAGACTGGCCTCGGAAAAAGCAGTAGAGCTGATCGACACCCACAGTTCTGGAGTTGACGATAAGATGCTATCCGAAGTAGCAAAGACCGCTCTAACCGGCAAGAGCACTGGTGCAGTTAAGGAATTCCTATCGGGCATCAGTGTTAAGGCTGTACTTTCGGTTTCCCAGAAAGAAGAAGACGGGTTCATTGTAGACTTAGACGATATCAAGGTTCAGAAGAAGCAAGGCGGCTCCATCAGAGACAGTACTCTGGTAGATGGCATAATCCTAGACAAGGAGAGAGTCCATAGCGGGATGCCAAGATCTGTTACTGCAGCAAAGATTGCCCTAGTAAATTCAGCAATCGAGGTCAAGAAAACCGAGGTAGATGCAAAAATCCAGATTACCGATCCAAACATGCTTTCTCAATTCCTGGACGAAGAGGAGCAGTTCCTCAAGTCTCTAGTCGAGAAGATACAGAATAGCGGAGCAAACACAGTGATTTGTCAGAAGGGAATCGATGATCTTGCACAACATTACATGGCAAAGGAGGGGATTTTTGCCATTAGGAGGGCAAAGAAGAGCGACATGGAGGCCCTTTCAAAGGCAACAGGAGGGAGGATTGTCACAAACCTCGATGACCTAAGCAACTCAGATCTAGGATCCGCTTCAAAGGTCGAGGAGCGAAAGATAGGGGACTCTGACATGGTATTCGTTGAAGGATGCCCAGAAGCAAAGAGCGTCTCAGTCCTACTTAGGGGCGGCACCGAACACGTTGTTGACGAAGTTAAGAGGGCCTTTGAAGACGCAATTGGGGTGGTCGCAGTAGCTCACGAGGATGGTGCAGTACTGACTGGCGGAGGCTCTGTGATCGCTGCCTTGAGTAGGGATCTTAGATCATACGCCGAGGGAATTGGGGGGAGAGAGCAGATGGCTATTGAAGCCTTCTCTAGCGCCCTAGAGGTTATTCCCAGGACACTGGCTGAGAACGCCGGATTGGATCCTGTTAACACGATTATCGACTTGCGCAAGGCCCACTCAGAGGGAAAATCATCCCATGGTGTAAATGTGTTCAAAGGAGGGGTGGTCGACATGTCCAAGGCAAAGGTCTTCGAGCCTAGCAGGGTAGTCGAGCAGGCAATTCAGAGTGCATCAGAGACAGCAGTGATGATTCTCCGAATAGACGACGTCATCTCTAGCAAGGCTTCCGGACCAACCGAACAAGATTTCGATGCAATGGATATGTGAGTAAAAACTAGCTAGTTGAAACTCTACAGGATTATCAGGAATTAATCCTCAACTTAGTAATTCACGAGTGCCGATAATGCACATGTTCAATAATCGGAAACGAGGCGTAATGATCGGGGAACTCCGGGAGATAGGAACGTATGTCCGACAAACCTCTTCTAATCCTATTCGGCTCTCAGTCAGGTAATGCGGAGGATCTTTCCGAAAAGGCTGCAAAGCTAGCAAGCTCGTTCGGACTCTCGCCCACCGTCAAGGGGATGGACGAGATTAAGATTGGAGAACTAACAGAAGCAAAGAGAGTGCTAATTTTCTGTAGCACTTGGGGGGAAGGGGAGCAACCAGACAACGCGGAAGACCTGTGGGTAGCAGCAAATGAGGAAGGTGCTCCCCAGCTAAACCAATGCCACTTCGCAGTATGTGCCTTGGGGGACACTAGCTACGAGTTCTTCTGCGAATCAGGAAAGGAGTGGGACGAGTGGTTCGAGAAACAGGGCGGAAACCGGATTCTCGATCGTATAGACTGTGACGTAGAGTACGACGACCCGGCTGCAGAATTCACTTCTCAAGCATTATCCTTGTTCTCAGCCGTTTCCTCAGAAGGTGTGTTTGAACCCGATAAGGTCGGCCAGGCAATTGAGGCGGAAGCCCCCGAAGTGGAGCAAAGCCCTACTCCTGATGGCTCCGATACGGATTCCCAAATTGGCGAAGGAATCGAACAATTTCTTTCCTCCGGGGATAGGACACTAGACATTCTTTTCGGCTCTCAGTCTGGAAATTCAGAGGGTTTGGCTTCTAAGATGGCAAAGATGGCTAAGGCATACGGCCTCGATGGAATTGTCCATGACATGGACGGTTTCGATTTCAATTCTCTAGCGAACAAGAAGCGAGTAATCATTGTCTGCTCTACTTGGGGCGAGGGGGAACAGCCAGACAACGCCGAGGAACTATGGAAGTTCGGAAACTCTGACTCTGCATCAAGATTGGACGGCGTCCATTTCGCTGTATGTGCCCTAGGGGATACAAGCTACGAGTTCTTCTGCGAGTCTGGAAAAGAATGGGACGGGCTATTCGAGAAACTAGGTGCCACTAGGTTGGTTGATAGAATAGATTGCGATGTGGATTACGACTCACCAGCCGCTGAGTGGGCACTGGAGGCAATCCCAGCTCTAGCCGCAGTGGATAGCACAGGGCTTTTCCACGAAGAAATGCTCGATTCTATCAAGCAGTACGTCGATGGATCGGGGGAGGGCGGTGCAGATGGAGAAGATGGCTTTTCCATACCCTCAATATCTGCAGACTCAATTCAGGTGGAAGCTTCTGTTTTCAGATATGACCCCATTAGCGCAAGCAATGGTTATGACACATGGTTATGTTCCGTTCCTGGACACTTGTCGGTAATCGAACTCTTGAGGGAGTTGAAGTCAACCCAAGACGGCTCACTAACTTTCAGAGACGGTCCTTCCGATGACCCAAATACCGCAATCTCAGTCAATGGTAGGCTAGTAATGCCAGGCCTAACTAGGTTAGACAAGGTAGCTCCAACCAGAGATGGAAACGTCTCTATCAGAATTGAACCACTTCCAGCTTTCGATGTAATTCGGGATTTAGCAATCGACCCTTGGTCATTCGAAAGGAAGAGGGAATCTACCGATCCTTGGATGGTGGCTGCAACTAGGGAGGGGATTCGGACACCTCAGGGGGATATCGGGGCCATGGATCCCGCAATTGCTTCTAAGATCCACTCAATATTTGATTTCCAGAGCCAAAATATCCTCCATTCCAGCTCCGACTCAATTCCTCACGCAAACGGATACCTCGGCCCAGCAGTAATTTCCAGGCTATGGGGGAGGAGGAAAGACCCTCGCTCATCAGAAAAGAAGAATCAATCTATCGACGCCATCCTGTCCTCCTCAAATGGGATAAAGGCGGAAACAGACTTCGCTTCCATCAAAAGACAGCCATCTGTCCCTTATGCCGTCTCTGTTGCTCTCCTAGAGGCTAAGAATTCGGTTCTTACAGAAGAAGGATTCAACGGCAAGCATGGAAAGCATGTTTGGTGGTATGCTTGGACTGTAAAGAGCAGCGGAAGAGTGAATGATACTGTAATCTATAGGCAGGCACTAGGGCCATTTGCCCTATTGGGAAACCTCTTTTCCGGGGTAACTGCAAGAATGGTGCTAGGTTTCACCAGAACCGGGGGGAACATGTTCAATGGAATGTTGGGCATGGTCGCACCTCCTGCAGGAATAGGAAAGATGCCAAAGCAGTTCAACAGTACGGTGGAAAAACACCATGAGATTGTGGCAATATTCAATGAATTGGACGGTAGGTTCTGATGGCCAGCAAGTACGCTTACCACCCTGGAAACATTGCACACAGCAGCGCCACTGAAGTTGACCAGACCATGGCCCCGTCAGCAAGATCCCTAGGAATAGAACTCCTTCCCATGGAAGGAGCTACTAGCTGCGGCGCAGGGATTATCAGGCAGGCTAACGACATCCTCCAAGTCACTCTTAACGCTAGGAATTTCGCAATCGCTGAGTCGATGGGGGTCGACATACTCACTCCCTGTGCCGCCACTGCTGGAAACTTGCACGAGGATCTGACAAGACTCAAGCAGGACCCCCTCCTTCTAGCAAAGACCAACGAGGTTCTTCAGAGGACAACGGGTCTTACTCTGAAGGGCGAAGTCAGTGTCCACCACCTATTGCATGTAATTGTGGAGGATATTGGCTTAGAAAAGGTCAGCAATAAGGTCAGAAATCGAATAGGTTTCAAAGTTGCAGGTTTTTATGGCCCGAATATCCAGCAGGAGGGTGCATGCGGGGATGACGACGTCTTCGATCCACAGTACTTGGAGATGCTAATCGACTCTCTGGGAGGCTCTCCCGTTCAATGGGGTAGCAGAACCCAGAGCGTCGGCGTTCCAGGACTCTTCTCAGAGGAGCCCACAGTTTTGAGGCAAATCGCTTCAGTGATTGACGATGCAAAATCGGAGGGGGCCGATTTAATCGTTAGCGCATGCACACTTTCCCATACTGCATTGGACATCTACCAGGGCAAGGCCAGCAGATCCACTGGGATTTCTACAAATATACCTGTAATTCACCTCACGGAGATGTTAGCATTTGCCTTCGGCCACTACAACAACAGGCTGGCCCAGCTAAAGACTAGAATAGCTGTTATTGGCGACTAGAACTGGTCTAGTCCAGTCTGACCAGAAGGCCTGAAGCTCATCGGATCCAGTGCATCTTTTGGTGACCTCGCTTCTTTTTCCAGAGGCGTTGAGTCACTTTCGGAAAGCTCAACTCTGTGGTTTTCTTCAGCTTCTAGAACGAATCTCTCTGCTGAAACATCGCCTTCGGAAGTCCTCACCATGAAACCACCTAGGTTAGAGTGCACTCTGTGCCTCGTTCCGGGGAGGGATCTCGAGACTCTCCTAACCGCCTTTTGCATGAACTCCTCTTTTCTCTTTGATGCTTCTTTGGCACCCTCGTCTCTCGTCCCCTGGGCAATTAGCACAACTACCTCTCCACCCCTGCTCCTGCCAGTCCTGCCTCTTCTCTGAATCGTTCTAATCTCGCTAGATACTGGTTCATAGAAAATTACCAAGTCCGCGCTAGGTATGTCAAGCCCCTCCTCCCCAACAGAGGTTGCAACCAACACGTTCGCACTCCCTGAACGGAAATCATCCAGTCTAGAGATCTGCTGCTTTGGCGAAAGGCCATGAGAACCCCCTCTGCTAGATTGCCCAATGAACTGGACCGATTTAATCCCCTCCAAATTGGATAGAGCACCATCTAGGGCTTCTACAGTATCTCGATAGTTTGCGAAAACAATAATCCTTGAGTTGGAATCTCGACGAACACGCTCCCTTACTAGCCTCCTAACTGCACCAACCTTCGTGTGAACTTCTGCCATTCTAGATAGCCTTTCAGAAAGGCCCCTCACTCTGCTGTCTCTAAGGAAGTCCTTGGACGACTTACTCTTTTCCTCCTCCAAATCCATCCTCTCTAGGAATTGTCTAGATGCGGCAATCCCTTGACAGAGAAGATGGTTAATCAGATGATGCAGCCTCATTGCAGTCGCTATTTGCGAAGATGAACGATATCCGCTAGAATCGCCCCTTTGTATGGCGGACTGTGCTCTTTCCATAGCATTGGAAAGGCCTGCTTGAGTGATTCCTCCTGGCATAACATACCTCCCCTTCCTCCTTTCTATGTCCACAATCCCTTCTTGCCAGATTCTGAAAGGCTCAGTTAGAATTCTAATTTCATCAGGCACCTCTACTGAAACCTCCTCAATTTCTAGTTCCGAGAGGAATTCTACGATCATCGGGTCAAGAGGACCTCTTTGGTGGATTTTCTTTATCTCCAGCCTCCTGCAAATCTCCTCCACCTGTTGACGTCTAGAACCAGGGCTCGCCGTGGCTCCAAGGATAAGTGGGTTCTTAGCTTGAGAGATGTAGATTTCTGCTACTTCAGCCATAGCGTGATCTCCCGTACAATGGTGGGCCTCGTCTAACACTAGAATCGAACAGTCTTCCAGATTTAGGATGCCACTTGCAGTATCATTTCTGACTACCTGCGGTGTGGCAAATACCAATTTAGAACTCCCCCACAGACCTGCTCTCTTCTCAGGTGCTTGTTGACCGCTAAGCGAAAAAACACGCCATTCCTGGAATTTTGAGATTATGGATCTAGCACTCTCCAAATGCTGGTTTGACAGTGCCACCGTTGGGGAAATAAACAACCCCCAACCTCCATTTTCTCGTATTCTCTCTACTATGGACATCCATGCAACCGCCGTCTTTCCAGCAGCAGTAGGGAGGACCAAGAGGGTCGAACCGGACAATGCATCATCAACTGCCTGTAGCTGGTATGCCCTAGCCTCAACCTTGTCTGGAACTAATGCAGGGTGCACGATCCGAGGCTGCATGGGCCGGGACCTCTACAGTCAGGGTTCAAAATCGTTCCATCAGTGAAAAGGCCAATTCTCACCCCGTAGGGGTGGCCAGGGGACTTCCCGATTCGTTCAAATAGGGTATGTTTGTCGCAAGGCCGCTCACTGCGTGAGGTACCAGACACCATAGGGCTCTGCTCAGCATCCCGAAAACCAGATCCGTATTCGCGGATTCGGTCCGGTGTCACGGTGCTTCCCCTACGCGGTTGGCCCGGCATAGGCCGCTAGCGGCCGATTCCGGTTATTACGGAGGAATTGCGATGGCAGACCGACATAGACCCCGCCCAGGTAGCATGGGCTATAGCCCTAGGAAAAGAGCAGTAAGGCAATTCGCAAGAATAAATTCCTGGCCCGATTCAGATTCAGACGAGGTCAGGATCCAAGGCTTCGCCGGATGGAAAGCTGGAATGACTCACATTATGCTGAGGGACAACAACCCGAAATCAACCTCTGCTGGCCAAGAGGTCAGGAAGGCAGTCACTGTCGTCGAGGCTCCGCCGATGAATGTTCTCGCAGTTAGGGGATACAGGATGACCCCTTATGGGAAGCAGACAGCTGGCGAGGTATGGGCCGACATCTCAGAAGAATCCCCTGCAAACCTATTCCCCCGATTCGCTAACCAGACTAGGGGGGAAAGGGACGTTGAAGAGGGGAGGAAGCCAGCAACTAGGGGGGGAAGAATACCCAAGAGAGGCGCAAAATCCACTGAAGAATCACTAAAATCCCTTAGTGAGCAGGATCTTACAGAAGTTAGGATCATCGTCAGCACTCAACCAGAGATGGTCAGAAGCATCCCCTCAAAGACTCCAGAGATTATGGAAATTGCACTTTTAGGCGGAGACAATCAGGCAAAGTTAGACTGGGCCATGGAAAGGCTAGGTGGCAAAGTCGGCTTAGAAGACGTATACGAAGTCGGTCAGGAGATCGACGTAGTGGGCGTTACCAAGGGCAAGGGCTGGCAAGGCTCAATCAAGAGGTTCGGACTTAAGCTCCTAAGCCACAAGAACAGCAAGAGGAGGCGCCAGGGGGGAAATATGGGAGATTTCGGAACTGGGTATGTCAGGAAGACTATTCGTCAGGCCGGCCAAGTTGGATATCATAAGAGAACCGAACTCAACAAGAAGATCCTGAGGATTTCCAATCCCGAGGAGTCAGAAATCACTCCTGCTGGCGGTTTCCTAAACTACGGTGAAGTGAGGAATCCGTACATGATTATCCAAGGCAGCCTACCGGGGCCAGCGAAGAGGCTACTTCGCTTCAGGGATGCTACTCGACCCAGGAGGAGCGTGGGAGAAGTGGAAGTAACTTACGTCAGTACATCAAGCAAACAGGGAGTCTGATTCCATGAAGATAAAGGCATATGATATCCTCAATTCCGTCGAGCAAGAGGAGATGGATGCAGGCCTACTTGCAGAGACATACGTTGTATCTGCCAAGGACGGTAAGGCAGTCAGCCTACCTTCAGCATTTTCTTCGGAAATCAGGGAGGACATGGTCCGCTCTGCAGTTCATGCCTCTAGGGCAAACAGGAGACAGTCGTACGGCCACAGAGAGCACGATGGAAAACGCTCCCCGCAACCAGGGATGAAGCACTCGGTAGAGTGGTGGGGCAAGGGAAGAGGCGTCTCCCGGATCATGAGGAAGGCGGGTCAGAGGACTGGGGCACAGAACCCCCACACAAGGGGTGGAAGGAGAGCCCATGGTCCAAAGGTAGACAAGATTTGGTCGCAAAAGATGAACTCCAAGGAGAGGAGGATCGCTCGAGACTCAGCAATCGCAGCAACTACCAATACAGAAATGGTCTCTTCAAGAGGTCACAAATTCGACGAATCTCTCAGATTCCCCATAGTAATAGACGATTACATCGAATCTAGGGGTAAGAAAGAAGAAAAGTACGATATAGAGTCGATACCTAGTCAATACTCAACGAGGAAGTTTGTCGCTATGATGGAAGGCCTCGGGCTATCCGAAGACATAGCTAGATCCAAGCGTGGCAGGTCTATTAGGGCCGGAAAGGGCACCATGAGGGGGAGGAAGTATAGGACCCCAAAGAGCGTCCTGCTAGTAGTCGCCCAAAAATCCGGTCTGGAGAGGGCCGCAAGAAACATTCCCGGTGTCGACGTTGTTTCTGCAAAGGATCTGTGTGCAGAGGACCTAGCTCCCGGAGGGGATTTAGGCCGACTTACGGTTTGGACAAAGGCCGCAGTAGAGGCTCTGGAGTGATTTCAAATGGACCCATATGATGTGATAATTATGCCTTGGATCACCGAAAAGACCCTAGAAGCTAGGAGAATATCCGATCCAGAGGGTGGTCATCTTGAGAACAACAATAGGATTGAGTTTCTCGTAAGAAGAGAAGCAACAAAGAAGGACATCAAGATCGCGATTGAGGAATTACTTGGCGTCAAAGTTTCGAAAGTAAATGTAAGGATCAACAGGACAGGGAAACATGCGAGCATCCGCTTGGCCGAAGGCTACGATGCCGAAGAGGCAGCCCTCAAGCTAGGAGCATTCTGAGGTGGTAAGATGGGTAAGAGAACAAGGTCACAACGCAAGGGTTCCAGCCCCAAGAACCGCGTTTCTAGCCATAGATTCCCTGCAGCAAATAGATTGCCAAGAGTTAGGGGCGAGATCGCCGAAGTAGTGGATTTGGTCCACAGCGCAGCTCACACCGCTCCATTAGCGAAAATCAAGTTTGAGGATGGGGGCATTGCGCATTTAGGCGCTCCAGAAGGGATGGCAGTTGGACAGACTGTCGCCTTTGGGGACAAGGTTTCACTCAGACCAGGGAATGTTACAACTCTCGATCAGATCCCCGAGGGAACACAAATCTGCAATGTAGAGATGAGGCCCGGCGATGGGGGCAAGATTGCTCGTTCAGGGGGCAACTCTGCAATGATCGACACCCGGATGGGGGACTACGTGAGGATTCAACTCCCTAGCGGGAGAACGAAGGATCTGCCAGCAAAGTGCAGGGCAACAATCGGTGTTCTAGGTGGTCACGGTAGAACGGAGAAGCCCCTACTAAAGGCTGGAGCTGCTCACCACAGGGCCAAAGCAAGGGGCAAGCTTTACCCGACAGTAAGCGGAGTGGCGATGAACCCGGTCGACCACCCTCATGGTGGGGGCAATCATCAGGCGGTCCATGGCCCCAGCTCAGTTAGTAGGAATGCCCCTCCCGGGCAGAAGGTTGGAAATATCGCACCACGGAGAACTGGACGTGGCAGATCAAAGAAGGAGCAGTGAGTGAATGGCCAGGAAGAGGAGAGTTTTCAGATCCGCAAAGATGGCCAGACGCCAGGCCAGGAAGAGGAGGTCAAAGATCTCCGAGAGGAGAAAGAAGGAATTCAAGTGGAGGGGATACACAATGGATGAGCTGAAGGACATCCCACTCTATCCCCCAGAAGAAGACCCGGATGCAGTCTCAATAGCCACTCTGATGCCTTCCAGGGTCAAAAGAACCCTAGCAAGAGGGCTCAGCCCAGAATGCGAGAAACTCCTAGAAAGGGTAAGGAATAGCAATGGAAAGACCATCAGGACCCATTGCAGGGGGATGTACATCCTTCCCGAAATGGTCGGCTCCACTATTGGTGTCCATGACGGGAAGAAGTTCGTCAATCTTGAGATAATCCCTCCAATGATAGGACACTCTTTGGGCGAATTCGCCAAGACAAGAAAGTCAGTAACTCATACTGGCCCTGGTGTTGGTGCGACTAGGTCTTCTCAGCACGTGGCATTGAAGTAAGGTGATTGGAATGAGTAGGAGACAGGGCAAGTCACAAAGCGGATACTCTCAGCTACTCGAGGGCTCTAACCTAGTAACCGCTAGGGCCGTGAATCTCGATTGCCACCATAAGCACTGTTACCACATCGCCAAAGCAATTCGGGGCATGAATGCCGAGGAAGCTAGGGATTACTTGGACGACGTCGTCCAGAAGAAGAGGGCAATACCCTACAGGAGGAGATCAAGGAAGGGCAGGGGCGGCAACACAATGGCAGGCCACAGAAAGGGAAAGATGGGACCAGGAAAGTTCCCCAACAAGGCTTCTCGAGAATTCATCAAGCTAATCAACAGTGCCATGGATAATGCGAGACAGAGATTTGACGACATTGACGCGGAGGACATGGTGATTACTCATGTTGCGGCCCATAGGGGCCAGGTAGCAACTAACATGAGGCCACGTGCAAGAGGAAGGGCTACTCCTCACAACCACTACCAGGTGAATCTTGAGATATTTTTGGAGTACTTCGAATCCGATGACGACCTTGATTCCGGAGAGGACGAATTCTGAGGTGATCTAATGAAGGAGAATACAATTCACAAGATTATCAATCGCAACGTCGAAAGACAACTGGTTAGGGAATATCTCCTGAAGGAAACCGAGAGAGCAGGATTCGGAGGACTAACTTTCAACAGAACTCCAGAAGGGACCAAGGTTACCCTTAGGGCTGAACAGGTAGGAAGGGTAATCGGAAGAAGGGGGAAGGTAATTCACGATCTCCAGAGGAGGCTCCAAGAGGACTTCAACCTAACTAACCCCCAACTTGAGGTTGAAGAGATCGAAGAGTCGCGGATCAATGCCCAAGTTATGGCCAGTAGGCTTGCTAGCTCCTTGGAAAGGGGCTGGTTCTTCAGAAGGGCCGGCCACAGCACGGTCCAGAACATCATGGATGCTGGAGCAAGGGGGTGCATTGTAATCCTCAGTGGAAAAATCACAGGGGCTAGGCACAGAGTTGAGAAATTCCAAAAGGGCCATATCAAGTATTGCGGAGAGACAGCACTGCAACTAATGGATGTCGGCTTCTCAACAGCTGTGAAGAAGCTGGGTACGGTAGGATGCACAGTCAGAATTATGCGCCCAGGGACGAAGCTACCGCATGAAATCTCAATCCAGGAAAGGAGTGAATCCGGACTCCCAGAATTGGTGGAGGCAACAGGTTTCGTCCCCCTAGATCTAGAGGAAGCCCTAGAGAGAAGGGCATCAATGGAGGAGGAGTGAAATGTCACATATAAGCTCAAAGGAGATAGACGAAATGAGTTCTGAGCAGCGAGACATCGCGCTCCAGGAACTCAGAGACGAGATGCTCCAACTAAGATCGCAACAGGCTCTTGGGGGATCGGCCTCCAACGCAGGCGCTTACAAACAGACTAGAAGGAGCATTGCAAGGCTCCTAACAAAGATGAACCAAAAGGAGGAGTGATTTGGCGGGGATATGCAACATGTGTGCACTCCCAGAGGACCTCTGCATATGTCAGGAGATAGCCAAGGAACAACAGAAGGCGGTGATTTCGGTGGTAAGGAGAAGGTATGGGAAGATGGTAACTATGGTGGAGGGAATCGAGGACACTGCCATAGATATCGGGCAACTAGCCAAGATTCTCAAGGGCGCCTGTGCCAGTGGGGGCACCGTAAAGGGCCGCACAATAGAACTCCAAGGAGATCACAAGAAGAAGGCCGCCAAGGTTCTGGAGCAGAACGGCTACCAAGTTGAGGTGAGGTGATGGGGAGGATGATGAACATGCCATGGCTTTCCAAGGATGTCGAGGTAATCGAATCCACAGATCCTTCACTTGTGGGCGTGTTTGGAAAAGTCGTGGACGAAACCAAGGGCACAATCAGGATTTCAAACTCCTCAGGAACCATAACAATGGCGAAGAACACCATTAGATTCATAATCGGTGATGAGGAAATAGAAGGCTCCCGGGTCCGTCAGAGGCCAGAGGAAAGGATCGGAAAGAGATACAGGAGGCAGTGAAATGAGGGACATAGGGGTCGACGTAAAGGAACCAGTTGGGGAGTGGGATGGCAATGATAACTGCCCTTTCTACGGCTCCCTTAGGCTCAGAGGCCAGATAATCAACGGAGTAGTGTCTTCCGTAGGAATGAAGGACACCGTTGTCGTAGAGAGGCAAACCAGCAGATACATGAAGAAGTTCGAGAGATACGAGAAGAGAACTAGAAGGTACCCGGCCCACCTTCCTAGCTGTATTGACGGCGTCTCACCAGGGGACAACGTCCGAATCATGGAGTGCAGGCCACTTTCCAAGACCGTCAAGTTCTGCGTGATTGAGAAGGAGGTGGCAGAATGAAGGGGATACCCGGCCGAGTAACCTCTGGACTACCTACTCAGGCTAGGCTGGATTGCGTAGACAACACTGGTGCCAAGGTAGTCCAACTAATCACCGTCCTGAAGAAGGGAGGGGTAGCGAGAAGGTATCCCTCTGCCGGGGTTGGCGACATGATAAGAGTCACAGTCAGGAGGGGCACTCCTGAGACAAGAAGGCAGATATTTAATGCGGTAATTGTAAGGCAGTCAAGGCCATTCCGAAGGGTAGATGGCACCTGGGTCCAATTCGAGGACAACGCCTGCGTCATCACAAATGAGAGGGGCGACGTTCAGGGATCTGACATCAAGGGGCCCGTAAGTAGGGAAGCCGCAGAAAGATGGCCAAGAATAGCGGCTACGGCAAAACAGATAGTATGAGGTGATGGGAGATGGTGAGTAAGAAAGCAGGCAAGCAGAGAATATCACAGAGGGAAGCCCCAATACACGTGCTGAGGAAGAGGATCAGGGCTAGGCTGATTACCGATGATCCAGAGCTGAAGAACATCCGCTCAGTCACAGTAAGAGTCGGAGATGAGGTTGAGGTGACCAGGGGAGACTTCAGCCATCCCAACAGCATAAAGGCAGATTCCAGAGGAAAGAGGCTTGGTCAACCTAGGGGTAGGGCCGGAGTCAAGGCTAAGGTCGCCTCAATCGATACAAAGAACGGTTTCATATTCATCGATGGGCTCACCCAGTCAACTGCAGACGGAAAAGAGGAAGCAGTACCAGTCAACCCATCAAACGTAGTGGTTACTAAGCTGTACGAAGGAGATCCCGTCAGAATTCAGAGCATAATCGAGAAATCTTCCGGAGGTGCCTCCGAATGAGCAGAAGTCACCATAAGAGACTAGTGATGCCAAGAACTTGGCCTCTAACTAGGAAGACCAATATTTGGGTGCAGAAGCCCAACCCGAGCGGTCACCAGATAGAGATGTGCATGCCACTGGGGATCATCCTGAGAGATGTAATTGGAGTCGCCCACAACATGAGGGAAGCAAAGAGGATACTGTATTCCAGGAAGGTGCTAGTTGATGGCAGAGTCGAGACCGACAGAGCCCGGGGCGTAGGTCTGATGGACGTACTTACGGTCGGGGATGAAAACTTCCGATGTGTCCTAGATAAGAACGGGAAGCTGAGGTATAGGCCTATTGCCAAGAAGGAAGCAAAAAGCAAGATCTGCAGAGTAATGGGCAAGACCACAATCAAGGGAGGGGCAACCCAGATCCATCTTCACGACGGCAGGAACATGATTCTAGAGGACCCATCTACCTACAAAACCGGCGACTCACTGGTGATATCCCTTCCTGACCAGAAGATCTCGTCCCATATTGCGATGAAGCCAGGTTCCCTAGCATACCTGACAGGTGGAAGCCACATTGGCGAAACAGCGGAGATAAAGGAGCAGGAGGTAAAGAGGTCCTCTAAGCCAAATGAAACCTCATTCGCCCATTTCGGCACCATTACCGATTACGTGTTCGTAATTTCGAAAGAGTCAGATCTGCCACTGGAGGCCGAGTCATGAGTGAAACAGTAAACCCGATGCTTTCGCCTTCAATCACGAAGGTCACGGTAAACATAGGCGTCGGTGAAGGGGGGAAGAGGCTTCAGCTTGCCGAGAAGGTTCTGGAGGTGCTGACCGGAATGAAACCGTCTCGGACCTTATCGACGAAGACTAACAGGGACCTAGGGACAAGGAAGGGTGCTCCAATAGGATGCAAGGTCACAATTAGAGGCCAAGAGAAGATATCCTCATTCCTTAAGGACGCGTTCTGGGTTAGGGACAGCACCCTCCCTTCGTATAATTTCGACTCACAGGGCAATCTTTCTTTCGGAATTTCCGACTATACGGACTTCCCCGACCAGAAATACGACCCAGACATCGGCATATTCGGGATGGATGTGAACGTGGTTCTGGAAAGGCCCGGACATAGAATTTCCAGAAGAAGGAGAAGGAAGTCTAGAGTTTCTAAGGACCATAGAATAAGCCGAGAAGAATCCAAGGAATGGTTCTCTAGCAATTTCGAACTAAACATAGTGGAGGAGTAGTAGAATGGCGCGTGATCACGGGGAGAGGATTGGTAGAAGCCTAGGATGCAGGCGATGTGGCCGCAAGAGAGGCATGATCAGAAGGCACGGTCTAAGACTCTGTAGGCAGTGCTTCCGCGATGTTGCTCCAGATATAGGATTCAAGAAATACTCGTGAGGTGAAAGATATGCAGTTTGACCCAATAAATGACGCCTTTACAACAATCTACAATGCAGAGAGCGCAGGCAAGTACGAAGTTACAGTTAGTCCAGCTAGCAAGCTACTGGGAAGCATGCTCTCAATTATGAAATCATCAGGATACCTAGGTGAGTTCGAGAAGCTAGACGATGGCCGCGGGGGCTCCTATAGGATTTCACTGATTGGGGCCATCAACAGATGTGGGGTTATCAAGCCTAGGCACTCAGTGAAGAGGTCAGATTTCGACAAGTGGGAGTCTAGGTATCTACCTGCGAGGGATTTCGGACTCCTAATTCTTACAACAAATCAAGGAGTCATGGATCACTTCGAAGCAAAGAAGGAGAGAGTCGGCGGAAGGCTTCTCGCATACGTATTCTAAGGAGGAAGGGAAATGCCAAGAGTAGCTAATGTTTCACACGAAATATCCCTCCCCGAGGGTATCGGAGCCACCATAGAGGGGGGCTTAGTCACTTTGAATAAAGAAGGAAACTCGCTTTCTAGAAATTTCACCCACAACAGAGTCACAATTGTGGAAGCCGAGGGTGGGATAAAAGTTCACTGCTCTTTGCCTAGGAGGTCTGAGAAAGCAATAGCTGGAACATGGGCGGCACATCTCAGGAACATGATCAAGGGCCTAGATGAAGGATTCGAGTATAGGCTAAAGGCAGTATTCAGCCACTTCCCGATGACCCTAAAGGTTGAAGGAAATCGATTCATTATCACCAATATGCTGGGGGAGAAGGTTCCTAGGGTAGCAAAGCTCCCGTGGACCCCATCTGAAGTCGAAGTTAGAATCGAAAATAAAACTGACGTCATGGTTTCAGGTGCAGACCGTGAGAAGGTAGGCCAGACTGCTGCTAATATAGAGAAGGCTTGCAAAGTAAAGAAGAGAGACCCAAGAGTCTTCCAGGACGGCGTCTACATCACTTCCAAGGGGGCATAATTTTGGCTTACGAAGACATGACGGTTGCAGAGCTCAAGGTCTTACTCAAAGAGAGGGGGCTTCCAGTTTCCGGGAAGAAGGCAGACCTGATATCTAGACTATCCGAAGAGGAACCTGTTGAGGAGGTTGAATACACTGAATCCGATATGGAATCCGAGGAACGGGCTCCGGATGAAGAAGTAGATGAGGGGGATGAAGACTCAGAAGAAGGGAACTACGAGGAAGAGGGGGATTTCGAAGAGTGGGACGACTTCCATACTGCTAGGCAGAAACCCATCCTTGATGATCCTACAAAGTCCGCTCTTGAAAAGAGGGCCAAGCAGTCAAAGAAGCAGCCGAAGTTCAGGAGGCAGGAATGGTTCAGGTATCGAAGACTTTCCAAAACAGGTTATAGGAAGCCGAAGGGCAAGGACTCCAAGATGCGAAAGAACAAGAAGTACAGGTCCCCAATGGCCAGGATAGGATATGGCAAGATATCCGCAGTCAGAGGGCTGCACCCATCAGGGTTCGAGGAAGTAATGGTCCACAAAGCCGACCAACTAGATGGGCTCGATCCAGAGAGGCAGGCAGTAAGAATAGGCTCAACGGTCGGAAACAGGAAGAGGTCCTCGATTCACGACCGAGCAGACGAACTCGGCCTGAGGATCCTGAATAGGCGGCAGATTGAGAGGAAGGGGGACGTCTGATGATTATCACGAACCAAAAGAGGATGGCGGCGGAGATCTTCTCCAAGAAGGAGGGTAGAGCCGTCGGAATACACAGGGTATGGGTAAATCCCGACTACCTAAGCGAGGTATCTGATGCAGTCCAGAAGGACGACGTCCGAATCTTGATCGATGACGGAATCATTAGGGCCAAACCAATCAAGGGCACAAGCAGGTCTAGGGCAAGGAAGGCTTCAATCCAGAAGTCGAAGGGGAGGAGAAAGGGCCAAGGATCAAGGAGCGGAAGTGCAAACTCCCGGACCCCTAGAAAGAAGAAATGGATGTCAAGAATAAGGGCCCAAAGAAGAACACTCAAGGAACTCAGGGAAGACGGAGAAATCACCCCCTCCCAATACAGGCACCATTACATGAAAGCAAAAGGGGGGTCTTACAGGTCGGTTTCCCACCTGAAGAGCAACATTTCTGGGGACAACACCACGGAGAGTGATGAATGATGGCAAAGGGCAGGAACCAGAGATTGAGATTCAAGAGGCGTAGAACCGCAGAAACGGACTATCACAGGAGATCGAGGATGCTCAGAGGGGGGTTGCCGAGAGCGGTTGTTAGACTCTCTAATACACAAGTAACATGCCAATTGGTATCCTATGAAAATGCTGGAGACAAAGTAATATCCACAATTACCGGGAAAACACTGGTCGACAAACACAAGTGGCCCGGAGACGCATCCAGAAAGTCAGTCCCCGCATGCTACCTCGCAGGGTTCGCATTAGCCAGGGAGGCCATCTCCATCGGGCACAATGAAGCAATCTTGGACATTGGTCTAGCGGCATCGTCACGAGGAAACAGAGCGTACTCAGCGCTGAAGGGGATGGTCGACGCAGGCCTCGAGATTCCTCACTCGGAGGAAGTCCTCCCCTCGGACGATAGAATAAACGGGGAGCACATCAGCGATTCAATCTCCAAGGCAGTGCAGGTAACAAAGAAGTCGATAGAGGGTGGGAATTGATGTCAGAGGAGGAGCCAAAGATGGAGGAAAAAGTTGAGATCGCACCAGGGTTAGCAATCGCCCTCTCCCCAGATGAAGGAACCGATGATGGTCCGAGGAGAAGAGGTCCAGACCCGCTCGCTGCACTCAGGTCTTGGCAACCCAGGACTCGCTTAGGACGAATGGTCATGAATGGAGAAATTGTGACTTACGAGCAGGCATTGGCATCAGGATACCCAATCAGGGAGGTGGAGATAGTAGATGCCCTTCTCCCAGAGATCGAGGATGACGTTCTTAGCGTGAACATGATCCAAAGAATGACTGACTCCGGTAGACGTGTAAGGTTCAACGTTCTTTGCGCAGTAGGAAATGGAGATGGGTATGTCGGACTCTCAGTTTGCAAGGGCAAAGAGGTCGCTAGCACAATTCAGAAGGCAATCACTCAAGCAAAGTTGAGCCTAATCCCCGTCTTCAGAGGAAACGGCTCTTGGGAGTCTGCCGAAGGGCCAGGCAACAGTATCCCGTTCAAGTCTACTGGTAGGTCGGGCTCAACCAGGGTTACCCTCCTTCCTGCCCCATCAGGCAAGGGACTCGTCATAGGAGATTACGGAAGGAGGGTTCTGACCCTCGCAGGCGTCTCTGACGTCTGGTCGCGATCATCCGGCCAGACTAGATCCACAATCAATTTCGCAAGGGCTACTTTCAATGCTCTGGAAGAGCTAAGCATGGCCAAGGTATCCGACGACGTCAAGGACAGGCTCCATATTACCGTCGGGAGGCGAAACATATGACATACCTAGTTATCAGAGTCCGAAGCGACAGAGGAGTTACGAAGAAGATTAGAGACACCATGGGCATGCTAAATCTGACTAGGGTAAACCACGCCGTTCTGGTTCCAAAGACTCCACCATACGAGGGGATGCTTCAGAAGGCCAAGGACTACGTAACTTGGGGCGAGGTCGATGCAAAGACTATTTCCTCACTGATCAAGGAGAGGGGTAGGATGGTAGGTGACAAACCTGTGACTGACACAGAAGTGAAGTCAAACAGCGCACACTCTTCTATCGACTCACTCTCAAAATCCATCGCATCAGGCGATGCCACTACCAAGGAAGTCGATGGAATGAAGCCTGTATTCAGGCTCCATCCTCCTAGGGGGTCAAAGGGCTGGGGGGGCATCAAGAGGCCATACTCGGTAGGAGGCGCCCTCGGCTTCAGAGTGGATGGTATTGGAAAACTCGCTGAGAGGATGTTCTGAGGTGATTACATGGTTTCTAGAACAAATAAATTCAGAGGACGGAGCAGATACCACGGTCGAGGAAAGAAGGCAGGAAGGGGTGCTGGAAAGAGAGGCGGCAGAGGAAACGCTGGGCTGAACAAGCACAAGGTTATGACTAGGCTGAAGTACATGCCAGGTCATTGGGGCATGCACGGCTTCAACCGCCATCCAGGACTCAGAGTAGTAAATGCCTCAATCAACCTAGGCAAGGTCGCCGAAATCGCCGAAGGCGACTCAATCAACCTAACTGAAATTGGATTCGACAAACTTCTTGGACGAGGGACCGTTTCTCGTCCGTTGGTTATTACTGTGAAGGAAGCCAGCTCAAGGGCCATAGAGAAGGTCGAAGCCGCTGGCGGTAAAGTGGAAACCGAAGATGACGAGGATTGGGGAGAGTGGGAAGAGGAGTAGGCTTCCCTAAAATGGAGGCTATAAAATGGTGAAGAGGGACCCAAACTGGTTCGGCGTAGCCGCGATGAGTGCCATCTACTGGGGAGCCCTGTATTACTGGCAGAGGGACGAGATCTCAGCTGGCGGAGATGAACAGAGCAAGGCAATCATCCTTCTAGCTACCTCGATTCCCTACGTCGCATTCGTGATGTGGGGGACCATGACCGATCTCCCGGAGGGAGTAGGGGAGATTCCATTCTTTGGAAAGTACGCCAAGGCATACTCATGGCTAGCCATTGTCTTGGCACTGGCATACTGGGGATGGATCGACAAGGCGTCTTTCGGATTCCTAATGGTTGGGGTGGCCCTTTTCGGACTTGGAGCCGGACTTGCTCTGTCTTGTCTTCTATACACGGGTGATGAGGGAAGCAGGCTTTATGGACTCAAGAGGCTCGTTGATGTCTATCCCAGTATTTCAAAGCCCGAGGGCCACGTAAGGTTTAACCAGAAGCTTTGGACGACCACCCTAGTTCTGATCATCTACTTCATGATGACAAATGTCATGATTTACGGACTTTCTGACACGACTCTCGACGTCTTCTCCTCTTTCAGAGCAATAATGGCTGGAGCTTCGGGTTCCATAATGCATTTGGGAATTGGGCCAATCGTGACAGGTTCAATTATCATGCAACTGTTCTCGGGGGCGAAGATTATCCAGCTGGACTTGCAAGATTCTGCGGATAAGCAGCTATACCAAGGGGTCCAGAAGATTCTGGTTCTGATAATGATTCCAATAGAATCAATACCTCAGGTTTATGGCTTTCTCGACCCATCTACTACTCTGATTCTGAACTATGGCGAGGGATGGGCAGGCGCAATCATCGTGTTTCAGCTATTCCTAGGTTCGCTTCTGGTTTTCCTTCTAGACGAGCTAGTAAGCAAGTGGGGTATTGGAAGTGGGATCTCTCTCTTCATCGCCGCGGGGGTCGCACAGTCAACTTTCGTCGGAACACTATCCCCACTACCCTCAGTAGAGGGCTCCCCTATGTCTTTCGAAAACCCTCCATCAGGAACCCTTCCTATGATATTCTACACACTTAGGACCGCAAGCAACCAGCAGCTTGTCTCGGAGAACGGCTTCGAGATGATGCTGCTGGAGCATGCGAACCCTATCGTCGCACTAATATCATCGATCATAGTTTTCCTCGTTGTGGCCTACGCCGAGTCCAGTAAGCTAGAGCTGCCCCTGACTCATGGAAAAGTTCGGGGCCACCGGGGACAGTACCCAATCAGGCTGGTTTATGCAAGCAACATCCCAGTCATCTTGATGGCGGCGCTTCTGGCAAACATCAACATGTTCACGCTCCTCTTCCATAGCCACCCAACCCTCTCTACAGTCCCTGTTCTCGGCTCTAACGGACTCTGGAGTAGATCAGAGTGGTTCGGATCTTACTATGAAGGGGCCACCACGCCACACGACGGTTTCGCATGGTACAGCTCCATGGTGAATGGCGTCGGAGACTGGTTGATACCCCTGCTAAACCAGTCAGGTGATGCCCACGGGCACTCATTAGGGCAGATAATGACGCATGTCTTCGTATATGTTTTCTTCATGACAGCCGGCTCCACGGTGTTCGCAAAGTTCTGGATCGAGACTACCAACATGGGGGCAAAGGACGTCGCAAAGCAGATAGAGAGAACTGGGATGCAGATTCCAGGGTTCAGGAAGAACCCGGTCGTACTGGAAAGGATATTGGAAAGATACATCCCTCCTGTCACTCTTTTCTCAGGTGCTTTCGTCGGACTGTTAGCCGCTGGTGCCGACCTCTTAGGTACGGTGGGCAATGCCACGGGAACAGGGCTCCTACTTGCTGTGGGGATCATCCTCAGAACATATGAGCAGATCCAGAAGGAGCAAGCAATGGAGATGCATCCAGTGCTACGTGAGTTCTTCGGCGCAGAGTAGGACACTGCGCCTAATAGGATCGTTAACCTCTCGTCACGTTCTTATACCGCATGAAGGTCGGCGGGATGCTGCGTTTAGCTGGCGTTGGGGACCGAGCACACTGTGCAATGACGTTCTCCATCAGGCTGGGCGCTGCCGAGGAAGTGCGGCCACGAGGCTTTTCGTGGTTTAGGAGGTTAACCACAATTATGACTTGGCCCCCGATAGGGGGTGCAAGAAATGCAGGGAATTTCATTCTTTAAAATGAAGTG
>PAYZ01000025.1 GCA_002716085.1 Methanobacteriota archaeon | reverse complement strand
GACTTGCTGGACGAAGATGGCATCCTAGTTGACGATTTCACACTCTCTCTCAACGCCCCGTGCGAGGACATACCCGTTACCGAGATCGTGGATCTTCAGATCCTCGACGAGTGGGACTGGTCGTGGGTTGACGTCTCCGACGGCGACTCGATCAACTCTACTGACTTCGGCTACAGATTCTCCCTCGGCGTTGCTAACGCATCGGGCGACTGGACCGAGGACTGGACCGAATGGTTCGATCTGTGCTACGAGGTCCTGATAGATGGCGATTCGGAGTTTGCCGGTGAAGTATGCGAAACCCGGTCCCCATCTGACCATATTTCCTGGGAGACTAGCTCATCCTTCTGGGTTAGCCCCTATGACTGCCTGGTGGTATTCAACGCAACTCTCCGGGACGACGAAGACAACCATGTGGACGACGTCCTCATCTCGCTCAACGCCCCGTGCGAGGACCCCCCTGCAACTGAGATCGTTTATCTGCAGGTCCTAGACCAGGAGAACTGGACTTGGGAAGAGGTCTCAGACGGCGACTCGATCGACTCGACCGATTTCGGCTACATGTTCTCGGTTTACATCGACAACGCGACAAACTATTGGGATGACGGCTGGACGGACTGGTTCGACCTGTGCTATGAGATCCTGGTAGACAACGTGTCAGTATTCGGACTAGAGACGTGCGAGACCCAGAATGCCATTGACGACCCCGCCGACGGTTGGGACATGTACTGGGAGACTCACACGTTCTGGTTAGGCACATACGACTGCCTTGTGCAATTCAACGTCACTCTCTGGGACGAAGATGACAATCTGGTGGACGACGTCCTAATTTCCCTTGACGCTCCTTGCGAGGATCCCCCTGTGACGGAGATCGTGGATATTCAGATCCTCGACGAGCAGCACTGGGTCTGGGAGGAAGTCTCGGAAGGCGATTTCATCAACGTCTCCGAAGCTGGCTACCAGTTCTCCGTGTACATCGACAACTCCTCCGGCGAGGGTTACGATGATTGGACGGACTGGTTCGACCTGTGCTACGAGATACTCGTAGACAACGTTTCATTATTCGGACTAGAGACGTGCGAGACTCAGTGGGTCTACGAAGACTCTGCCGACGATTGGGACATGTCCTGGGAGACTAACTCCTTCTGGTTCGACCAACATGCCTGCGAGATCACCTTCAACGCATGGTTGAATACCGACGACGGAGATGAGGTCGACAACACCACAATTTCCCTAGATGCGCCTTGCGTGGAACCGACCGCCCTTGCCATCACGGAGGTGGAGCTCGGTTACTTCGGCATAGACGAATTCTCAGTTTCGGGCAACAACGCCACCCTTGGAATTTCGGACTACTGGGTTGACGTGACACTCTCCAGTCCAGAGTATCCGTTCGACACCCATATGAACGTGGTAGTTTCATTCGATGGGTTCGAGGTTTACAACCACACCCAGTACTCTTCATCCATCGCAGGAGCCGACGAGTACCTGTTCTTGATGCCAGGGACATTCTTCGTGGACCTGAACGTGTGCCAGATCCAGATTGACTCCTTCCTCAAGTCGTGGAACGAGTCGACCATCGTCTGGGCTTCCAACTCCGCTGTCGGCCCCTGTGACACGGACATGGACAACGACGGTGTCGGTGACAGCGATGATGCCTTCCCATTCGACCCGCTCGAGTACGCAGACTCGGACGGCGACGGCGTGGGTGACAACTCGGACGCCTTCCCCTTCGATGCCAACGAGACACAGGACTCCGACGCAGATGGTATAGGGAACAACGCCGACACCGATGACGACGGCGACGGGATAGACGACGACCAGGACGACAGCGACGGCGACGGCATAACTGACAATCTGGACGCCTTCCCATTCGATGCCAACGAGTCAATCGACTCCGACGGTGACGGCGTGGGTGACAACTCGGACGCCTTCCCTAACGATGCCAACGAGTCAACAGACTCCGACGGCGATGGAATAGGCGACAACTCTGATGACGACGTAGACGGAGACGGCACCCCCAACGACTTCGACGACTTCCCACTGAGTTCTAGCAACGTCGAAGACAGCGACCTCGACGGAGTGAAGGACGGCGATGACGCCTTCCCGGACGATCCCAACGAGTACATCGACACCGACGGAGATGGAATGGGCAACAACGCGGACCCCGATGACGACAATGATGGCACCCTAGACATTCTCGATGCCCTGCCACTGGATCCCACTGAGACCTCCGACACCGACAAGGACGGGTTCGGAGACAACTCGGACGCCTTCCCCAACGACCCCAGGGAGCACTCGGACTCCGACGGGGACGGAGTCGGCGACAACACGGACAAGTTCCCATCCGACCCCTACGAGCAATATGACTTCGATAACGACGGAGTCGGAGACAACTCGGACGCCTTCCCAAACGACCCCAACGAATATTCAGACTCCGATGGGGACGGCTACGGAAACAACAACGACGCATTCCCCTACGATCCCTCCGAGTGGAGGGACTCCAACGGAGATGGCGTCGGAGACAACGAGCAATCGGGATCAAGCGGTGGCCAGCAATCTGACTCAGGCGAGGAAGGAGGCAGCAGCACTTCCCTACCGGGCTTCTCCCCTGCGGCGGCAGCGGTATCCCTCACTCTAGCAGCAATGGCAATCTCCCGCTGGGGAAGGGAAGAGTAGTGGTGCCGGGAGCGGGACTTGAACCCGCGACCTTCGGATGACTCAGGCATCTCGAAGGGGGCCTTCGGCGCGAACGTGCCTTGCGGCTGCCCTATGAGTCCGACGCGCTACCAACTACGCCACCCCGGCATAGAAACGAGGCGGAGGAAGAGGCCATTTGAGCCTTACCGGTGTTCACTGAGCGACCACCTCCCCACACGTAGGGTTGATGTGTCGCCCTCACTTGCCCGAATACAACATGGTAGATGTCGATACCGCCCTTAGGGCTAGCGCATACTCCGGCAAGAAGGGTGCTGGGGGGTCGAAGGGAGGGGATGGCAAGGGTTCCAAGATCGAGCCATTCGAACCGGCGATCCACGCAGAGAAGGAGAGGGCGGACGCAATCTCGATGTGGATAGTAATCGTATTCGGAATATCGGTGGCTGCTCTGATGAGATTCTACATGATGCCCAACATGGAGGGAACGCAGCAAGCCCTTTGGCTCCTGCCGTTCCTGATGATCGCTCTAATCAGGCCCATCCACCAGATTCTTGTGCCATCCAAGTTCTTCTCAGTGTACACCACCGGAAACTGGGTCAGGGCGTCTTTCCTTTACCTGTTCACTTGGCTTGCGCTATCTTTCGCTCTGGTAAACCCGCCCCTGGCAGACATCGCTTCCCCTCACCTAGCCGATGCAATAGACATTGCTGACAGCGAGGGCATATCCATGACAAAGCTATCCGGCGACGTATACGAGGTGAGGATATCACAGGACTCAATCCCGGTGCTGTTGGCCCTAGCAGTAAGGGACAATGTCGATGCTGAGAACTCTACCATGAACCTGACCATACAGAAGGTCGGCCAGATGGAACCGATAGTCAGCGTCTTTGGTTCCGTTTCAGAGATTGCGGCAGCGGGCCCTGGAGATGCCTTCGAATCGGTAGAGCCCGAAGACTGGAGGAGGGGGCAGAGGAAGAACTCCCTTACCAACGAGTACTTAGGTCCGAAAGTGGCACCCCATTCCCACGACGTCGCCATGGCTTGGGACTTGTGCCCCGATGGCTGCGGTCCAGGGGAATACCTAGTGAAAGTCGAGCTTTATGAGGAGGGTGACATGGTCCCTTGGAGCACATCTCGAAACTCATGGTCAGCCGATTTCACCATCAGCATTCTGCAGTCTTCTTCCTAATTGCCTATCAGACCGCATAACCTCGCAGCCATGGCATCGAGCTGCAACGATTCGCCACCACCTTCGACCATCCTGAAGTCGCACTCCGCCATCACCTCCGTGACTGCAAGCTTCTGGGACTCGTCTAGGAAGGTCACTGAACCCAACTCTCTGTGTAGTTGATTCACCAAGTCCGTGCCCGCGAGTCCGAACCTGTCCAGAATCCCCTTCATCCTCCGTCTTGCTGGCTGGAACCCGTCTTCCTTGCAGGCGAGGAAGAAACCGTGCAGCTCCTCTGGAGGTGCAGTTGCCGTGGTCTCGTAGACGAGCTCCCTAGTCACATGCATGTCCAGAGATGCAGCGACTTGGAGGGAGGTGATTGCCTTTCTGAGGTCACCAAGGCTAACTTTGGCTATCGCCTTCGCGGCGTCACCCTCTAGCTTGACACCCTCGCTACTGGCCACTTCTAGGACCTTCTCGAGCACCTTTTCGCTGTCAAGTGGTCTAAATCTGAATACTGCGCACCTGGACTGGATCGCCTCCACTACCTTCGAGGAGTAGTTGCAGGATAGTATGAACCTGCAAGTCTCAGCGTACTGCTCCATAATTCTCCTAAGTGCCCCCTGTGCATCCGGGGTGAGAGCATCTGCCTCGTCTAGGAAAATTACTTTGAACGTGCTACCGGGCATCGGAGCTGTTCTGGCGAACTGCTTCACCTTGGTCCGTATAGACTCCAGCTTCCTCTCGTCGCTGGCGTTCATCTCAAGCAGGTTGCTCCTGAAGCCATCACCGAAAACGTCCCTAGCTAGAGCCAGTGCAGCAGTCGTCTTTCCCGTGCCCGGAGGGCCCGCGAACATCAGGTGAGGAAAGGTTCTGGTCCGGGCATATGCACTGAGCCTGTCCACCACTGCCTTCTGCCCTTTCATATCCTCGACAGATCGCGGCCTGTGCCGCTCTACCCACAGTTCGCTCATGACAGCCCCGTCCTTGCCTGTAGCGAGCGTCCTTGAAGGTTGGGGATGGCTTTCTTCGCAGCTCAGTAACTCTCTTCCTTACTGGGGAATGATCCTTGCCTGACGTCATCTATGTACTGCCTCACTGCACCATCAACCGATTCCCCTAGGTCGGCATAACGCCTCAAGAACCTAGGAGAGAAGTCCTTGGTTATTCCAAGCATGTCGTGCAGGACAAGAACCTGACCGTCGCAATCGGGACCAGCACCAATCCCTATGGTGGGGACGTCGAGTTTTTCACTAACCTTCCTAGCAAGATCCGCTGGAATCTTCTCCAAGACTACAGAGAAGCACCCTGCCTCTTGCAGAGCCACGGCGTCGTCCAAGAGCTTGGAAGCTTCTGTATCCTCCTCGGCCCTCACTGAGTAGGTACCGAATTTGTAAATGGACTGTGGAGTCAGACCAAGGTGGCCCATCACTGGAATTCCTGCAGTAAGGATCCTCTTTACGGAGTCAACCACCTCCTTTCCCCCCTCAATCTTGACGGCATGGCCGCCAGACTCTTTCAGAATCCTAATCGCGCTCTTCAGTGCGAGTTTGGAATCCCCTTGGTAGCTACCAAATGGCATGTCAACAACAACTAGAGCCCTGTCGACAGCGTTCACAACGCACTTGGCGTGGTATATCATGTGGTCAAGTGTGATTGGCACGGTGGTATCATTGCCCGCCATAACGTTGGAAGCAGAGTCTCCCACTAGTATGACGTCAACTCCAGCCCCATCTACTAGGCGGGCTAGGGAGTAGTCGTATGCCGTAAGCATCGAGATCTTCTCGCCTGACCTCTTCATCTCCTGAAGGATGTGGGTAGTCACCTTCTTCGCTCTGCTGGATACCACTCGCTCACCCGGGAACTATCCCAGAACGGTTGCAGCCTTCAACCACACGCAAGATAAATCAACGCTGGGGTTCGATTTCATCTGCCATCTTTAGGAACTCCTCGATGTCAATAAGCCCATCCTCATTCTCGTCCCCAGAACGGAAGATGTCCCTAACAGTCTGGTCTCTCTGGCTAGACTTGGTCCTAGAAACAACGATCGAATCATCTGGGATGTTTGCACCCCCCTTGTCGATGTATCCTAGCAACAAAACCGCACTAACGAACTCTCCCAGATCGAGGCTTCCCTTACCTTCAAGGTCAGACTCGTAGAATGCCGCGTATCGCCTTCTTGTCTCCGCCCCCCTTGGGTCCAAGATCTTCTTGACGGCTGAATCCCAAGGAGTGATCCTTGGCTCAGAGTGACTTCTCCCATAGCCCAAGTAGATTATCGACCCTAGGACAATAGAAGCAGTGGCGCCAATTACAGCCTTCGATCCCATCAAAAATAGAAGTCCTGCACCACCAAAGATTCCGAACAACTGGATCCCAGGGTAAAGGGGCCACGGCGTCTTCCATTCGGGACGATACCACCCATGCGACGAAGAAGATGTACGTAGGACGATGACGCAACCGTTTATCACCATGAAAATCATGATCTTGAACCCAGAGGCGAGTTTGGCCACGTCTTTGACGTCCAGTAAGGTCAGTGCAGCCGCGATGGACAGGCCCGTGGCAATTATCGCCCAATGCGGGGTATTGTACTTCTCGTGAATCCCCTCTAGAAATTCAGGCATTAGCCGGTCCTTGGACATGGCGAACGGAAATCGTGATGATGCTAGAATCCCTGCTAGTGACATCGATGCCATGGTCAACACTGCCAGAAATGCCGCAATGTTGGCCACCGTCTTACCCCCAACAGCATCAGCAAATACGTAGACTGGGTCCTCACGAGCCTTTGAGCCATCGTAGCTCATGTATCCTGCGGGATCAACAGTCAGAGCCATGACAAGAGTCACAGTGACGTACAATGCACAACTAATCAACAGGGAGAGTAGTATTCCGTAGGGAAGGTTCCTCTCCGGATTCTTCACCTCTCCCCCAACAGCAGCTATCTTGGTAACCCCGGCATAGGAAACGAAAACAAATGCCGTTGTGGTAGCCACAGAACTCCATCCTCCCCCAATTGCCTCCCTCGATGTCGCCGCGTCCCAGTTTAGGTCAGAGGTCATCAGGGCCCAGATGCATATCGCGAACAGGTATGTGGTGGAGAACATGACTATCGGAATTTGCACCCTCTTGATGCTCTTGACTCCGAGAATATTGATTACAACGATAATCGCCAGAAGTATGAGTGCTATCAGGTTGACATTTTCTGACAGCCATCCTTCCTCCCAACTCGGGGCTAGTATTTCTTCAAAAACCCAAAGATAGGCCTTGAACCCAATTAGGGCGAATGCAGACTTCAGCATGAAGTTGGCCCAGAGCCCCAGTCCGGAGATAGTACCAACCAGCGGTCCGAAAGCCCTCTCGACATAGAGGTAGGAACCACCTGAGGATGGCATTGCAGTGGAAAGCTCAGATTTCGAGATAGCACCGGGAAGGACGACCAGCGAAGCAGCAAGGTAGGCTAGCCAGACCCCCCCTGCAGGGGACTCACCGCCGCCCATCTCTAGCATAGCCAGAGAAGGAAGCAAGAAAAGCCCTGATCCGATCATGGCAGATAGCGAGATTATTACGACCGAGAAAAGCCCCAGCTTCCTCTCTAGAGCTTCGGAAACAACTTCTCCCGGACCCAGTGAAATCCCCTCCAGGTCTTCGGGACCATACGACGCCATGATGCGCCGCCCGAAACTCCCCAGTTGAAGGTTCTGCTACACCCAACAGGTTAGATACCGTGCTGCTGCCCCAATGCCATGAGCGAGACAATAGAGCAGGACTCGGTAGCATCGGTCCACTACACAGGCACATTCGTGGATGGCGAGGTCTTCGATACTAGTGATGGAAGGGCCCCCCTCTCCTTCCTAGTAGGGCACGGGCAGATGATCCCAGGTTTCGAGCAGGAGATCCTTGGGGCCAAAGTTGGGGAGAAGAGGGAATTCACCCTAACCCCCGACCGAGCCTACGGGGAGAGGGATGAGAACGCAATCCAGAGAATCGAAAAGAACCAGTTCCCAGAGGGGATGGAGCTAGAAGTCGGGATGGTGGTTGGAGCCCATAGTGACCAAGGCCCCATTCAGTTCACAATAAAGGAGATAGAGGGCGATTTGGTAAAAGCAGACTTCAATCACCAGATGGCCGGCATGACCCTACGCTTCAACATCGAAGTAGTCGAAGTTAGGTCCGCTACGGACGAGGAACTAGCCCACGGCCATGCTCACGGTCCCGGCGGACATCACCACTGATCAGGCTCTTGCGACTACCTTCAGCTCGATAGCAATAGCCGTTGGAAGGGCATCCACGGACACCGTCGTCCTTGCAGGGAGTATCTCGGAGAAGTAACTGGCGTAGACTTTGTTGTACAGCTCGAAGTCCCTGTCCATGTCCACGAGGAAGACTAGGATGTCCACCACACTCTCCAAGCTAGATCCGTACTCCTCTAGGATCACCTTCACATTATTGATCACAGAGTGGGTCTGAGCCTCGATGTCATAATCCAACGGACTCCCATCGCTATCCCGAATGGGGCCTCCTGGGATCTCGTTGGTGCCCGGGGTCCTGGGCCCCATTCCGCTTACGAATAGAAGACCCCCCGCCCTGTGTACGTGGGGATAAGCCCCAACTGCTGTTGGCCCCCCCTCGGCGATGAATGGCCCATCTTCGCTAGTGAGCTTGCCAGCGGCCTTCTTCCCGACAATGCCCCCTACGATGCCCCCTACTGGTCCTCCAACTGCTACCCCAGCAGCCGCTCCGATTGCACTTCCGGCGGAGCTTACCAATGAGGCCCCGATTTCGTCATAGAGCTTGTCGACAGCTTCGGCAGGGGCGGAAGCTATCTCCTCAACTATCCTCATTCGTTTCTCTTCGGGGCTTAGATCCTCCGACATCATATCGCCCCTTGGTCCAGGACGTTCCTATCGCCTTGGTAGAATTCCACGTCATCCTCGTCGAACTCCTTGTCCCCCACCCCTCCTCCAGAGGGTGTGATCTGTATGACCGCGCCACCAGCTCCGTGAAGCGCCTCGTACGCCAAAACCTCTCCGTCGTAGTTGTTGTGCTGCCCCATGGCTGCAGCCATCCACCAGGCAGGCTTGTACGCAACGACTTTGCTCACTCTGATCTGTCCGTGGATGTCCCTGCTCAGTTGGCTAATGTCCTCCAAGCGGCCATCTTCGAAGAACTCCAGTATCTTCCTGTTCCACTCGTCGTCCTTGGCCGAGTGTATCCTGTCCTCTGAAGGTTCGATATGTTCTGTGAACATCCTGTTGGACAGGCTAGCTACAACTACTACGGCAACCTTTCTCCCTAGGTCCCTGATCGAGTCCCTAGCAGCCTTACCTAGGACTATCTGTTCCGCCCTGTTGGAGTAAACATTGCTCGAAACAATGCATGCGGGAATCTTGTTCTCGGGATTTAGTAGCTTTAGTGCCACTACGGAGCCGGTGTCTATGGGGAAGCCGTCGTATGAGACTGTCCTCGCATGGAGCCCCCTCTTCTCGCAGGACTCTCTGAATGACTCAGCGAACTCAGAGTCCATCTTGAATTCGTAGTCCATGGATCCCAGGAAGTGGAAGTCGTCGTCAACGTGCGTGAAAACAGGGTTCGGATGGGCTTGTATCTGATGCCCTATTATGCTGGGCCAAGTCGTCGAGTATAACAGGATAAGATCAGCACCACTCTCCTCTATCCTCTTTCTGCAGGTGTCGAATGCATCCCTAAGCCTGCCCCACCCTTCATTCTGATCCGGAGCTAGTAGCGGGTGGGGATGCGGTGGGACGTACAGCCCTAGTCTGATGTCAGCGTCCTCGCCCATATTCACACATCACAGTACAATTGCCCTTGTCGTTGAGTCGGGATCCCAAGCAGCAATCACGTTTCCTGTACCGATTACTGACTGATAACCATAGATCTCTGCCGGGTAGTCTGGCATGCCCATTGCAGCCATCATCCATGTCAGTCCACCCCCCTCTGCCTCGGCCATCGTCTGTTCGATCATCTCGGGCAAGATGCCTATCACTTCCTCCATTTTGCCCTCCCTCATCATTTCTATGACCTTCATGTCCCAGACATATTGGCTGTGATTGTATATGTGCTCCCTGCTCATGTCCTCGGGCAGGGGTGCCTCGGTGACGAAATGCCTGTGAGAGAGGGAATGGCTGGCAACTAAGACAACTTTCTTCCCACTTCCCTCTATTGCCTTGCCCACGGCCTTTCCGAGCGCGGATGCCTGCTCATTCATCACCTCGTCAGAGTAGTAGTGCGTCGAGCGGTTGCTGCTAATCGTAACGATAGGCTTGTCCCAATCAGGATTCAGCATGTGGCAGCTTACTATTGTCCCATAGTCTACCCTGAAGTCGGGATTCCTCATCATCATCGAGACAATGCCGGCTTCTTCCGCTGAGCGCTGCATTGACTCCGAAAGCTCCACGTCGACTGTAATGTCGTGATGAAACCTGAAAAGGTTGGGGAAAATCGGGTCCACGCTTATGTTCTGAAATCTCTCTAGGCCTAGGAAGTGGTTTCCGATGTAAGTCTGCCAGTGGGGGGTAAGGACGACAATGCTATCATATTCGATTTCCTTCATCTTCCTAGCCAGCATGTTGTAACCCCATCTAAGGGCCTCCCAACCACCTTCCGAGAATGGCTCATTCTGCTCTGGGTTCTCCGCATAGACGACATGAGGGGGGTGCGGTGCGAGGCACCCTAGCACCACCTCCCCCTTCGTCATGATTACCCGAGGTCCTGAAATCCAAAGAAAACCTTCCGGCCCAACTCGCAGCCTTCATTGGCCTAATCGCATACGCGTATCCATGAAGTGGGAGGACCCGCCGCTGTGGCCAGTCGCTGTTCCCAGCATTGCGGGTTTCGTAGCGGCCTGCATCCCTCACCTAATCGAGGGGGCCCCCAGGCTCCTTGATTGGGAACTGACTACCCCTTTCGTGATCCTAGCGACCGGAATCACATTGTTCATCCTCTTTCTTGCCCCCCAGCCAGTGAAGGGCAACTATGAGGTGGTTATCGGCACCATAGTGGGCATGCTACTGGCCTTCCTTCCACAGTTGGCATTCTTCGTCTGGTTCGTAGTAGTGGTGCTTTATTGGCTATTGGAGTCCATGCGCGTTTGGAGGAAGAACTACCCCCCATTCAGGATAGGTACTTGGATAGGCCTTGGAGCCGTTTCAGGACTCTACATTGGGGGGCTTTTCGCTCATTTCGTCCTATGAGGGATATATTCGCTCATTAACCAACCTACAATCCCGAAGCAGGGCATAGAACACAGGACTGCAGACCACAACAGATCCTCATCGACGTATTTTATGGTGACCCTTGCTTCTCCCTCGCCGGAATCCCCCTGGTGACTGACTAGGACGTAGTGACCATCTGAAACGGTCGGAGTATAGACTTCTTCCATAATCTTGCCACCTGGTCCTATCGAGTAGATTTCCTGCCCAGACAATCCAGACCAGACTATCTTTCCGCCTATTGCATGATCCTCCACTAGGTCTCTGTGTACTACTATCACCTCCAATGACTCATCCCCTACGTTCCTCACTTCAATCTCAGCAGGATGCCACAGACTGTGGACCTCTACAACGTCGAGGTTGACGTCACCCGGCCCGAGCCTCATCGTCGCCGCGTCTTCATCAGTACCCGGGCCATCTACGACAACAAGCAATAGGGCCAAAGCCCCTACAAGTGAGAATACCGATGCCGAGAATGCAGCTCTCTTGGGAACGATTGAAGCCCACCCCTCTTCTCTAATAGCCCTCAACTTGGGTTGTATTCTGTGCGTGAACAAAGCGCAGACAATCGCAAGGAAAAATCCTGGAATTATGTCAGAGATCCAGTGTATCCCTAGGTACTGGATACTGAAAAAATAGATCGGCACGTTTACTGCTAAGAATAGATCGAACTCTCTATGTCTCCACTCACTAATCTCGATACCATCCTGACGAACATGAAGCCTATTGATAATCAGCATGCTTATCGGGATTCCAACATGGAGGCTGGGATATCCGTTGTCCAACGGATCAACTTCAGTGAAGAAGAATAGATACCAAGACTCATGGTACATTAGTGCGTCCATCCCAGGAATGTATGTGGAAGTCACTTCAACATTGAAGAACAAGTACAAGGGAACTGCTAAGACATAGATTACGAAGTAGTTCAGGACCGCTTTATCGGCCATCGCCTCGTCCTTGCTCAGTATGTAGTACATGGGGCTGAACCAGATTAGGAACAAATAGACGAAAAGATAGTGGAAGGATAGCAAATCAGTAAGCAAATCATTTCGAAATGTCTCTTGCACCCAAAGAGTAGCATCGCCCTCTAGCCCCTGAACGTAATGGGTGAAACCGCCAACTCTGGGTTTTATTGCTTCATTGTGCTGATCAATGAAGGCCTTGAAGGCATACATCACAACGTAAATCGAAATGTGCCACTTGTATCCCTTATCCCTTATCTCTTGAACCAGATCACCGAACTGCACCCTCATCCCAGGCTCATCCCTTGTTAGGAATCTCTGGAGTGGCACTGTGGCAAGAAGTATGGCCGCCATGACCGTCTCATAAGGTCCGAAAGGCCATTGCATGGTCTTGGGCAAATATGGCTAGCCATGAACGTTACACAGGCCGCCGTCTTCAACGATTCATTCTTGTTCTGCTATTTTACTAACCTCTGGGACTAGGCTTGCAACCATTAGAACCATTGAGGCAGCTAGCAACCACTCGAAAAAGGCAGCTTGACTGAGCAATGCTTCATTTAGGCTCACACAGTCCTGCTCGAGCATCGTCAACCGTTCCTCTAGAGCATACATGTCCATCGAAATCCCGGAGAACCTCACGAACCTCTCGCCCATTCCCAGAAGGCCGATTAGACCGACCGCTGCCAAGGCAAATCTCTGCCTAACCAATCCGGAAAATGATGAGTCAGCATCCGCCATTCTGGAAGTTACGAAACTTACGCAGACGGCCCAAGCTACGCTGCCGATGAAGATGACATTCGCCTGAGCAATATGCAGTACTAGATGTTCGTCCCAAGGCGTGAAGGAGATCCAGAACAAGCTAATCCCAGACAGAATAGAAGATATGAAGGAGAAACGATTCAGGACGACCCAACTGCGTTCGACCCCATTTCTAATCAGCCACCTCTCCCTGAGAATACCAAATTGCAGGCTAGAACAGGCCAATAGAACTCCGCTTATTGCATAACCAACCGTAAATGATGCTCCCGATCTCGCGGGGAGGTCCATGTCCGATATGAACGGCAAGTAGGGGTCGCAGCCATCCGAAAGCCATAGCACGTAGGTCAGAATCGGAGTCACAGCTAGGAAAGCTGCTGCCGAAGACAAAGTCCTCTCTACAGTCTTTTTTTGCAGTAGGTTGCTCATGATGCTCCCAAAGAGTACCCGTATTGAATGGCTCCCCAACCCATAAGTCAAATCGCCAGTGTGGCCATGCCATGGATGGCCACTCCCTATGGCTGCAGGAGTGTCAGAAGATCGGTTTCACACCATCAGCCAGAAAATACAAAGATGGTACGAGAACTTCCCAGGATGCCGCAGAACAGCTAGGTTGCGAGGTTTCGCACATAGCGAAGTCAATCGTCTTCGAGGGCCAGGAGGGTGCTGTGGTGGTAATCACTTCAGGATCGAACAGGGTAGACAGGAAGAGGAAGCTGAAGAGAATTATCGGATACAAACCAGGCATGGCCACTCCGGATTACGTAGAAGCATCTACCGGGTACAAGGTAGGCGGGGTCCCCCCTTTCGGACACACAATGCCCGTCACTGTGCTGATGGACGAGGACCTCATGCAATTCGAGATAGTCTGGGGGGCTGGAGGCACTCCGGATACCGTGTTTCCAATCACTCCAGAGGAGCTAAGGGATGTTTCTGGAGCTTCGGTAGTAGATGTAAAGCAGTAGATAAAATGACAGCAGAGGGACTAGTCAAGCTCGCAGCTTCGTTGAGGGACGATGCAGAAGAACTGGCCATGAGAATCGAGTCAGAGGAGTCTGCAGATTGCATATACAACCCACTAATTTACGCTTGGGACATTCACGAGCATTACATCAATCTTGCAGGTAGCGGTGGAGCGAAGACCATCCTTCTTGGGATGAATCCAGGGCCTCATGGAATGGGGCAGATGGGGATCCCGTTCGCTGCGACATCAGTAGTTCGGGACCTTCTCGGAATTTCGGGTATCGAGGTTGGGGTCCCTAGGAGGGAACACCCGAAAAGACCAATTAACGGTCTCGAACATCCGAAGGAGGAAGTATCTGGAACAAGGCTCTGGGGAGTACTAGAACAGAGGTACGGTGACGCCGAGCAGATTTTCAAGAATGTATTCCTGATCAACCACTGCCCTCTGATGATTTTCTCAGGGCCCAGAGGCACAAACGTGACCCCGAATAACATCAGAGGACCTTCCGTTCTCCGACTCCTGGAGAGGTGTGATCTGCATCTGCGAGAAGCGGTATCGCTAATGGGCGTGGAGAAGGTCATAGGAGTAGGCAAATATGCCGAGGCCAGGGCAAAAATCGCTCTGGAGGGGACCGAGGTGGCCATTCTTTCCTGCTGGCACCCTTCCCCGGCATCTCCACTTGCAAACAGGAACGGCGGTGCAGACTGGAGGGAGAACATCACCTCTATCCTCCCTTGAGGTTGTCTTTTCAACACCAAATTTACTAGACAACAGTTAAGTTTCCAAGACCATTGTCAAGCTCATGACAGCCAAGATTACGCCAGAATACCTGCTTGACAACGCGGAAAAATTCCCCAATGAACCCGCAATTTCCTCCAAGGATGGAGACGGCCAGTGGGACACTACCACGTGGTCCCAGGCCAAGGACATGACTATGGATGTGGCCAAATCATTGATCGCCAACGGATTCCAAAATGGAGACAATCTAAGCATATACTCCTACAACAGGAAGGAATGGTACTATGCATACTGCGCAGCGAACATGGCAGGAGGGGCAGCGGTAGGGGTCTATCACACATGCTCCCCCGAGGAGGTTGATTGGGTCGTTGGGAACTCCGACTCAAAGATAGTTTTCGTAGGGCACAACCCAATGGACTCAGGGGATCCTGAGAAGATGTGCTCAAACAGGCTATCTGCGGTTCTTGATGGGCTAGACAAAGTAGAGATTGCCGTAGTGATGGAAGGGGTCGAAATGGACCACCCCAAGGCCACTTCTTGGTCCGACTTCATAGCTTCGGGCGCAGAAGTCGATGACTCTGATGTCATGGAAAGGATTGCTTCCGTCAAATCCGATGATGTGGCTTCGCTAATCTACACTTCTGGCACTACTGGGAATCCCAAGGGAGTAGTCCTGACGCATGACAACATGGATTTCGAAATAGCTGAGGTCCACAAGATCGTCAACTTCAATCAAGGAGAAGGGTATGTCTCGTGGCTTCCCTGTGCTCACGTCTTTGGACAGCTAGCGGATAACCACATATGGATTCGTGATGCCATCCATATGAGGGTTGTAGACAACCCCCTACACTCAATAGATTACTGCAAGGAGGTAAACCCGCACCTATTCATTGGGGTTCCTCGGATTTATGAGAAGGTGTACAGTAACCTAGTTGCCGGCTTGCCACCAACATGGTTGTTGAGCTTACCCGTACTTGGCGGCATCATCAAGAAGAAGGCCAAGGCAAAGATAGGCTTCACCAATTTGAGGTTCGCAATCACCGGGGCAGCACCAATTAATCCCGATATTCTGACCCTATTCCACAAACTGGGTGTCCCCCTGTACGAGGGATACGGAATGACAGAGACCTCCGCTGGTGCCACGCTTGGGCATTCCGGGGCAAACAAGATCGGCTCCGTTGGAAAGCCCCTCTCAGGCACGGAGCTAAGGATCGCTGATCCTGACGATGGCGGGAACGGAGAGATCCAGTTCAGAGGGAGGCACATTATGGCTGGCTATTACAAGAATCCTGAGGCAACCGCAGAGACCATGACCGAGGACGGCTGGCTCAAGTCTGGAGACCTCGGGAAGATTGACTCGGACGGCTTCGTCTTTGTTACTGGCCGGCTAAAGGAGATCTATGTCAGCTCCGCAGGCAAGAACATCGCACCCCTTGTCATCGAGGAGACTATGAAGTCCATACCCATCATCTCGCAGTGCATGCTGATAGGGGACAACAGGAAGTACTGTAGTGCTCTTTTCACTCTGGATGTGGGTGCAATACTGAGGGACAAGCACGGGATGGATGGCGCCAAGGTCCCAAAGGATCCAGCCGAGCAACTAGCGGCTCTCAAGGAGCTCGGCCACGAACTATCGGACTACACGGGAAGTCAGGAGATCTTCGCAGAGGTTCAGGAGCAAGTCGACAAGCTCAACGGGAAGTTCTCTAACCCCGAGCAGCTGAAGAAATTCACCATCCTTCCAAGGGACCTCAGCGTAGACCACGGCGAACTCACTCCGACCCTCAAGATTAGGCGGAAGCAGATCAGGGAGAACTGGTCTGCAGAGATCGAGGCGATGTACTAGGACGCATAGCCCTAGGTGGTATCATGGAGCCCGGAGCTTGGGTAGCTCTGGCCACCGTTTTCATGCTCGGGGCCATGAGCCCAGGGCCCTCACTCGCCGTTGTCCTCAGGAACACGGTCTCCGGGGGGAGGAGCCAGGGAGTTGCCACTGGAATTGGCCATGGGATCGGTTTCGGGCTCTACGCATTCGTGGCCGCATTCGGAATAGCCAAAGCACTAGAGGCGAACGAAAACGTAGAGATCATCCTCAGATGGGGCGGGACGGCGATCCTACTTTGGCTAGGGACCACCTTCTTGAGGCACTCCCTCACAGGCCCATATGGGTCCCAGGAAGAATCACACCACGAGGTGGACAAGGACTCCTTGGGCTTCATCCAGGGATTCTCAATAGCCATACTTAACCCCAAGATTCTAGCTTGGATGCTGGCACTCTACGCCCCATTCCTGGAGGCTGATTTGTCCCGTGAGACCCTTGTAGGGATGGGGGCTCTTGGGATGGCGATAGACGGGACCTGGTACGTTACCGTTGCCACGGTACTGACAACTGGGGACAGGGTCCAGAGGCTTAGGGCCAAGGCCCACCTGATAGACGGCGCAATGGGGGTCCTGATGTTCATGTTCGCAGGGATCTTGGTCGCCGAGGGCCTCTAGGCTTCAGAATCCATTACCAGTACTAATCATAAGCATGCAGAATCCGAATACCAATCCGAAAATCAGACCGGGGATGATTATCAGAGATGCAAGAACCCCCCATGCGAAGGAACTGTGGCCGGAGGAGAATCCCCATGCTGCACCCCCCACGTACCCTATGCCAACGACGCCAAAACTCGCGAGCCCCGCGAGCTCATCTGAACCAGTAGCGTAGAAAACCGCCGAAATTGGCCATGTAAGAATGATGACTCCAATTGGATAAACAATCGTTCCCAGGAAGAACTGAAGGTTGCTGTTCATCGGTTTTTTGATCTCATCCAATGGCTGGAACAGGCTTTCACCCTGACTACCAGCAGATTCCTTCAACGCGTTTACATCTCCCGTGAGCAATGGCGCTTTCCCCATTGCGGCCTCGAACTCCTCCCTGCTGATCTTTCCATCACCATCGGTGTCGATCTTGGAGAAATCGTCGCCCCCCTCCTCGGTAGATACTACCCAGTCCGGCAGCTCCTCCTCGCTCACTCTGCCACCTCCTCTATCTGAATCACTGGAAGGGGGCTCAAGATGGTTTTCCGCTCATCCGGGGATAGGAGGGCCTGTCCCGACAGTGCAAGCTCCCTCCTGATGGGCTCCAGAACCGTCCTTTCCAAGTCACCCCTGTAGAACATGTTGTACGTATCGAAGGGTATGAGGCGCAGGTCCGGGCTTACGATATGGACACAAGTCTTCTTTACGCTCCTCAAGTCGAACGAGTGGGCGTCAATGAAATCCATGATGATGATCCTGAAGACGTTCTCGTAGGAGAATTCTGACGGGACCAAAAGCTCCGGGAGGCAACACAGGAGTTCTGCAAGGGAGTGGCTAGCTGTTTGCGGGGAGTGAGCCGTCGAGAGTAGGTTGAGTATCGCCTCACGCATCGCTGGGTCCTTCTCGAACTGTATCGTCGAGCGTGGTCCAGCTAGCAGCGTCTCGTCGTCGATGTACCTGGTAAGGGGGACGGCCGAGCCTCCTACTTTCAGCGCGTATGCCATTGACAAGCTATCTGGGTGGCAAGGGACAGGAAGCATGTCGTCGACCATGAAAGTAGAGGATTGCTCCCCCACTCTCCTCCTTACCTCAGTAAGTGTCAGGCGCTCCTTGGATGGATCGTAGTCTTCGGATCTCCCAGCCTCCTGTATCGGTTGGAAAGTGATTCCCCGAACACAGGGCTGCGAGAGCGCGAACTCAACCAGATCACCCATCTCTCCGTCATTCAGCCCTCTGCTGATCGTCGATACTAGAGTCGTGGAGATTCCGTGAGCGTTCAGGTTCTCGAGAGCCTTCTTCTTCACCTCCCTTAGGTCGGCTCCGCGAAGCCTCATCGAGGGCTCCCTCTGAAGACTATCGAACTGGAGGTATACTTCGAAACCAGGCATGTATCGAGCCAACCTCTCGGCGAATTCAGGCTCGTTTGCTATCCTGATCCCATTAGTGTTGACCATTATGTGCCGAATCGGCCTGTCTTTTGCCGCATCTAGAATCCTGAAGAAATCCGGATGGAGGGTAGGCTCGCCCCCTGAGATCTGGACTACGTCCGGCTCGCCTTCGTTCTCTACCACCGCGTCCAGCATCCTCACAACATGATCGAATGACCTGTAGTCCTCGTGCCTCTCCGGTCCAGATGAGGCATAGCAGACAGGGCACCTCAGGTTGCAATGATCCGTAATCTCAATCAGAGTTAGGCAGGAGTGCTGCTCGTGGCTCGGACATAGGCCGCAGTCATACGGGCACCCATACTTAAGAGGAGTATTCCACTTTTCTGGCATCTCGCTAGGCTTCACGTAGACCTCTCTTGCCCTCCGGTAATAGTCAGCATCATCGGCTAAAAGCACCTCTTCCCTCTTGCCGCACGAATAGCAAAGTTTGTCCATGAAGACTGAGCCTCCTCGGATGATTATCTTCCCGTCAGACCTTCTCAGGCAGCTCGAGCAAACTGATGTGGCCGTGTCGTAGAAAAGGTAGTCCCTGACTCTCCCACTCATTGCAAGCCCATTTACTGGGTCACCCCTCTAGGCTTGAACTATCCCCCGCCATTGCCCATTCATCATCAGTCATCACTCCGAAAGTTACGTACCATGATAACCCCATTACACAGGCGATCTGGATCGGAGAAAAGAAGACCAGCTCCCAATCAGCCGGCTTAATCCAGTCGACCAAAAGCCTCCAAGCGAGGTATGACATGAGGAAGCTCCTGAACTCCCAACCAGAGGGAACAATATTCGTAATCGAGTAATGGCGGATTGAGAAGTAAATAGCCCACAGTGCCAGAATTTCATACAGGGCAGTAGGGTGCCTACTCACCCCGTCCCCGAGATCTATCCCCCATGGGAGCCCAGTCTCTATCCCGAATGTCGAGTCCTCAAGTCCAGTCAGGAAGCAGCCAATCCTCCCGATGCTCATTCCGACGACCAGTGGCAGCACCATCGCGTCCCCCGTCCTCTTTGTTATCCCCATCGCCTTTTTCGCCAGCTCTATCGCCGCCATCCCCCCCAGGAGTCCCCCGACAATGGTCTTCCCACCAAGCAGGAAGGCGGGCTCCTCTGTTGCAGCTAGGAATGTAGCTTGGGGGTGCTGGGCCCATGCCAGTAACTTGGCCCCCAACAGGGCCCCGAACAGTCCTGCAACTATCAGAGCATGACGTTGCTCGGGCTCCACCGTGTCTTCTCTCGAAGAAGATATCCAGACAGTAGTAGCAAGTCCCCCGATGTAGCCCAGAACCTCGAACAGCAAATGGGGGTGGATGCCCAGAACCATAACTGGAAACTCCATTCAGACCCCCCGGCAACCGTTTTTGCGTTAAGCCGACCCATCTTGAACTGTGCCCCGGGAACATCCCGCCCATTCTGTTCCGTAGTCAACGCATTCTTGTGGAAGCGGCTCTTCGGAGCATCGTGGCAAGCAATCCAGCACCAAAGTCCCCTGCGTCCGATGAAGGGGCCAAACGGAACAGTCAGCCTCTGAGGGTAATCACGGCTGCTGCCATTTTCGATGGCCATGATGCAGCGATAGGTATTTTCAGGAGGATTCTGCAGAGCCAGGGCTGCGAGGTGATCCACCTGGGTCACGATAGGGGCGCCGACGAAGTTGCCAGGGCAGCAATCCAAGAAGACGCCCATGCCGTTGCGATCACTTCGTACCAAGGAGGGGCAGTCGAGATGTTCACTCACACCAAGAACATCCTCTCTGAATCAGGTTTCGATCACGTTTTCCTTTTCGGAGGAGGGGGCGGGACGATCCTGCCCCATGAGATCGACCAACTCAGGGACGAGGGTGTTGCTAGGATTTACTCCCCCGATGATGGCAGGGATCTAGGGCTGGTTGGGATGGTCCAGGATGCCATGGAGCAGGCCGCAAAAACCGACCTCCTGGACAACTCTAGATTCGAATCCATTTCCTCCCCTGTCACAGCAGAAGATCACGGGGCAGTCTCACGCCTTCTTACTCTGGCAGAGAACTCCTCGAGGGAGGTTTTCGAGCAAGAACTATCCAGGCTTCGGTCCAGAGACCCATCCGAAGGATGCCCAGTTGTAGGGATCACGGGTACCGGCGGGGCCGGTAAGTCCAGCCTAATGGACGAGGTGATGCTTAGAATCAGGCGAGACAATCCGGGATACAAGGTAGCATTGCTAGCTACGGACCCTACTAGGAAGAAGACAGGCGGCGCCTTGCTTGGTGACAGGATACGAATGAACTCCCTGACCGACCCCAATTTGTTCATGAGGTCATTCGCAAGCAGGGGAAGCGGCAGGGAGATCGCAGACTGCATCAATCGGGCAGTTGAGGCCTGCCAAGCAGTAGGATTCGATCTAGTCCTGGTCGAAACGAGTGGGATTGGCCAGGGCAACGACGCCATTACCGAGGTCTCTGACGTTTCCCTTTACGTCACTACCAGGGAGTACGGAGCTCCCAGCCAGTTGGAGAAGCTTGCAGCCCTAGACTTCGCGGACATTGTGGTCCTAAACAAGTTCGACAGGCCGGGAGCAGAGGACGCTTTGTCAGAGATTAGGAAGCAATTCCAACGCAACAGGGAGGCGTTCGAAGAATCCCCCGAATCAATGCCTGTCGTCCCCACCATAGCCAGTCAATTCGCCGATGCCGGGGTGGACAGACTTTGGGAGATGATGGCGAGCCTGCTAAATGAGAAATTTGGCACCGATTTCTCAGCAAGCAAACCTCGCATGGGTCCCGATGGATTGCCTAGCAGGGACCCGCCCATACCTCCGGAGAGGCAGGGCTACCTTGCAGAAGTCGCCTCTTCTGTAAGGAGCTACCACGAGAGGACCCGAGAGGTGGTCAGATCAGTTAGAATGGTTCAGCAGTTAGAAGCGGCAGCTGAGGCCATGAAGTCCTCTGGAAAAGAAGGAGCTTGGAAGGACCTATCGGATGAGGCGGAATCAATCAGGTCAAGGGTTCCGCAGGAGGCTTGGGACTCCCTTTCCGAATTCGACTCCATGGCCGAGGCATATCGCTCAGGTCAGGCAAGCTACACTGTTCGCGACAAGGAGATTCCTGTCAAGACTACACATGAGACAATGTCCGGGACGAGGGTTCCACGTGTAGCGCTCCCGACAACTGAAGACTGGGGGGAGCGACTGCACTGGGTCAGGAAAGAGAACGCACCAGGGGAGTTCCCTTTCACAGGAGGGGTCTTCCCCTTCAGGCGAGAAGACGAGTTGCCAGTCAGAATGTTCGCAGGCGAGGGCAGTGCTGAGAGGACAAACAAGAGGTACCACTTCCTATCCAAGGATCAACCCTTCAATAGGCTCTCAGTCGCCTTCGACTCCCCGAGCCTTTACGGAAACGACCCACAAGAGAGGCTCGACATTTTTGGGAAGGTTTGCGAGTCGGGAGTAAGTATCAGCACCGTGGAAGAGATGGACAGACTCTTCGATGGTTTCGACCTTTGCGCTCCGAATACATCGGTCAGCATGACGATCAATGGAAACTACTGGTGGCACCTAGCCGCATTCTTCAACGTAGCAATTAGGCAGCAAACTAGGAAATTCGTCGAGGAGAACGGCAGGGAGCCTAACGAAGACGAGCAATCCAAGATCCGCTCCTTCGCCCTTTCAACGGTCAGGGGCACAGTTCAAGCTGACCAACTGAAGGAGGCTATGGGGCAGAATACCCTGGTTTTCAATCTGGATACAGCACTCAGGATGATGGGCGATGTTGCAGAGTTCTACGTTGATAATGAGGTCAGGAACCACTACTTCGTCAGCATTAGCGGTTACCATATTGACGAGGCGGGCGCCAACCCGATTACCCAAGCAGCACTCACCCTTTCGAACGGACTTACCTATGTGGAGCTGTTCAAGGCGCGGGGCCTCGATCCGGATAAATTCCTGAGGAACTTCTCATGGTTCTTCTCGAATGGGATGGATCCCGAGTACGCAGTTATTGGAAGGGTATCCAGAAGGATCTGGGCAATAGCCATGAGGGATTTGTACGGTGTAGGTGAGAGGGGTCAGAAGCTGAAGTACCACATCCAAGGGAGCGGGCGCTCCCTCCACTCACAGGAGTACACTTGGAACGATTACAGAACCACCCTCCAGGCACTATATGCCCTAGCTGATAATGCCAACAGCCTCCACACAAATAGCCGAGACGAGGCTTTCGGCACCCCCACCGAGGACACAGTAAGGGACGCTGTTGCCATACAGCTAATTCTAGCAAAGGAGTATGGCTGGCTTAGAAACGAGAACCCATTGCAGGGGTCATTCGTAGCCGAGTACTTGACCAACGAGGTCGAGGAGAAGGTGCTGAGGATCTTCGAGGAGATGCACAGCAGAGGGGGTGTCCTCGGCTCATTGGAAGTAAACTACCAGAGAAACAGGATACAGGACGAGGGCATGGTTTACGAGAACAGGAAGCACTCCGGGGAGACCCCCATCGTCGGCGTGAACATGTTCACTGACCCCGGATCAGCTACTCCCTCCGCGGAGGAATTCGACATCGAGGTGACAAGGTCCGACGACTCCGAGAAGATGATGGTGATTTCCCGAAACAAGGAGTTCAAGGACACCCACTCTTCCCAGTCCGAGGCGAGCCTGGCAAGACTGAAGGAGACGGCTAGGGAAGGTGGAAACCTGTTCGAAGTGATGATGGAGATAGTGAACCATTGCTCAGTAGGACAGGTCACCCAAGCTCTCTTCGAGAGCGGTGGGAAATTCAGAAGGAATATGTGATTTATCACAATCACTCGGCGTTTTCCGATGACCGCACTAAACGCAGCGTATTTCGCCTCACTGCCTCAATGTTCATAACCTCACATGGAACGACTGGCGTTGTTGTCGTGCTATTTATTTCACGACGACTGAGGTGAGGGGATGCATCTAGTCAGAATAGAGATGGAGAACTTCAAGTCATTCGGGGGGCAAACCGTAATCCCATTCGAGGAGGGATTCACGGCAATCACTGGACCAAACGGAAGCGGGAAGTCGAACTGCGGAGATGCGATAGGATTCGTCCTCGGCCCCAAGTCAACACGCTCACTCAGGGCATCAAATGTCTCCGAGCTGATCTTCAACGGCGGCAAGACAGGAAGCCCGGCCAAGCATATGTCCGCCACCCTGGTCTTCAACAATTCACCAGAAATAGGAGGTAGGAGGCGCCTCAGGTCAGATTCGGACGAAGTCTCCTTCACTAGGTCGGTAAGGCTGAGCAGGAAGGGGGAGCCGGTCTCATCCTTCAAGATAAACGACAACCCCTCTTCCGCAACGGAGATGAGGAGGATTCTGTCAGAAGCAGGCCTCAGGGGGGATGGGTACAACATAGTCCTACAGGGGGATGTGACTAACTTGGCCACAATGACGCCCCACAAGAGGAGGGGCGTGCTGGAGCAGGTAGCCGGAGTCACAGCTTACGACGAGGAGATAAGGAAGGCAAACACTCAGAGAAAGCACGTAGAGACCAGCATCGAGACGATCGACATTTTCGAGGCCGACCAGAAGAGCAGGCTGCAAGAGCTCGAGCAAGAGAGGGAGCAGGCTCTGAAGTTCAGGCAGCTCAAAGAGGATGTCGACTTGGCTAGGCTAACTCTCGAGCAGTCTAGGCACAGGAACAGGGAGGGGGAGGTCTCTCTTCTACTGGAGGAGAGGTCCAATTACATCGGCAGAGAGAAAGAACTCTCAGAGGAGATCGGGTCATCTGGAAGAAGGTTAGACGACTTCGACAAGGAACTTGTGAAACTCGCCAATCAGTTAGATGACGTCCTCGGTGGTGATGCAAAGGGCATAATTGACAAGATCAGGCAGTTCGAGATAGAGGCCGAGACTGCATCAGATAGGATAGGGGACCATCAGAGGGCCATCGATTCTGCTGAGGATGAGATGGAGATCCTGGAGCGTGAGAGCCAGGGGGCAGAGGAAGCCCGAAAGAAGGCGGAGAATAGCATCGAAGAGCTGCACCAGGCAGTTAAGGACTCGATTTCCTCGCTCAAGAAGGCGGAAGAAGAAGAAAGCCTAGCAAGAAAGGCGATAGAGTCGGGTGACAAGCACGGCAGGGACCTCAACAGGGCACTCGGCCAAGCAACTGAATTGGAGCAGAAAGCCAGCTCAAAGTTCTCCCAGGCCCAGTTGGACTACGACAGGGCCTACCAGAGATCTCAGATCGCTTCGGAGAGCCTCGCTGACATCGAGCAGGCCTTCGAGGCGGCAGAGCTCGAGAGGGACGATAACGCGCTTATGGGCGAGGACCTCCAGGAAGAGACTCCTGAGGTGAGCAGGCAGTCCCTTGCTAACGAGCTGATGAGCCTGCAAAAGCAGGAGAGGTCCCTTGTCGATGATAGGGATCGGGCCGAGTCAAGGCTCAGGAAGGCAGAGATGGACCTAGCCAAGGCCAGAGCGAGGCAAGAGACGAGGTCCAGCACACCAGGCTCAGCTTTCACACTAGCAGCCCTGTCAAAGCTCAGGGAGAGCGGGGAGATACATGGAATACTGGGGACTCTAGGAGAGCTAGCATCACCAAAGGACCCCTCTCACGAGGAAGCATTGTCATTCGCCTTCGGAGGAGGGCTCAGGAGCATAGTGGTCACATCGGATCACGTAGCATCGAAGTGTATATCCTGGCTCAGGAAGAACGGCGGTGGCAGGGCGACCTTCCTCCCCCTGAACAAACTATCAGTTTCCAGGCCCCAGGGCAGGACCCTGCTCGTGGCCAGAAACCCAGGGATAGTGGGCTTCGTCCACGACCTTCTCGAGTTCGACCCTAGCGTGGAGGCTGCCGTCAGATACGCCGGCAGGAATACCCTGGTGGTGGAGTCGATGGAGGTTGCACGTGAGAATATGGGCGGCGTAAGGATGGTCACACTCGAGGGCTCCGTGATCGAAAGCTCAGGCGCAATGACGGGCGGGTCCTCTTCCAAGAGGGACAGGCCCAGGTTCGATGGCTCTGGTGCAGGAAGCTCCGGCATTGACAGGCTAGAGTCGGCTGTTCAGGACGCTGACCTCGTTTTCACAACAGTCGACGGAGCACTTAGGGAGCTTAGAAGGGGCCAGCAGGAGCTCAGGGACCGGATCCACGGGTTGGACAACGATGACCACTCAGTCAAGATGAGGAACTGGAAGGCCGACATGGAGAGGACTGAGAGGGAGCTAAAGGAAATCGGGTCCAAGCTGAATGCGGCCAATAAGGAACTCAAGGACTGCGAGTCTGAGAAGGATAGGATGGAAGCCATCCGGGAACAGGCCAGGCAGGAGCTCGAGGAAGCCTCCCTCAACAGGGACAAAGCGGCCGAGGATCTCCAGAGCCACACCCCAGACCACCTCTCAGGAAAACTGCGGGAAGCAGAGAGGGCTAGGACTGATGCTGAAAGGACCAGGGTGATGTCCGAAGCGTCGATAGAGACCTCCTCCCAACAACTGAGAATCCTAGTGGATAGGGTTTCCGAGATTGGCAGGCAGATGTCCGCTCAGAAGGAGTCCGCCTCTAGGTCCCGTAAGGAGATCGACGAATTGAACTCGATAATTGAAAAGTCCGAGTCCGAGCTCGTTGAGCTCAGGGCCCAGGCCTCTCAGTTTGACGAAGAGCAGCGACTGCTCAATGATCGCAGGGACGAGCTAGTCGAGGAGAGGGCTAGCCTACGCGCCCATTTGGAAAGGATCTCACAGGAGAAGCAGAATATTTCTGGTAGGCTGGAAGAACTTAGCGTGCAAATCAAGCAGAGGCGAGAGGCTCTGGAGGAGATCGTGGCCGAACTAAAAGCGGCAGGAATTCCGATTCCTCCGGAGCACGAGCATCTGCCAACAGTCGCCGAGGCGGAGCGGAGCGTGCAGGGGCTCGAGCGCCGCCTCGGCGCCCTCGGGGACGTGAACATGCTGGCCATCGAGCAGTACGATGCAGCTCAGTCAAGGATCTCGGACCTGATGGCAGATGGGAAGCTACTCCGGCAGAGGAGGGACGAGCTCTCCAAGATAGCCGACCAACTAGAGGACGAGAGAAGGACCAGGCTGCTCAACGTCTTCGATCACGTGAATAACAATTTCAGGAGGGTATACGAGATACTCCAACCTTCCGGAAGCGGTGAGCTTAGGCTGGAGAACGAAACAAACCCGTTCGAAGGGGGCCTCGAGATGGCATGCGTCCCTCCCGGGAAGAGCAAGAACACCAGGAGGACCGCCCTCTCGGGGGGCGAGAAGTCCATGGCAGCTCTAGCACTAATCTTCGCGATCCAGGACTACGAGCCAAGTCCCTTCTACTACTTCGACGAGGTAGACCAGAACTTGGACCCATTCAACTCCGAGAAGATAGCTGCCCTGTGCAGGATGAGGAGCGGAATGGCCCAATTCATCATGGTGACCCTCAGGAAGGTCAGCTTGACCCTAGCCGACCACCACATAGGCATCACCCACGCTGGAAACGGTTGCAGCCAGAGGATCACCGACTTCGACAGGGCCGCAGCACTAGACCTCAGCGAGGAGATAGAGGCGGAGGAGCGTGCAAGAGAAGCCTCCGAGGCCGAGAAGGAGTCGATGCCAGAGCTGCCCTCCCCGGATGAGATGCCAAGGACCCCCGAACCGCTCCCAGAGCTCTCCAGCATAGGGGGCTTGGCAGACAGGGCCGGGGTCGATGTCGCAGACGTTCAGGAGGAAGGCGAAGGGGCCGGAAACCTAGACGCCCTGAGGGGGAGAACCGAAGAGGTCAGCGAGGACATAGGGGAGTCCCAAATTGCCGATGAAACAATGGAAAACATGCTCGAATCGCCAGATGTAATAGAGGCCAAGGAGGAATCGTCTTGATTTTCGGAGAGCAGATGAGGGAGGATGTAGTCGTCAGGCTGCTTGAGGGCCAAACCGACCTTGAGACGAGCAAGTTCCTTGACAGGCTGATGGAGCTTTCCACCTTGGAGGAGGCTGAGCACCAATTTCTCCTGGAGCCTTTCGACAGGTCGGTTGCCCTGGTTTTCCAGATGTTCCAGTCAAGCGACCTGGACCCCTGGGACGTCGATCTGTCAAGCTTCATCGAGATGTTCAACGAGCGGATTGGGGTAGCTGAAAACATCGATCTCCCTTCATGCGGGAGGCTGATCAGGATGGCTTGGTCCATCCTGAGGGGGCAAGCCTCGTCCCTTCTTGAGAGGCAAGAGAGGGCATTCGAGTTCGAGGAAGACGAGGTCTGGGACTTCGATGCGGGTTGGGAGACCGAGTTCGATGATGCCGAGTACAACTTCTCAGTAGGCGTCATGACGGGAGCAGCAGACGAAGTGCTCCCCTCCATATTCGAGGGCAGGATACACAGGGAAGAGGGGAGGCCAGTAACCCTGGGTGAGCTACTCCTGGGCCTTCGTGACGCAGGAAAGATCGCCGAGGATCAGAGGCTCAGAGAGAAGATAGCAAAGGAGAGGAGGGAAGCCCACGCGAAGGCTAGGGAAAGGTTCAGCGGCAGCCTACACGTCGAAGACCTGGAGGGCGACCTTAGGAGAACTTGGGAAGCACTGAAGGCACGCGCGGAGGACTCAGGGTCAGTAGGACTCTCCGATGTGGCAGAGGAGCTCAACTCAAACTCTAGCTCGATCGAAATGCACGAGGACCAGATCAGGGTAGAATCCCAGGTCACGGCATTCGTGTCAAGCCTATTCCTAACCAATCGCGGCTACGTCTCCCTAGAGCAGGACAAGGGGTACAACGGACGCATCATCATGAGGGACCTCTGGGACGGGTCTGATGACTATGACCAACTGACTGAGAAGCTGCACCCAAAGTCCGGGGCATTGGAGGCCTAGGATGTCCGAACCCGAGCTCACCACTATCCTCGAGGCGATACTCTTCGGTGCAGGCCGCTCAATGTCCCTGGAGGAGCTCTCAGAGATGCTCGGGGAACCGAAGGGCGTGATCCTCGTCGGACTGACCAATCTCCGTAAGATCGTGGATCAGCGTGATGGGTGCGCCATGCAGCTAACTGACGTCTCCGGAAGGTGGATCTTCGAGGTAAGGCCAGAGCTCTCCTCCTTCCTTCCCGAGAGTTTCAGGGCCGACATTCCCCAGAGGCTGCTGCCGGCCGCGGCACTGGTCGCGTACCACCAGCCAATGCCCCAGTCCCAGTTGGTCGACATGCTCGGGCAGAGGGCGTATGACCATGTCAGGGACCTGGCCGAAATTGGCCTTATCGACAGAAGGAGGGACGGTCTGACACGAAGGCTGACCACAACTAGGAGGTTCGCAGAGTACTTCGGATGTCCAGAGATAGAGTATCGCAAGGTTAGGGCTTGGTTCAGGGATGAGGCCAGCAAGATGGGCCTCACTAGCGCCGAGTTGGCCGCATCACTAGCTCCCGACGAGCAGATGACCATCTCGGAGTTCTCAGAGGAAGGCCCCAAGGAAGTGGAGGCGGAGCCGAGGAACGACTAGGCCCGTCGAGAAGAAACTCTTTCCAATGCTAGAGCCAACTCCAGGAGCACCAGCATCGGGCCTCCCACGAGGAACATAGAAATGGGGTCTGGAGGAGAGATTAGCGCCCCGAGGAAAAGCGCCACGAACCATATCAGGCCCCTGTTCGCCTCTATGGCCGACCTATCTATGATGTCAGCCCTAAGTAGCACAATGACCACCACAGGAACCTGGAAACCCAAGATAGAGGAGAAGTAGAGCCCAGTGACGAATCCGACCCATGATTGGAGCTGCCAGGTAGACTGAAGGCCGGAAGCAGCCGTGTCTTCAGCAAGGTATTCCAGAAGAAAAGGTATGAGCACATTGTGGGCGTAGGTCAGCCCAAGGCCCCCAAGGGCAACAATGGAGATGATCACCGCCAACACACCGGACGCACCACTGCCGCTGGGCAGTGATGCAGACCCCCTGGGAATGGCTTTCCCTCCAGACCACGAAAGATCGATCATTATGGCCACTGCCATCGCCCCGAATGCTATCTGAGCAGCAATTCTAAGCCTGAGCAGGATCATCTCCAGAGGTTGCAGGATGATCACCTGGACCCCGTCTGGGACAAACCCATCTGAATCCAGTAACCACTGGATAAGCCACTCAGCAACCGGGTATCCCGCTATGAAAAATACTGCGAATATGGCCAAGTATGCGTGACCTCGTGACTCCAGATGGGAAAGTAATGCACTCCCCTTGCCGTCTCGGAAGACTCCCAGCAACCCCTCGTCCACGCTTCAGGATGGGCACCTCATTGGTGAATACATCGCAAAGAGGTTATGACTTCCTTAGGATCACAGTAAGTAGGTCCCCATCTTTCAGCAAGTGATCCAGGCCAACCCTCTGCCAATCGAATTTTGCACTCGGGCCCTTGACCCTGGCATACCTGAACTTCCTCAGGAAGTCTCGATGAAGCTTGGCACACACATCTCTGACTGTTGAGGTGTCCTTCACGATCAATGGCTCGACCAAATCAGCTTCCTGACCCTGTGGTTTCAGGAAGATGGACATGAATCCGAGGTTGTCGAAAATGAAATCCTTCATCTGTTCGATCCCCTCACCAGTCTTTGCTGAAACGTTGAGTATCGGCCATCCCTCTGGCAGCTCTTTTCGAGCCCTACCTAGATCCTCATCGTTAGCCAGGTCGATCTTATTGACGACAACAACTGCCCTGCTGTACACCCTGTTACCTGCTAATGTATCCACTATGTGGTCGTCAGTCACATCCGTTCTGAGGGTGACCGTGGCAGAGACTATTCCGAAGCTCCTGACTATGGCCTGGATCTCCTCTTCACTCAGGTTCGTCTGTTCCAATGTGGAGCGAACTTCTATCCCGCCCCTCTTAGTCCTTGATACGAAGACCTGTGGGGGCTTCTGGTTCAGTCGCATTCCGGACTTCCATAGCTCTTCGTCTAGAACTTTGAAGTGCGATTTCTGAAATGGATCGATTACATACAGAACCATGTCCGAACCACGAATGACATTCAGTATCTCCTTCCCTCTGCCCTTGCCCTCGGAAGCACCCTTTATGAGTCCTGGAAGATCCAGAATCTGGATTCTAGCGCCCCTGTGCTCCATCACACCAGGTATGCAAGTCAGAGTAGTGAATGCAAAGTTGCCCGCCTCGGATTCCACTTCTGTGAGCTGGGAGATCAGGCTCGACTTTCCCACACTGGGGAATCCAACCAAGGCCACCGATGCATCCCCGGACTTCTTGACCTCGAATCCTTGATTCCCTCCGCTTGATCTTGAGTGGGCCTGGGCCTTTTCTTGCCTGTGCCTCAGAGCAGCAATTTTGGCCTTTAGCTTCCCTATGTGCCCCTGAGTGGCTTTGTTGTACTTGGTCTTGGAAATCTCATCCTCAAGTGACTTGATTTGCTCATCAATGGTTGCCATCTCTTTGACTCACCTCCTGCTTCTTCCTGCTTCCAGTGACGCGCCCCACATTCTTGAATACGGTGGCCCCTGAAGGGCAGAATCACTCGAGCGAGGGTATTTGGGCACCTCCCGGTCATCGGAATCGTGGCCGACGTGATACTCCACCTGGTCGACCGGAACAAGCTAGATGAGATGATGGGGATGAGCGTCCTAGAAATCTCCGAAGGAATGGAGAAGGCAGCATTCAGGAGCTATAGGCCCGATCCAGACGCCCGCTTCCACAGGGATTTCGATGTGGACCTGGAGGGGGAGATCCTTGAGCTGATTGACTCGGCAGTAAAATCGCCGACTGAGGACTCCGTCACTGACTGGAGATCCGACTCTGCTACCGAACTCTCAGTCCTCCTCGCCAGATGGTGCTCCACAGGGCAATGGAGGTGCTGGGAGGCTAGGCTTTTCCTCTACGTGGAGCCTATGCTTTCTAGAGCCGTTTCCGGATCCGAGGATTTCCTGCTGCCAGAGACTTGGGAGTCGTTTTCCGACTCCCTTTCGAGAACTGACCGATCCTCATACTCGGAGTCGGTAGTTTTGGACTGGATGTCCAGGAGAGAAGGCATGGGGGAGACCATGGAGCCTTCTGAGGACCCCAGGATTCTCCCAACCATGGAATCGCATCGCTCACTAACCGAGTCTCTATTCTCTTTTCTCGATCATTACAGGAAGTCAGACTTGCAGTTGCTGGTCGGCAGGGAGTTCTTGGATCCCGAGGAATGGAACCTCGGAGGCACATCACTCTCGCAATTGAGGGGTGATTTGAGTGGATGAACTTCCGATCCATCCACCTCCCCCGGCAAATCCACCCGGCCCAGGGACTGTGGTCTTGGGGAGGTTCCAACCGTTCCACAGGGGGCACTGCCTCATGATCGAGGCAGCAGAAGATTGGAGGGCGAAAAACTCCGCTGACTCCCAACTAATTATCGCCATTGGCTCTTCCAATAGGCCACAGAATCTCAGAAACCCATGGTCCTCGGAGGAAAGGGGGCAGATGGCTGAGGCTTGGCTGGATTCTGTGGGCATCTCCGCGATTATAGTACATATCCCGGATATCCAAGACCCGCCAAATTGGGTTTCCCATGCGGAGAGTTATCACGGCGGACCCGGTACGCTGTTCACTTCCGACGTGACCTCTGCCGATCTCTACCAGTCATCGGGATGGGACGTAGTAATGGGGGAGCTCGAGAGAAGGGAAGAATTCGAGGGATGGAAGGTCAGGGAAACCGCACGGATGCTCTCAACTGTCTCCGACATCGATGCCGTCAGCTCAGTACTTGGTGCTTCAGTCCCGGGCCCAGTGGTTTCTTTACTGGTGGAAAACGACATGATAAGGAGGCTAGCATTCATGGGGGAAGGCGGCGAGCCAGTAGGCTGATCATTCAAGCCACTAGTCGTCGTCGAAGTCCTCGAACTCGTCGAACTCCTCTTCGCTCAACTCCTCATCGAACTCCTCGAAGTCCTCGAACTCGTCATCGCCAGCGGCCTCGGGCTCAGCAACCTCAACCTCCGCTACCTCCTCCTCGAACTCCTCGAAGTCCTCGAACTCGTCATCGCCAGCGGCCTCGGGCTCAGCGACCTCGGGCTCAGCAACCTCAACCTCCGCTGACTCCTCATCGAACTCCTCGAAGTCCTCGAAGTCCTCGAACTCGTCATCGCCAGCGGCCTCGGGCTCAGCGACCTCGGGCTCAGCAACCTCAACCTCCGCT
>PAYZ01000024.1 GCA_002716085.1 Methanobacteriota archaeon | reverse complement strand
CCTATTGCCAAAATTTCCAGTTACACCAGTAATGGTCCCGTGATCATCGTTTACCTCATTAACACTGAAGCCTTGAATCACAGAACCCCCGTTTTCCCTTACAATCTGTGTTGCTTTCTTGAACATCATGTAGTCGAACTGAACCCTCGGAAGAGAGTAACCAGCCATCTTCTTCTCAAACTCGTCTTGAGGTAGCATTACTTTCACTGTGTTTCCATTTGCACTCCCGAAGACGATGGAGTCTACCATGAAGTGCGGTGTGTTTTCCACCATCTCTTTCACTCCAAGCTCCTTTACATGAGAAAGCGATTTGCCCCCTACTGCATCACCGCAGACCTTGTCTCTAGGCCAAACCTCCTTCTCAATTAGGAGAACTCTGCATCCATTCATTGCATTGTATGCAGCAGCAGCAGATCCACTAGGCCCCCCACCTACTACGATTACATCGAAAGACGACCCGTCCGGGGGCACTTCACCTGTCTCGATAGGCTCGTCCCAAGTCTCCATCCTATCTAGATCGCATAGGCTCCCATCATTCAATCTATGCCATCGGTTTCTTCTGTCACCGGGCCTACGGCCGTATATGGCCAATAACGTGTGGATAGTGCAGACAACCCTCCCGGGTGAATTAAATGAAGCAGAAGTAGGATTCTGGAGCCAATCAATTATTGACTCGAATCTAGCTTCTTGCGTAGACATAAAGAGAACAACCTCGATTTTTCGATGGAAAGAAGAAATTCAGAGCACGCCTGAATGGGATATACAAATTAGGACGTCAGAACCCAAAAAAGGCGAATTGATTTCTAAAATCAAATCCGAGCATTCCTACGAAGTCCCTCAGATAATTTGTTGGCCGGTTGAATCTACGAAAGAATACTACGATTGGGTTCAAGGCTGAGACGCTCTTCGTGAATCATGGGGCTAGCTGAGTTCATCCGGCCTGCAAAGAAGGTGCCAACTGTTTGGTGGAGCTCCTCTGATCCCATGTCACTAAGGCCTAGGCCTTACACAATCGCTATTCTGGTATTGGGGGAGTTCTTGTTCGGGCTAGGGGACTCTCTCCTAATTGCAGCTGGGATTGGTAACACACCGTGGACTGTACTTGCACAGGGGATATCCAATTCCGTGGGAGCATGGTCGATAGGAGAGGCGACCTTCTTCGTTAGCGTAGCAGTAATGTTCCTATGGATTCCAATCAAGGAGATACCAGGCATTGGCACAATTCTGAATGCTATCATCATAGCATTGACAATCCATGTTATGGTACCAATTCTACCCGAGCCCCAAACAACAGCTTCTTCCTTCCTCATGGCCTCCTCAGGAATAATTCTAGTTGGCATAGGTAGCGCGATGTACCTCACAGCCAATCTTGGACCTGGACCAAGGGATGGTTGGATGACCGGCATCCAGAGAGTCTCTGGAATCCCAATCGGAAGAGTCAGGATTACAATCGAGGTTTCTGTTTTGATAGTCGGTTTTGCTTTAGGAGGCACAGTAGGTTTGGGCACGGTAATGTTCGCACTCGCAATAGGTCCTGTGGTTGCTTCCTGCCTAGCTGTCGCCGAGAGGATTGGCTCACAAGATAGGACCGACTTCGACTCCCAGTAGTAGAACTGCAGTGGCGAACACTGTAATCAGGATATTGTCATCGATAGGTCCGAATTCGTAACGTTCTACGAAAGTAGCTACAGCTGCTGAAATTAGGCCCCAAACAGGAATTGATGGATCCCCCATCCCAGCTACGACCCATCCCATCGGTGCGCTAACGATGAACATGAAAACATTGCCAATTGCGCTTTTTGACCTCTTCTTGATCACCGCGTTGCGAACAACCCCAGTTACCCCGTCTCCGAACGCCATGAACAGGGACGGAACTATGGCTAGCCAAGGATCTCCCACGATAGCCCAGATTAGTGATATCGATGTCCACCACATTAATGTGAACTTCACGTCATTCTGGTTCTGTTCCGTTTGGAACCAGAACATCCTGGCCCCACTCTGGTGAGCCAAATAGGTAAACAAAGTAAGAAGAATTCCACATACAAGGGGATACCAATAGTCCTCAAAGAGAATTGGCACACATAGTGATCCCACCCCTCCAGCCATCATGTGAACAATCTTCCTGTTGTAGTAGACGGCCCTGATGTCCTCAACACCCCTTGAGACCATCATGTCATAGGGCAATTTGGTTGCAAAAAGTACAACCAGAACATACAAACTCATTCCTAGAGCGTACAAAAATTGACCGTCCATGGTGGGGGCTGATGCCATTAGCCCTTAACGACCACGTCTCATCGGTCAGGTTCATGGAGGATCGGGGACTAGGATAGCTCATGGTGGGTCATGGCGTCATCCAACGCTACCGAAAGTTCCTCCCGGTTTCCGATGAGACATGCATAATCTCCCTAAACGAGGGAAACACCCCCCTCATTGAGTCATTCAACCTAGTTCAGGCCCTTGGCGGGGGTTTCAGGATGTTCGTAAAGTACGAAGGCCTCAACCCAACAGCCTCGTTCAAGGATAGAGGGATGACACTCGCTGTAACCAAGGCAGTGGAGAAGGGCGCCAGAGCTATTGTATGTGCCAGCACAGGGAACACTAGCGCATCCGCGGCAGCGTACGCTGCACGTGCTGGAATGACCTGCTTGGTGCTCATCCCTGAGGGAAAGATATCCTATGGCAAGATGGCCCAAGCACTAATCCATGGGGCCAAGACAATTGAGATCAGAGGTAACTTTGACGATGCTCTAGAGCTAGTTCGAGAGCTCGGACTTAGAGACGACTTCGAGATAGTCAACAGCATCAACCCCTTCAGGATCCAGGGTCAGAAGACCGGAGCGTTCGAGATATGCGACGTACTCGGAGATGCACCCGACATGCACTTTTTGCCCGTTGGAAACGCTGGGAACATAACTTCCTACTGGCTTGGCTACAGAGAGTACAAGGAGAATGGCCATTCCAATTCCCTACCCAGAATGATGGGTTGGCAAGCCGAAGGAGCAGCACCAATAGTTAGGGGCGAACCCATCGAATCTCCAGAGACCATCGCCACTGCCATACGAATCGGCAATCCCGCAAGTTGGGATTTGGCATCGAGGGCCTCGGAAGAGTCTTCGGGGGCGATAGATTGCGTTTCCGACGAGGAGATTCTAGATGCCCATCGATTGCTAGCTCGTACAGAGGGACTATTCGTTGAACCGGCCTCAGCAGCTGGTATTGCTGGAATCGTGAAGAGCAAAGCCAGAGGGGAGATCCCCGAGGGTTCAATTTTGGCTGTAACAGTTACGGGCCATGGTCTCAAGGATCCAGGAATTGCGATTGACAATGCAAATACCAAGTCTGTAGTTGTTGAATCTGATATCGAATCTGTCCTAGAAGCCATTGGCATGGAATGAGTATCGTTATTGCCAGAGTGCCAATCCGGATCCATGGATGATAGATTCACCGAAAGGGAATTCGCAACAAAGGTAGTTTGGTCTGGAACAAATAACATAGAGGGCTCTGCCATTACTCCGATTTTCACAACATCCACATACGAGCTTACAGACGAGCTATACAGTAAGTGGATGGAGACTGGGGGCCAGCATACCCTGCTATACAGTAGATACTCGAGCGTGAACTCAGAAGCGGTATCCGCCAAGGTTGCAACTCTCGAGGGAGCTGAGGACGGTGAGACGTTCTCGAGCGGAATGTCGGCGATATCGTCCACCTTGCTCTCTCTGCTTTCCCAAGGTGATCACGTGGTCACCTCTGCGGATATTTACGGTGGAACATACGGACTCATGACTTCCGAGCTCCCCAGATTGGGAATCGAAGTATCAATGGCCGATCTCAGGGACCCCTCTTCATTAGAGGCGGCAATAAATGAAAACACTAAGGTTCTCTATGTCGAAACCATAACCAATCCAGTCCTAAAGGTGTGCGATTTGGAGGCCATGGCCAAGATCGCTAAGAGGCACAACCTAATATCAATTGTAGACAACACATTCGCGACTCCTTGGGCTTGCCAGCCAATATCATTAGGCTTTGATCTGGTAATTCACTCAGGGACTAAATTTCTCAATGGGCACACAGATCTAACAGCGGGTATTGTGGTAGGGACCAAGGATTTGATCAAGGGCGTCTTCCAAGCTAAGTCTAGGTTTGGTGGTGCTGCTGACCCACACATGTGCTACCTCTTGGAGAGGGGGATGCGGACACTTCACGCAAGAATGCCAATTCACGTATCAAACTCCAAAGAGCTTGCTGGCAGGCTTGAGAATCATCAAAACATCGAGAGTGTAAACCACCCATCACTTCCAAGCTTCCCTGATCACGAGGTCGCTTCCAGAATCGTCCCGAAGGGAACAGGCATGCTATCCTTTGCAGTAAAAGGGGGGGATGAAGCCGCTCTCAGATTCGTAAGGGCTCTAGAGATAATCTTCGAGGCAACCAGTCTTGGAGGGATTGAGAGTCTGGTAGAGTGCCCTTTCAACACCAGCCACTCTTTCGTTCCCGAGAATGTTAGACTCGAAGCAGGGATAGTACCCGGGTTCGTGAGGATGAGCGTAGGAATTGAGGATGTAGAAGACCTCTGGAATGATATTGACCAAGCTCTGGATGCCAGCCAGCCTTGATGCGGTGATTTCTTGGATACAGAATTGCTTGCTGCCACTCTGGCCTTTCTTTTGCCAATGTGTTTTTCTCCCGGGCCAAACAATGTCCTTTGCGCAGCCCATGGCTCCCAACACGGTTTCAGGCAATCACTTAGCATGATTTCCGGGATGGCATTAGGATGGTCCACGCTTGGACTAATTGTTGCGGTGGCTACAGGAGCTATCCAGGAATTTCAGAGAGCTTTTGACCTAATTACCTATGTGGGTGTAGCATACATAGCCTACCTTTCATTCAAGATAGCGACATCTAAGCCTTTGGAGAAAGGAGAGCGGAGCGAGGAGCGCCTAGGCTTCTCAACTGGAGTAGCACTACAGTTTGTGAATGGAAAGGCATACGTTCACTTCGGAGTCCTTATGACCAGTTTTGGAACACTTTTCGGAACTACACTCTCCGGCAAGGTCTTGCTAATTCTTCTAAATTTGGCTTGCGGGCTTCCTGCTGTGATGACCTGGGCCGCATTTGGCACAGTCCTTCGTAGAGCGTTCGCAACCCCAGAGTCAGCAAAGTTACTCAATTGGGGAATGGGCTCAATGCTTTTTGCAGTCGCTATTTGGTTGGTCTTTCCCCATTGATCAAAGCCGTTCCGATTGGTGCAGAGGGCAGGATTCGAACCTGCGAAGCACTACGCACTGGGACCTCATCCCAGCCCCTTTGACCGCTCGGGTACCTCTGCCTGTAGAACTACGGGCTTATGCAGTCTATATCAGAGGTATCCTGTTAATGTGCTTGAAGGCCGGGCCTCAGAAGGTAATTCCTACCTTTGCAGCCATTGGGGGAGCCTGGCCAGTCTTGGCATAGTAGAATAGAGATGCTCGATTCACAGCTTCCACAGTCGAGAAGAACAGTGCAGTAAATAGTAACCCTACGGCAAGGATTACAATTCCCAGGACTACGCCAAATTCGCCTAGCATCATTAGGGGCATCGTAATTCCGAACAGTAGTAAAATGGCTAGGAAGGAGAGGAGCCCGGTTCCAATGTGTGATGTCACATCTTCTCCCCAGGTCTTTTTGAATAGTTCAGTACTCCTTCCCATGCTGCCGATAACTCCCGCTCTCTCTAGAACTATCAGGGGTATCATGAAGAATGTTACAATCCACCAGGCCACGCCAAGAACAATGCTAGCCAAACCGGCTATGATCCTTACTGGTGGAGGAGCTTCGGGGTCATGTGAAATCCCTTCCAGAATCTGAATAAACAGACCTACAGTACCAGCAATTATACCCCACACAAAAATCTGAGGTAGGCACTTCATCGCCTGACGGATCCCATAAGAGAAGCTGGGATTTGTTCCTGCAGTGAGCCGCTCGTATGCGCTGGCCACAATCGCCGCGTTCCAGAAGACCGTTATCACCGATACAGCCAAGTAGAAAACGAACCAAATTCCTAGGTGAGCTAGGACCAATTCGCTTCCACACTCTTCATCGACACAGTCGGAGTTTGGCGATACGGCCTCTAGACCAATAGATCCTGATATTGCTGCTCCTATTGCCAATAGAGAAAAAGCCGCTGACATGAGAGTGTATACCATTAGCTCGGGATCAGCTCGGACCACCGCGATACCTAGCTTCGTCATTTTCCAGCCTCTAGAAATTCTTCCAAAGAAACCCACCCGAGCTCCAGTCCTGTTCATCATCAGTGTTAGATGCAGCTCTCAAGTATTAAACGATATTCACTAGGTCCCCTTTAGAAACCACTCCTTCTTCCACTACTCTGGCCAGCCACCTAGACCATCCCTCTTCCGTTTCATGGTCAACCCTCAAGAATCCCCTTTCAATGAACGAACTACCAATTTTTCCACAGGGCGCGCAAGGCTCGCTTAGCTCAATTAAGGCGGAACCAACCTCTAATCTCGTACCAACCTCTAGAGAGTCCCAATCTACTCCCCGTATAGTCAAGTTCTCTCCAGTAGAGCCCACCTCGATGGGGTGCCCCTCTGCCTTCAGGCTCTCGATTCTCTCAAGTGAAAAGATACACACAGCCCTATCCCTATCACCTAGACGACTCTCCATTCGGAATCTGTTGAAATCACCCTTAAATCCGTGGATTCCTAGAGTCGCGTCCCTTACTGGAAGCTTAGGAACACCTCCATTGCTGATGTTTATCGAATGCACGGAACCTGTCATTCAATGTACCCCCTGAAGTCTATCTCAACCTCTAGCCTGTCAACCATTTCAAGATGCCTCAAGGATAGGTCCTCATCTGGAACGCTAATATTGTGTTTCCAAAACCTCCAGCAAGCGATTGCCATAGTCGCATATCTATGCATGAATTGAAGCTCCGCAAGCTCTTCTTCTGAGATCGTCCTAACTCTCTGGTAACCTTCAGCTAGGGCTCTCCAACGGGACGCGTTTGGTTTTCCATTCTCCCATCCGAATCCTACGAACGCCATCATTAAGTCAAAAGCCATGGGGCCTATCCAAGCCTCTTCAAGATCCAGAATAGCCGTAACAGCCCCATCTCTTCCCAAGACATTATCTGGAAACAAATCTCCATGAAGGACACCCAGAGGCAGACAACTTGGATATGCATTCAATAAGATAGAAGACTCCCTTTCCAATATGTCCACAAACTCATCCTCTATGCCATTCTCCTTTGAAATCTGAACTACCTTATCGAATAGTTTGAACCCCATCCTATAATCTTCAGGAAAGAACTCAGAATGTGGTATGGCATGCATCTTTCCCATTACCTCCCCTAGGCTCCTAAGAGAAACAGTGTCCTTTCCCAACATTCCACCTTTTACGTAAGGAAGCAAAGTCCAAGCCACCCCCTCTTTCTCTGCAAACAGGCTACCGTTAACCAGAGATATTGGGATTGTTGTCGGTACCGAAAAAGCATGCAAGTGCAGGTGTCTAGAAATAACCCTCTTCACTTCGTCCACAGTGTTTGAGGACCATGCTTTCAGTACCACTTGATTACCGTCAGATAGTCTCAGGAGCACGATCGTGTTGTCCCATCCACCTTGAAGGGGGGTGATAGAAACAGCTTCCGGCATAGAAGAAAGTGAAAGCATCCAGGACGCGTCTTGGGGTGTAACCTCATATGGCATTTCTACAAGCCGAGAATTAGTTGTATAAAACAAAACCCAATTTTTCCACCTAGAAGTGAAAAAAACTCATGCCATTATAACAAAATGAGCCTTTATCTAGCATACTTTTCATACAGACCATCAGACGGCGAGCCCAGCTCACTGCTATAATTCGAAACGAGGCCATCATATGCAATTATCACTTAGGAACATTTACCATTTCTTTAGGGATGCAGGAAGGACAATCATCAGAAGGGAATTAGACTCTCCCGATCTAATCATTCTCGATGAAAAACAAGCCGTATATGCCAGCGTTGCCAAATCAGCTTGCTCTTCGATAAAGACAGCGATAACAGAGCCACCACCGGATGGTATTGCTATTCACGATCATATCAGCCACCTTTCTCGGCGAAGGATTCCCAAGAATAAGAGATCTTACTACGTATTCACCTTTGTCAGGAATCCCTATGACAGACTCTCTTCATGCTATAGGAGTAAATTCAATATGGAGGACGAGTCCAAATTCATCTACTCGAATTACCTCTTTGGATATCTTAGGAATGATGATACGTTTGATCAATTTGTAAAAAAGGTCTATAGAATCCCCGACTTTCTAAGCGATCGACATTTCAAATCTCAGAACAATATCGTCTTCTCTCCAGGGACTAATATCGAATACATCGGGAAGGTCGAGAACCTACCTGGAGACTTTGATGATTTGAAAGAAAAGTTTGGATTCCTGGATTTGACTCATAGGTACAAAACTTCCGGAAAAACATCTGAGGAGTTATACACCGATGAGACGAGAGAAATGGTATACAAGAGATTCAGGAAAGACTTCGAAGTATTCAACTATGAAAAATAATAGTGGATAAATCGACTACTTATTCTATGACCAAATCACTAATCCTCTTGGAGATTTCAGGCCATTGGTGCGCAACCCGCATCTCCAAGATATTCTTCTTCGAGTCCTCAAGGTCGCTTGTTTGCAATCTAGAAAGGGAAGAAAACATCTCTTCTATAGAACAACCATCCATGATAATCGCCCCTTCAACGTCAGCGAAAATCTCCAAAGGGGTTACAGCTATTGCCGACCCAGCAGCTACAGCCATTCGAATCGCAGCACTCGCGCTTTCCTTGGTATTCTGATATGGGAAAACGACCAAATCTAACTCTGAGAGTGTGGAAATGGCTACGTCTTGATCGAGGAACTCTGTATTCAGAATTACACGCCCATCGAGACCAAGACTCTTGACTCGCTCTTCACATTCAATTAGCGTATCAGCAGACTCTTCCCTTTCCGAACATAACATCACCAAGTAGTCCCATTCTTCCAACATTGAGAATGATTGAATCAACTCAGGGAAACCCTTGTGGGGAAGCAAAAATCCGAATGTTCCGAGGACCCTTCCTTCAGGAATAGGAATCCCAGAGGTTCCAGAAGGAGGGGGATACACACCAAGAGGTACGAGCCTGACGTTTTCAGTTACGCCCATTCTATGCAGCCTATCCACATCTCCAGTCTGATGAACTATCACGTTCTTGCATAGTTTCATTCCTGGAACAGCTCTGTCAATCCTGTTTGACCTGAATACCCGAGGCCTTTCTCTGGTGTTGTGCAAAGCTAGGGTGACTTCTACCTCAAAATCAGCCAATTTGAGGATTATCGAATTGAGATCTCTGAACAGCATATATCCTGGATGATGCTGAACTACTAGCTTTGTGACTCCTCCTTCTCTGATTCGATCAATTAGATCGCCGAATGACTTCGAATTCTTGCTCCAACATCTTCTAACGAATCCCTCATCTTCCCTAACCAACGACTCTTCATATGGGGCAAAAACAAGAAAGTCTTGTTTTAGATTCTTCAGAATATTCTCAGAGTGTACAGCAATACCGCATTTTTCATTCCAAGTTGAAACCCATCCAATCGCTATGTCCCCACCTCTCATTATTCATATCCTAGAGTTGTGTGTGCTTCTCCAAACAGCTCATTGTATTTCTGGAGCACTTCATCATCGAAGTATCTTCTCCATTTTGTGACATCTGGGCTAGAAATATGACTATCGGCGCTGATCTCTTCTTTCGTCATTCTTGAGATGTCGTGCTCTTTGGCATAATCAAGCTCTCTCTCAATAAATCTCTCGTCTAAACCTACCCATTTCATGATTTCAATGACCTTATTTTCAAAATCAATCGCCAAGTCCTCAATTCGAACATTTAGAATCTGCTCAGAGTCTTCCCAAGAACACATTGATTCGATGGTAATCTTAGCATAGCCTTTCATTTCGAATATCAGACCCTCATTCTGACTCATCTCCAACAAGTTCTGCTGGTAAGATCTCTCTTCAAGATGGTCAACCCACTCCCTTTTCTCTACATCTCCAAGATGCTGAAGAGGCCACGGAACGTGGGGGTATGTCATAGACGAATAACCAGCAGGCTCGTTAATGCACCATTTCTCTGAGCATCTCTTGTGGTACAGAAACCCGGAAACAATCACATCCCTCGGATCGCGAACAAATCTAACTGCACGAAACTCTCTGGTTGGAAACTCGTCCCCTACTATTCCATGCATTAGCTGAACAACGTCGATATTTGGCGGTGCACGCTCCGCTATACCGTGAATATTCCCAATCGTCCAGCCGATTCTTAGGCACATAGGCTCGAAAATCTTCCAGATTAGAGCCGAGCCTACTTTGTGGTGGTTAATCAGAAGAATTTTCTCTTCCGGTCTTGTAGAGAATATACTTCGCCTCATCCTAGCGCCCATCTTCCTAAGTGTCCACACGCCAGGAATCTCCACGCCCCCTCGAGAAAATGCAACGTATTAGATAACTGGGCATATAGTCTCCAGCGGAAACCCCTTTTCAGATAGAAACTAGAGTTCTATTCCTAATCCTCATAATTTTGCGCTTAGTTGAAAAATCTACCACCATACCATCCTTTTGTGTTTGACTTTGCGTCAATGGTTCTGGGAAGCTTCCAAGACGATTTGGTCAATGTATTTGGTGACTCTCTAGGTTGGGCAATCGGTCACGCAATTTTACTTTCAGCGCTGTACTTGATCGTCCTAGCTATTGGTGGCAGGGAACATGCTTTGAAACACTCAGGTATTGGTTGGAAGCAAGCCAAGCAAGGACTCACATTACTCTCACTCACTGTCTTCCTGTTCTATATATTCACCTCTGTATTTGGATTCCAGAATATTGCCTCAGTGGCTTTGGCGGGTTCGACTTCAGTATTTATTGGCTGGATGGTCACAGTTCTAGGATGATGCTCTAGCTTTCTTTACGGCCCCTTCTCTTTGAGAGAAACACTAGCACGGCAGCTAGAATGAATAAGGAAACAACTCCAGTTACCAAGAGAGCCCCTTCTTCCCCAGATCCAAGATCATCCAGAATGCTTCCATTTACTCCCAAACCAACAGATGGAACCAAACTGTCCTTCTCGTTAACTGTTAGAGGAAAGGCGAAGCTGCTCGAACAGGACCATTCAGGATCAGTGGAAACATCTACTACAATGAGGCAACCCTCCCACTTGCTCTCTAGGTTTGGAGGGGTTGTGAGAACAAACTCACAAACAGCCGATCCCATCGGATTCTCGACCTTACACTCTCCATCAGACATATCGTTGAAACCGGAAGGCCACATCCTTTCCTCGGTGCTCCCCTCCTCTAGGAGATGTAGAGAAACCTCGAGAACATTTTCTTCATTGCTTTCGCATTCGTAAGTTGCCGAGAATACCAGATCTTCTCCCGAATCTACGGTCATAGGCCCTGGCCCATTTAAGCTGCAGACGGTGAAAGGAAGGATCTCGACAATTTCCTCCTCCTCATCAGAGCTTCCAAGAAAACTCACTGGAACTCCATTCCATTGAGTGACTAAAGCGGTGATGTTTACTTGATAGTCTCCAACATCTTCCCCCTCTTCTGCCCTCAAAGACAGTTGGAACTCGGTTTCAGACTCAGCTCCGACAGTCACACTCCCAGGGCCAGCTCCAGCTAGAACACCAGTTTGGTAGGTCAGCTCAACATTCTCGACAAATGTGGTTGGGTTGGTTAGTGTACAGTATACTATTGTAGTTCTACTCGATCCAGGGTAAACTTCGATTGCAGAGGGGTCTAGACATTCCAACTCAACTTGTGGGGTAACCTGCGCAGATGCAGTAGGGGCAATGCCGCATAAAGACAGCATCACAGCCAAGAGAAAACCAATAAACGCCCCTCTACTCATGAAAAAGCCTAATTCAGCTATGTCATAGATATTATCCTCTCGGGGATAAAATACTCCTAATTTTCGCTCAAAGCATTCATGTCGGGATATCTCGCCCAGGGAACAATGGCAGAAGACTCAGAGAAGCCAAAGGTTTCCATCAGCCCCTCAAGTACTAGTGTTACAAGTGGAACAGAGGTCCAAGAGAAGCTTATTGAAGCAGCAAGGGTGTTTTCGGACCTCTTGAAGCCAACTTTTGGCCCTCGTGGCCTCGACAAGATGCTATACAAGACAGACGGAAATACCGCAGTGACAAACGATGGAGCAAAGATCGTAGCAGAGCTTCTTGTTAAGCATCCAGCTGCAAAGATGATGGTCTCGATGGCCGAGTCTCAGGAGGAAGACTGTGGTGACGGGGTTACTACAACCATGCTCCTGTGCGGCTCTTTATTGATCGAAGCAAATAATCTATTCAGGAAGGGAATCCACCCACTTACTCTTGTAGAGGGTTACGCGATTTCTCTTGAAGCTTGCAGGTCTCAGATTGAATCAGACTCCATACAAACCGATGAAAGTAAGCTATCGTTTGTCGTAGAAACGGCACTTAGTGGAAAGATAGCAGAATCGGCAGTGGGCTCTTTCTCTCCTATAATCGTAGAAGCACTGAACACAGTGGAAAAGAATCGAGGGCATGCCTCAGCCGAAAACGTATCCATGTTCAAGACACGTAAGGGATCAATCAGAGATTCTAGATTGGTAAAGGGAGTGTGTCTTAGAAGAAGAATCCTAATTGAGGGTCTCCCAAATAACATCAAAGATGCTAGAGTAGTATGCTTAGATGGGGACATAAAGATTCGGGAAATGACTAGGGATGCAGAACTAAAGATCTCCAGTGCCGATGATTACGAGGCTTTCCTCCAAGCAGAGAATGATCGCAAGGAGCAAATCTCCGGCAGCATCGTTGAATCAGGTGCCAACCTCGTATTATGCTCCGGCGAAATAGACAAGGACATCTTACACCTTCTGAATGACAATGGAATCTTAGCCATAGGGGATCTTGACTCATCCGAGCTAAGGAACTGCTCCGATGCTACCGGAGCAAGAATTTTAGAAACAGCTCTAGATATATGCGAAGAGAACCTTGGGATTTGCGGATCAGTGGTTTGGGAACGAGGACAGGATTCCGATGAGGTTGAGGACGTGATTAGGATTCTTGACTGCCCCTCTCCTTCGGTTGTCACGATTGAGGTAGGAGGGGCAGGAGAGGCCGGAACAGAGGAGGTAATAAGAGGACTGCACGATTCCCTAAGAGCAGCCTCTCTGGCAATTAGGGAAGAAGTTCTTCCAGGTGCTGGCTCCATTCACAGCAGAATGGCAAGAGCAGTACGAGAGTCCTCTGAGGCACAAGCAGGAAGAGAGAGGCTTGCAATGGAGGCCTTCGCTAGGGCTCTAGAAACGATTCCCGCGACCCTAGTCGAGAATGCCGGAGGAGAGTCACTTGACAGGGTCTTAGAACTCCGTTCTTCATCGAAAAATGCCTCTGTCTTGGGGATATCCTCTGATGGTAAATTAGAGGAAATCAATCGGATATGGCACCCTAGGTCAGTAATCGCTAACTCTCTGGAGTCTGCCGCTGAAACCGCAATGGGGATGTTAAGGATCGATCAAGTCATCTCTGCAAGAGGTGAATAGTCGACCACGAACCTTCAAGCCTCTTGCACTCACGCATTCCCATGGAACGACCCAGAGCGCTGATTAGCGTATGGGACAAAACCGGAATCGAAGAATTCGCAGAATCTTTGCAATCCATGGGGTGGGCCATTCTTTCGACTGGAGGCACTGCAACCAGACTCAGAGATTCCGGAATAGAAGTAACTGACGTATCCGATACGACCGGCCACCCGGAGATATTCGATGGCAGGGTCAAGACCCTACATCCCGCGATTCACGGGGGGATTATGGCTAGGAGGGACTCGAAACAGGATATGGAAAAACTGGCGGATATGGGCTACGGTACAATCGACATGGTCTGTGTAAACCTATACCCATTCGAAGAAACAGCTTCCCGAGAACCCCCAGTAAGCGATCAGGAACTGATAGAGATGATTGACATAGGAGGCCCTACAATGGTTAGATCCGCAGCAAAGAACCACGCAGACGTAATCGTAATCACAAAACCAGAACAGCATGAATCGATATTAGAAGCCCTCTCAAAATCACAAGGAAAGCCCTCTGGGATTGATTTGACGATGAGGAAGGAACTGGCCATTTCGGCCTTCCAATCTACAGCAGCATACGATAGCGCGGTTTCTAACGAGCTATGGGGTAGATTCACAGAAAGCAGGATTCCGAACAGGATTCTAGCTTCTTCAGAGAAGGGCATAGAACTGAGGTATGGGGAGAATCCACACCAACCAGCGTCGTTCTTCCCCTCTACTGGAAAGCCAAGAGGGCTCTCGAGAGCAGTGCAACACGGGGGGAAGGCCCTTTCCTACAACAACTATCTCGATCTCGATGCTGCACTGAGGCTATCCAGGTCTCTATTGCAGACCTGTGCTTTCGGAATCCACTCCTGTGTGTTGATCAAGCACACCAATCCCTGTGGAGCCTCAGTCTCCGATAATCAGGTTTCAGCGTGGGAAAACGCACTGGCTAGTGATCCAGAGAGCGCATTCGGGTGTGTGATTGCATTCGATAGGGTGGTAGTGAAAGAAACCGCTGAATCGATTGGCAAGCACTTCTTCGAATGCATGATTGCCCCGGGTTACGAAACAGATGCCTTGGAGATACTCTCCAATAGCAAGAATAGGAGAATGCTGACTCTTGATCCATTCGGAGAACTCATCGATGAACTCAAGATCAGTCAGGTGCAGGGGGGCTGGCTATCCCAGGTCCAAGGGCCCCCTCGCATAGACTGGGAGAATGCACGACTCGTCACCAAAATGACCCTTGACGAAGAGGAGCTAAACCTAGCTCGGTTCGGAACCTCCGTAATTGCCGAAACCCAGTCCAACGCAATCATTCTGGTGCGCAAATCAGAGACAGGATACTCTACCGTAGGTGTAGGGCCGGGTCAGACTAGCCGTGTAGAGGCTGTTCGCATTGCCGCGAGGAGAGCCGGAGAAAGAGCGCAGGGAGCCATGATGATATCCGACGCCTTTTTCCCGTTTCGCGACGGGATTGACCAATCAAAAGAAATTGGGATTACGAGTGTAGTGCAGCCAGGTGGCTCAATTCGCGACGATGAGGTAATAGATGCCGCGAACGAGTTCGGGATGGCAATGCTATTTACAGGAACCCGACTCTTCAGGCACTAGGTAGGATGATTGACTGGAAACAAACTTTGGCCGCGGGTTCTGGAACTGGAGTAGTATTGGCCGCGTTAGTATCACTGATTATGGTCAAGATCGGGTTTGAACCACCTTCGTTTGGAGCGGCTATCGTCGTCTTCGCCGGGATGATTTTTCTTTCTGCATTCGCAGTCAAGAAAATCTCACAATCCATGGGTTGGTTTGACCCGGGTCTTAAGACATTGATTCCAGTATCTATTATGACATTCATTTTCCCACTCCTGGGCGCATCTTTCGGAGCACCAAACTCAGATCTAACAACACTTGCAACATTGGTTTTACTAGGATTTCTAGCAGGCGGGCTCTGGATTGTCCCCATTGCTGGCTGGGTCTACCACAGCTCCACACGAAACCCTCAGTGAAAACCATCATACAGCGAGGTTCGATGCACCACTGTGACCAACCCACCAAAACCTCGTTCCAATACCTATGAGGACTTGGTCTCAGCCATAGGCAACACTCCTCTAATTCGTTTGAATAGAATTACAGAGGGACTGGGCGGGTCCTCCGTCTGGGTCAAGCTAGAGAGGTGCAACCCCGGCGGCTCGATAAAGGATAGAATCGGTTTGCAAATGGTTCTGGATGCAGAGGAGAAGGGACTCCTGAAACCAGGGGGGACGATTGTCGAGGGGACTTCCGGAAACACCGGAATTGGACTCGCGATGGTCGCAGCACAGAGAGGGTACCGCTGCATCTTCACTATGGCAGACAAGATGAGCAAGGAGAAGATAGACCTCCTCAGGGCCATGGGAGCCGAGGTCCACGTATGTCCCACTGCCGTAGAGAAGGAGGATCCCCGTTCATACTACGAAGTTGCGGCTAGACTGGCGAGAGAGATCCCCGGAGCATGGTATCCCGACCAATACTCGCATCAGGCAAATCCGTTGACTCACTACCTAACGACAGGACCAGAGATTTGGGAACAGACTGCGGGCCAGATCACTCACTTCGTAGCCACTATGGGGACGGGAGGGACGATTTCCGGGACCTCCAAGTCGCTAAAGGAGATGGCCGAGTCAAATGCTATGACACCACCTAAGATAGTCGGAGTAGATGCCGTAGGATCGATTCTCAAACAGTGGTTCGAAGAGGGAACCATGGGGGAGCCGCATACGTACAAGGTAGAGGGCTTCGGAGAGGACTTCATACCATCTGCGACCGACTTTTCATCCATCGACGAGATTCACCAAGTGGACGATGGCGAGTGCTTCCGATGGGCCCGGGCTCTTGCAAGAAAGGAAGGAATGTTCTGTGGCGGTTCTTGCGGCGGCTCCATCAAGGTTGCAATCGACATTGCTAGGGAAGCCGATGAGAGTGGTGAGGAAGCAATGGTAGTTGCCATACTTCCCGATGCAGGGAACCCATACTTGTCCAAGTTCTACAATGACGATTGGCTTAGGGAAAACGGTTGGGAACCAGACGATTGGGACTAGTCAGACCTTTTCGAAAGCCTTCTCGAGGTCAGCTATCAGGTCATCAGCATCTTCTATCCCCACTGATAGTCTAACCAATCCGTCCTCGAACCCCCTAGCGAGCCTCTCCTCTCTAGGAACCTCTGCATGAGTCATTGTAGCTGGGTGCGTAATCATCGTCTCTACAGCTCCCAAGCTCTCAGCCAGTAGACAAAGCTCTACAGAATTCATCAGCTTCTTTCCTGCGTCTAATCCCCCCTGAAGCTCGAAGGAGATCATCCCGCTGAATCCACTCATTTGCTTCTTGGCAACTTCGTGCATTGGATGGGTTTGCAGTCCAGGGTAGACAACCTTCGATACCTTGGGGTGCTTCTCCAAGTAGGAAGCAATCTTCTCGGCGTTCTCCCAATGTCTCTGCATCCGAACATGTAGGGTCTTCAGTCCAACAATTGTGAGCCAGCTGTCAAAGGGACTTGGAACAGCACCAACGCTCTTCTGGATATACTTCAGCTTCTCAAAGAGGTCACTTCTGTTAGTTACCAATACTCCTCCAATAATCTGGTTATGGCCACTGAGATACTTCGTTGTACTATGTAGAACTAAATCAGCTCCGTAATCCAGAGGACGTAGAAATACAGGAGTCGCGAAGGTAGTATCGACAACGTACAGAAGCCCATTACTCTTGGTGATTTTTCCCACTGCATCCAAATCTGTGATTTTTAGAAGAGGATTAGTGGGTGTCTCTATCCACACCATCTTCGTTTCAGGGCGAATCGCTCTTTCCACGTTTTCCGAATCCTGGGAATCAACATAGGTGAACTCGACTCCATAGTTTGTCATGAGGTTATTGAATAAGCGAGCAGTACCTCCGTAGACATCATCACAACAAACGACATGATCTCCACTGCTTAGGAGTTTCATACAACTATCTGCACACGCCATTCCGCTGGAGAAGGCTATGGCGTGAGCACCTCCTTCTAGGGCTGCGAGATGCTCTTCGAGATGCTGCCTAGTAGGATTAGATGATCTGGTATAGTCGAAGCCCTTGTCCACTCCTATTTCTTCAAGAACGTATGTTGCAGTCTGGTAAATTGGAGGAATAATAGCTCCTGTTGTCGGGTCTGGTTTGCTTCTACCTCTTACAGCTTCTGTGTCGAACCTCATTTCTCTCAAACGCTTGCGGGTAACACTACTGGAAAAGTGTTTCAGTTAGCTACCACGTAAAAAGGGAGCCTAGGCCTTCCACTTACTTCTTTGTAGCCAATATAATTCCATCGGGCTGTTCTAACGGGGCAGGCTCGTCAAAATCAATCGAGAATCCAGATTTCTCTAGCATCTCCTTGCAAATATCGTGTCGCTCGGTTCCATGAGTTCCTACGATAATTTTCGAAACGCGCGCCCCCATTTCGGGTTGAGTAGCTAAATCTCTGCAAACCCCCTCCTCAGAACCTTGCACATCCATGCTGATCATAATCTCTGGATTAGGAATTGATCCAAGGATTACTCCGAGATCAATCAGACCTACTCGAATCGACTCATTCTTATTGACGGAATCTTCAGGGGTCACTGAAGCCCCATAGCCGAATTTTATCCGCATCTCTCTTCTTCCTATCTCGTTTTTGCCCACAACTGCAGAATTGATTACGGAAATCCCAGATATATGATTGATCATTGAAGCCTCGTAAATCATACTGCACATCCTTGGGTGTGCTTCTACTGCGAAAACATCCAATTCCGGGCGAGTTTTCTTCGCCAACAGTGAGTAGTAGCCCCATGCTGCTCCTATGTTTACGTAAGCTCCTCCTGCAGGCAAGGAGTTCAAAGCATCAAGAAAAACACCCTCCTCTTCCGGCTCATGGAGGATGCCCAGAGAATTGCTCTTGTACCTCTTCCTCTGTTCACGGCTAAGCCACCTAGTCGGAACCCTGATGGAGTTGTCAAACGTAAACAGCCTCACACTCGCACTAAGGAGGATTGGTATTTCAACTCCCTGACAGATGTGGTGCTTCTGGCATAATTGAGATAGTGCTAACTCTCAGAATCACGAGTCCTAACCCTCGAACCAACATACCACACTCCGACCAAGCCAACAATAACTATTGTAGCAGCTCCGAAACCCGGGTCTGCTCCATCCCATGAGCCGGGGTCCGACCACTTGCCTTCCCCTAGGGTAGAAACGTACCAAACGAACGTTGCCGATAAAAGGGTCATAAATACAATCATGACAATTATTCCAGATTTTGCATGTCTAGGGATTGTCTTACCGCTCGCATAATATTCAAACATGGCTCTTCCGAAATAGCGATTTGTTAACGACCACCTGAACATCCTCTCACTGGATTGTGAAAATAGGAATGCTGCCGGTACAGCCCATGAGACGGTCGGCCATCCGGGAATCCAGATCCCAATCACAGAGAAAACGACAAAAATTGACCCAAGAGAAACGTACACTCTTCTCAATGAACTATTGGAAACACAGTATTTCTGAACAATTTCGTCGAGATTATCCAATCTCTCCACACTATCATCAAGGGGGAGCGGTAATTTCTGTTTAAGTTGAGCCTTTACGAACCCTCAAGCGAGATGCCTATGCCACAGTAGCATGGGCACCACCGAGACTCCCCCAAGGAGAGCATCTCCAGAAAACCCATTGAGGATCGCCGTCCTGATTTCAGGAGGAGGTTCTGGTCTACTAGCACTGTTGAAATACCAATCAGAAGAAATTAGGTGTCACAAAACTGTGCTAGTATTATCAGACAAAGAGGATGCAGGAGGACTGGAGCACGGTAGGAACAAGGGAATTACGACCAAGGCAATCCCCCTTCCTCCTATTGGGGATAAGAAAGAACAGAGATCAGCCCATGAAGAACTTGTTCAAAAAGAACTCGAGAATTCACAAGTCGAGTTTGTAGTACTTAGTGGATACATGAGAATATTTACACCTTGGTTTGTACGAATCTGGAAGGGACGTATGGTCAATATCCACCCGTCTCTGCTCCCTCATTTCCCAGGGGCTCATCCCCACAGGGATGTAATTTCTTCAGGGGTTAGCACTACGGGTTGTACCGTCCACTTGGTCGATGAGGGCGTTGATACAGGCCCAATAATAGCTCAGAGAGAAGTTCCCGTTCTAACAGGGGACAACGAATTCTCATTACAGGAAAGAGTAAAGAATCTGGAACACGAATTATACCCGGAAACTATAGACAAATACTGCTTAGGAAAAATCACACTATAGGTCTTGTACTGAATTTATGTTCTTCAATACTCGTGGGTCTTCAACAAGAAGAGAATGCTTTGTTTCAGAAAATTGCTTATGAAGAGGCCGTCTATCGCTATCAATCAGTTTCAAAATCCTATCTGGACGGACTAAAGCTAGGAGAGGATGAGAGCGCTCTCCATCGTGAGGCATAATCAGGGAGTCATCCTCTCCGATACCTTCTCGAAGTGAGAAAAAAAGCTCTTTTGTCACCCATGGGCAGTCAACTGGAGCTAACTGCAAAACTTCGCAATCCTCTATCTTAGGGTCAATAAGGGCTTCTAAAATTGCTTCAATAGGTCCTGCATATGATTCACCATCCAGGACCCATTCCAACTCAATATCTCCTTGAATTTCAACTCCATAGTTTTCAACGTCTTCTGGGCGAGAAACTGCAACTCGGATGGGCTCTAGATTTGCACTAGAAAGCGCATTCGCAATCCTAGAAATCATAGCTTCCCCCTCAATTCTAAAAAGGGCTTTGTCGGACCCCATTCTAGAGGATCTCCCTCCAGCCAGAATGAGAGAACGCAACTGCTCACCTTAGTTCATCCAAACGCCTCATGGCATGCCTGATTTCTTCCATCAGATCCATTGCTCTGTCAATCAAAATCTCCCTATCCTTTCTTACGGATGTTTCTCCGAGCCATTCCATTAGCTGGGAAATGTCTTGCGAGTCTCTCTTAATTGTCCATTCCAAGACTTCCTCGGCTACGGGGTCATCTGAAGGTAGCAGGCGTTCCGGCACACTCCTCAGAAACGGCATTTGCGGATTAGCTCTATGGTGCTTCGCTCGCGATCCTATCTCTAATTCTGCTTAGCAGAGAGTCTTCGTTAGGAATCTCTACGGAAGTTAGGAGGGCCACCGCCTCGTCTTCAATGGACACTCCTTGTTTACTAGATGCGAAGACCGAAATTAGTGCCAAATGGGACTCAACAAGCCTTCCTCCGCACCAACCCCTCAATTGCTGCATACTCGGCTTGGAATGCCCTGCTCTAAGAATCTCTTCTATACTGAGAAGAAGAGCTTCCGCAGGCTCCGTGTCATTTATGGAAGAGGCCAAAATTTCCCATGGATTTGTCTCGAGCATCTTGTGATCCAAGTTTGCAAGGATTAGTGCGGCCAGAGCCACATCTTCCCTACCATGCCTATTCCACAGAGCAGGTATCAGCCTTCTAAGGACCACCTGTCTTTCCCCAGCCATTGTGAAAAGCCAAGAAGCAATCCTCCTGAGAAGATCGTCAGGAGTGCCTAGGTGGAAAGAATAACCCGCCGAAGCTCCCAGGCGATCAGTACTTGATTTCATAATCAATGCTGGAACCCCTATCGGGTATGCCTCTCGAACTAATTTGGCCAACTTTCTGTGAGATTTGTGAATGCCATTGGGCTGAGATTCCAGAAAGTCATCCAACAGCTGGGCACCAGTCATCTGTCCTACTCTTTCCGGGCAAGTATTTTGACGCTATCGAAGATTTGACCCACCCTGTCCACAGAGTCTCTTAGATGCATTCTGAACTCATCAATAAAAGATCGATGAACGATTTCTTCCAAGTTTCTGTCCAAACTTCGGGCTATAGCTCGATGTTCCGAATCCTCGATTCCAAACATCTTCCTCAGGTATGCGATCTGCTCCAGAACCTCCTCCGACCTATCTGTGTGAATCAGCATAGCCTCTAGCACTTGTCCATATACCAACCTCATTTCACTTACTTCTATCGAATCTCCGTGGATTGATTCGGTGTTTTTTGCAAGGATGGAATCGTAGATTCTCAGGGGCTCATCATCGCCTAGCCTGAGCGCGTGTGATAACTTGACCAGAATTCTTTTTTCCCCGTTCGATAACTGACCATCCCTCAATGCTAATCTGGTCGATTTCAAGAAAACTCTTGAGCGGTCATCGACGACTTCTTCCACGACCCTCCACCTAAGCAATATGACTTAACGACTAGGTATGTGGGGCCAGAAACGCACCTTATGTTAGAACAGGAGCATTCATGAAGCCCCCTATCACCCGAAAGAATGCTAATCAGCCCTACTCGCGGGCGCCTTGCGCCCATCCGAACCCCCCCGCCAAGATGGCGAAAAAGGGGGCAAGGCCCCGTTTGGGGGCCGAGAGGCAACAGGAATGAATAAACATGTCAAGTGAAGGAAAATATGTCATACACGCAACCATTAGAGTCGACGGAACAGTAGCTCGGAAGGACGTAGTTGGAGCAATCTTTGGTCAGACCGAGGGCCTCCTAGGGGAGGGATTACAACTGAGGAAACTTCAGAGAACGGGAAGAATAGGCCATGTCGATGTAAATCTGAACAACCACAAGGGAAGAGTTCAGGGCCAGATAGAAGTGTCATCTTCTATAGATCAGGTAAGCACTGCCGTGATCGGAGCAGCTCTCGAAACCATAGATCGCATCGGCCCTTGCAAGGCAGTAATCAAGGTCAAGGAAATCGAGAACATCCGTTCTGCCAAGAGGGATCACGTCATAGATAGAGCCAAGGAACTCCCGCTAGGAATTGTAAACTCCGCATCTGGCGAGTCTAAGAACATACTAGATGAGGTAAGGGCCGTGCTTACTCTAGATACCGAGATCGACTTTGAAGAAATGACCGCTGGGCCGAACGTAAAGAATTCGGACGCGATCATAATAGTCGAAGGTAGAAACGATGTCCGAAATCTACTGAAGTATGGAATTAACAATGCTATTGCAACCATGGGTTCTGGAATAAAGCCGCAGCTCGCAGATCTAGCCTCTAAGAAGAAGACCGTTACCGCCTTTCTAGACGGGGACAGAGGGGGCAAGCTACTCCTAATGGAAATAAGTGGAACCCTGGGCAAATCTCTAACTCACGTTGCATTCGCCCCACAGAGTCGAGAGGTAGAACACCTCGAGGGGAAGGTAGTTACAAAGTGCCTAGGACAGAAGGAACCGGCTTCCAAGGCAGTGGCTAGAATCCAAACCGAGATCCAGAAAGATGATGATGCTTCAGTAGGTAAGGGAAAGCCGTCTCTTGAGGCTCCAGATGTCGTAAAGGGATGGGCCCCATTGATGGATGGCCTAAAGAGAAACCAAGCAGTGATTGTACTCGAGGATGGCTCTGGCTCCGATCCCGTAAGCGCAAAGGATCTGGAGACCGCACTAAGCGGGACTGAAGGGGCAAAGGGCCTCATCTTTTCAGGAAAAGTTACCGATAGGATTCACGAACTCGCTTCAGGAGCTGGAATAAACAACGTAGTGGGTAAAACTGTAGGACCACAGACACTCAAATTAGGGGTGCAAGCTTACTCAGTTAGTGACTTGGAATAGCTCGTTTGATAACTTGCCGGCGAGCCGAAGCTCTGGCGATAAAGCCCTTCTCGGGGCCAAGCTCAGCAGAAGCCATCAAAAGTCTCTCATGTCCGCTCGGGTCGATGCAAGACACCACTATGGCGATCCTAACTCTCTATGGTGTCCTGTCTGTAGCATTATTTGCACTTTGGATGAAACACAAATCAGTTCTTAGACAAAGGGAGAAGATGGCATTCAAGCTTGGCTCAATGAAAGGTAATCTAAGCAAGACTTCTGAGAGTCTAGATCTGCTCTCACGAGGAGTAGATACCATTCTTTCCGACTCTCCAGAAGTGCACTATCTTCTAGGAGTTCACAGATCCTTGGAGTCAGCAGAATCCCTTCTGTTCAATCAGGGCATTCCAGTGAGCAACAGCGAGGCATGCGCAATAGCCTCTCATGCTGCAAAGTCATTGCTTGAGCACTATCCAGAACCCGGAATTGAACATGGAGAAAAACCGATTTCCGGCCTAAAACCCCTCACAAAGAGACTATCTGCAATTCTGACTGAAGCTGAGATGAAAGCCGAGGACGTCGAGCTTTCTGCTGGAGAGCACAGGAGGCTTGGTGAATTGTTCCATCTGGTAAACAGGTATGACTGGGCCGAAGATTGCTTCCAGAGGGCCAATGATTTGAATCCGGAAGACGAATCTTCATTGCGGGCGCTATCTTCTATCCAAAGAGAGAATGGCGATTTGGAAGCTCTAGACAGAACTCTGGAGAGATTGCTGGCAATCACTCCCGACGACGTCAGTGTTCTCGAAGAGCAGACATTGCTATTAGATGGAAGAGAAGATGATAGAATTAGTAGGAATAGAAAGAGGCTAGATGCTCTCGGAATCTCTTCAGAAGCTTCACAAGAACAATCCGAACTATCGCAGATTGCCCAGAGAGCCAGAGAGTCGATAGATGGCGAGAAATCTCTTTCTGGCCAACCACTTAGTGCAAACAGGTTGGTAGAGCGTGCAGCAAAGCAACTGCTCATTGGGGAGATTAGTGCTGCGACTGAATCCGTGGAAAAGGCAATAGAATATGATACGAATTTTGGCCAAGCATGGGCACTAAAGGCAAGACTTCTGGCTGCAGGCAAGGGTGGAACTAAGGACGCGTTAAAGTGCATTAGACGAGCACACGCTCTTGGCGAGTACACCGTAGTAATGGAATCCGAGATTCTAGAGAATGATGGAAGAACAGACGCTGCAATAGAAGTACTAGATGAGCATCTGACCAAGACTCCGGGAGATGCCGAAGCTAGGGGTAAACTAAGCCAGATTTGGCTCAGCAAGGGGGCTACAGAATCATCCAAGAGGACCCTAGATGATGCACCCGAGGAATCTTGGGATTCAGCAACAATGCACGTAATGAAGGGCAGACTATCTCTAGTGGAGTCTGAGAATATCAGAGACGAAACAGGAAGACTAGATCCTTTGCCAATTATTGATGCCCTCGTGTCTTTCGAAAAGGCGATACAAATCGACCGAGAATCAGGCCTGGCTTGGCTAGGGAGGGCCCGGGCCCTGAGGTATCAGGGTTCTTTTGATGAGGCAGAAGTGGCACTAGTTAGGGCTAGGAGGCTAATCCCTGACCATCCATCAATACCTCTTGAAGAAGCTCAGCTATCTCTGGAAGTTGGTGATCTCGAACAAGCAAACGCCCTTTCTCTGGAGGCTACTACCATTCTGAATAATAACCCAACAGTCCCATTCATACGAGGAATTATTTCTGCAAGACTGGGAAGGATCGAAGAAGCAAAGAACTTCTTCACAACGGCTCTTCAGATCGATCCAGACCACTCTCGAGCAAGGCTGAATCGCTCCTCTGCAGCACTGCTATGCGACGACCTTTCTATGGCTCTAGATGACGCAAATCGATTAGTAGAATCCAGACCAAACCATGAACTAGCACGACTCAGAAGATCTGAGATCCTAATGAATCAAGGTGACTGGGCTGCAGCTCAAGAAGAGCTAGGAAACCTTCTACAGATGAATCCCAACCATTCTATGGGCCTCGTACATCTTGGAACTTGCATGATTGCCCGGGGCCGGTCTGAGCAAGCCGAAAAACCACTAAACAAAGCAATCGAAGAAAATCCCGAGCTATCTGAGGCTAGGTACCAGAGAGGCCTTCTATACTTGGACTTCGGGAGGTCCGATGAGGCTCTTTCTGACTTTGAAGGCGCAGTAAATTCAGATCCTCAACACATTGATGCTATGCTGAGAATTGCTGCAATCCTACATGAGGAGGGAGATCCAGAGAAAGCAGCCTCTGCATGGAGGAGGGTTCTGGATGTTGACCCCCAGCATAGACTCTCCAGAAGAAGGCTTGAAGAGTGCAGAGATCGCATGGTTGTAGGCAGAGAGACAACCCTTCCAAAGGATTGAACTGCTCTATCAATGTCGGTCTAGTATGCACATTGCCCAATCTGTAGAGCCCGGCTCAAGAGCCCCAGACTTCAGTCTGCCAAACGCCAATTCAAACTCAGGAAATGGAAATATGACCCTATCTGATGTAATGGGAGAAAATGGAGCTATAGTCTTCTTCACTTGCAATCACTGCCCTTACGTTGTTGGATCGGAGCCCCGAATAGAAAAGATAGCAGATCTTTCTAGGAAGGAAGGGATCGGATTCGCAGGAATCAACTCCAACGACCCAGTAAATTACGAATCCGACTCCTGGGAAAATATGGTAAAAAGGGCAGACAGAGGCATGAGCTATCCATATCTTCACGACGCATCTCGGGAAGTAGCACTTTCTTACGGAGCAGAGAGAACTCCCGAATTCTATCTTTTGCGACCAGATGGTGAGGTTGTATACAGGGGTAGGATGGATGACTCTCCTCGCGACCCCTCCCATGCAACAACCTCTGAACTAGAAGACGCAATTGCAGATCTATTGTCTGGAAACATTGTTTCATTACCTAGGACGGAGAGTATCGGCTGTTCGGTCAAGTGGAAGGCTTAGGTGCTACCTTGGCAATGGGCTTACCTGCAAGGGCATTTTATCTCCTAATGAGAATCGCTCCTCCTAGAATCAGAAGTAGAATGTGGAATAGGCTATACCAGAGAATGGCAAAATCACAAACTGATCCAACTTTCAGGTTCATGAATTACGGGTACATTGATGATTTCGAGGTCAATCTCGATGAAGAGGACGAAAAGGACAGACTATTCATTCAGCTTTACGAAATGAATGTCAGAGACGTCTCTCTCAAAGATAAGCATGTTCTGGAGGTTGGCTCAGGGAGGGGAGGGGGTGCTAGTTGGATTGCAAAGACATTTTCTCCCGAGAGACTGGTCGCTGTAGACTATTCTGGAGAAGCAGTCAAGCTTTGCTCGAATTGGTACTCCAGTCAGGAAAACCTCGAGTTCATTACCGGAAACGCAGAGATGCTCCCACTACCAGATGAGTCTTTCCACATAGTCTACAATGTAGAGTCATCTCACTGCTACGGCGACATCCCGAAATTTCTTAGTGAAGCTTTCAGAGTATTAATTCCTGGAGGTAATCTTTGTTGGACAGACATGCGAGATCAATCAACAATGGAAAATATGGAAGCTCAGTTCACCGAAGCAGGATTCGTAGTAGAAACCAGTAGAGATGTAACTGGAAATGTAATTGATGCATTGAATTTAATTGAAGAGGACAGGAAGATGATGATTCGCAAGAGTGCTCCCAGATCACTTAGGAAGAGCTTCGAGACATTCGGGGGCGTCCCCGGTACACCCATATACGAAGCTCTCAAATCTGGCAGAATCAAGTACTTCAGGTATCTTCTTTCAAAAGAATAGGAATTAGTACTGCTCAAGAACCAGCTCTGTTTGAGTAGAGCTGATGTCTCCAGGAGCAGCTAGCCACATCTTGTCAAGCATGTCTCTGAGAGCAACCGTATCGTCAACGTGCACCACCGCTACAAGATCCGCATCCCCACTAATTTCGTACACACACTCCACCCCCTGCCAACCAGAGAACTCTCCTGCTAGGGAACCAATCTCAGTTCCGGGGCCTACCTTTAGTCGAATTAGTGCTGTGAGGCCTATCCCAGCCTCCCTAACTGTGTAACCTCTGATGATGCCCTCTTCCTCGAGCCTTTTGATTCGAGTCCTAACCGTTCTCTCTGTCACTCCTACTTTCTTCGCAATATCCACATAAGGGGCCCTTGCTGATTCCCTTAGGTAGGTGAGAATCGATCTATCCAATGAGTCAACATTACTCATGGTTTCTCCGAAAAATGAACAATTTATTGTTGTTTCTTGATGCAATGATATAATTTATTTCTGTAGTTTTCCGTTTTTCAGAGAGCCTGAAAAGAATTACTATTGGTTTGATTCAAATGGGATGGCCGCACTTGGTGGCATATGAATAGGGAGGAAGCCATCTCCCAACTGAGAATTCAGGAGTATCTTGACGATGTCTCGGAAATGGACATCACACACTCTCATTCTCAATGGTACAATGTCGACGTTGCAGCCCTACTAAATGGATCTAGGATAGTTGGACACGAACTAGATAAACAAACGGGCTCATCACTGATCTTCCTACGAAGAAGCGCAATTCTATGTTGTCCCGACACAGGTAGAATCCACCACTATCCGAAGAACCTAATTCATTGCTTCGTTGATGATAATAGAAGCTCTCCAGATTCAGAAGGAATATTGATGCGAGCGGAGCTCTTCTCGATATCCCCAAATCAGGAGCAGCTATGTTGGGAGTGTTGTTGCAGATCGGAGTTAGAAGTTCCAGATATTCAGAGTAAGGTTTCCCGTTGGCTTAGTTGGCTTAACTCATAGAGTATCAATGCGCTACCTTCACATGCACGATGCCTACCGACCCTCCAATGGGTGCCGCTATCAGCGACATCTCCGCTCGGGCAGTATTGGATTCTAGGGGGAACCCAACTGTCGAAGTAGACTGCTTCGTAGATGGCTTACTCGCTGGTAGGGCCGCAGTTCCATCGGGAGCGAGTACTGGGACACATGAGGCAGTTGAACTGCGTGATGGTGGAGATAAGTGGATGGGAAGAGGCGTAAGTAAAGCAGTAACAAACGTCAATGGTGAAATCAGAGAAGCACTTTTGGGAATGGATCCCTCAAAACAAGACGAAATAGACACAGCACTGATTGAATTGGACGGAACTAGAAACAAGTCTAGATTGGGCGCCAATGCAATTCTTGGGACCTCAATGTCATGCCTTCGTGCTGCTCATCCAATTGATCTGTGGAAAAAAATTTCTGCCTCAGGAAAAACTGCACTACCAGTGCCAATGATGAACATTCTCAATGGAGGAGCACACGCGAATTCGAATGTCGATGTCCAGGAGTTTATGGTCATACCACACGGCTTTGACAACTTCTCCGAAGCTCTGCGTGCCGGTGTAGAGGTTTATCACTCACTAAAGTCAATACTGGGCGATGAGAACCTTCTGGTGGGCATTGGGGACGAAGGGGGATTCACGCCAAATCTACCAAGAAACGAAGAGGGACTCAGATTTGTCCTAGAGGCAATAAACAAAGCTGGCTATACCGAAGGAAAGCAGATCTCTATTGCTCTAGACGTTGCGGCCCAGGAGTTCTATGATGGCAGTCATTATCACATAGATGGGACTAAACTTTCCGGCTCTGAACTCAGTAAAGTGTATTCCAATTGGATAGATGACTACCCAATCGTATCGATCGAGGATCCGTTTGGAGAGGACGACTGGGGGGCTTGGTCAGAATTCACTGCAAGAGAGGGGCAACGTATCCAGATTGTGGGTGACGACCTATACGTAACAAACCAAAGCCGCCTGTTGAGGGGCATCGAAGAATCCGCTTCAAATGCCATTTTGATTAAACTAAACCAGATAGGGACGGTAACAGAAACAATGCAAGTAATTGAAACGGCAAAGGAAGCAGGCTTTGCAACTATCATAAGCCATAGATCGGGGGAGACTTCGGATGACATTATTGCTGACTTGGCAGTAGGGACCCACTCCGGACAGATAAAAACAGGAGCCCCAGCACGCTCAGATAGGACTTCCAAGTATAACCAGTTGCTGAGAATATCCGAATCGGGAGCTCCGTACTATTCCCTATTCCAAAGATGATAATAGTAGCGGAAGGACGATGCTCGCATCTGATTCGATTACGAACTGAGGAGTATCCACATCCAACTTTCCCCAGCTAATTTTCTCATTTGGAAGGGCTCCTGAGTATCCCCCGTAAGATGGCTTGGACTCAGAAATTTGAGCAAACCAAGACCAAAGGGGCACGCTCACCTTTGCATCCTGTATTAGCATAGGAACTACAGAAATGGCAAAGTCCCCAGAAATCCCTCCTCCGACTTGCAGAATTCCTGTCGGCGAATCGTCTTCCCTGTACCAGTCTGCCAGAGATTGCATAGCGTCCAATCCGCCCCTGACAATAGAATTACTCTTCAAACTACAGTCGATTACCTTTGCAGCAAGGAGATTGCCAAGAGTAGAGTCCTCCCATCCGGGAGTGAATATTGGAAGATTCGCATCAGCGGCCGCCATTAGCCATGATTTTTCCGGGGGGTATGAGAAGTCCAATTCCCCATGGAGGAGAAGATCGTAGAAATATTCGTGTGGGAATCGTGAATCTCCAACTACCTCAGCTTCTTCCCACAGCTCCATCATCTTCTCCCCGATTCTAACAATTGTACTCTCTGGAATTGCTACATCGGTTACTCGATTCATACCTCTTCTGGCTAGATCAGCATCATCACGACGGGTCTGCTGCCTCCAATTAGCCACTGTCTCGTAATCGGATCTTGAGACTAGACTGAACAGATCTTCTTCCAAATTTGCACCCGTACAGCAAATCGCATGAACCCTCTGATTCCTAATTGCAGGTGCCAAGCTTCTTCCTATCTCTGCAGTAGACATTGCCCCTGCAATTGTCACTATCAACCTCCCTCCTAAATCGAGGAAACCTCTAAGTGATTCCACGCAACGAGAAAGCTCTCCAGCATTGAAGTGTTTGTAGTGATCATCAATGAAGTCTCGAATAGCCACCTAATCACTCCTAAATCGACTTACTCGTTCTCGAAATACTAGCCTGAGAGTAGGAATTTCCGATATTAACCTCTCGTGAATTAAATCTGCCAGGGAATCTGCATCATTTTCTCCACAGGTAAAGACATCTACTGCCAGTATGCCCTTTTCGGAGTAGCAGTGTGCACTTACGTGACTCTCGTCGATAAGAACTACTGAAGCGAACCCCGGAGGACTGATTGATCCATCGAATGACTCTACGTGTGAGTGCACCTCTCTAACACCGGAATCACGCACCGAGTCTCTAAGTATGCAAAGGATCCTAGCCCCACCATCGCCCTTTGGTGAAATGTAGTTGGTGTAGTCTAACAAGACGTGCGATCCTACTGATTCAGTTCCACCCACATTGCAACTGTGAGGCACCTTCGATTTCAAACTCACTCTTGAATAAGCCAAGATCTCAGTCTAGATAGTCCTTCGTGAATCGCTTCTTCGTCTGCGGCGTATGATACTCTGACAAAACCTTCACCACCAGAAATCAGAGAGGCAGGAATTAGTTGAACTCCTGCTTCCAATGCACCTTCTGCAAACTCGATATCCGTCATCCCAGTTCCTGTTATATCAGCAAACACGTAGAAGGCCCCTTCAGGCTCCGGAACACGAATTCCGGGAATCGAATCCAACCCTGCCCTCATGATCTCTCTCCTCTTCAGATATTCTTGGTTGAAGGACTCCACTGAATCTTCACACTCCAGAGCAGTTCTCGCTGCTTCCATCATGAATGTAGGGATATGGGATGCTGAGTTTGCCTGGCTCTTCATAGCAGCCTTTACCGCCTCCTTAGGTCCAGTTAGGAAACCAACCCTCATTCCAGTCATTGCCCAGGATTTGGACCATCCATTGACTACTATTGTCCTCTCCTTCCCTCCAGGGATGGTCGCTGGAGAAACATGAGGCCAGTCTACCCAGACCATTCTACCGTATATCTCGTCTGACACTATCCAAAGGTCATGTTCCACAGCAAGTTGGACAATCTCAGATATCTCCTCTGGCGTGAACACTGCTCCAGTTGGATTACACGGCGAGTTAACTAGAATCATCCTTGTCCTATCGGTGATTGCCTCTCTAATCGTGCCTATATCGGGATGAAAGTCTTCCATGTTGACCTGAACATGGACAGGCACAGCTCCAATGAACTCCAGCATCGGCTCATAAGATGCCCAAGAAGGAGCAAGCAGTATTGCCTCATCTCCAGGCATCGTAGTAATCAGGAAAGAATACAGCAATGCTTGCTTGGCACCAGGAGTCACTACTATGTCTTCAGCACTAGCTTCGATATCGTGATATAGCGATAGATAGTTCGCCACAGATTGGCACAGTTCTATTGTTCCCGGCCCTCGAGTGTACTTCGTCCTCCCTCTCCGCAGCTCTTCAATTGCAGCCTCAACAATTTCTTCTGGAGTCTCGAAACCAGGCTCTCCAACCGTCCACCTGACAACCTCCGGCCCTGGAGGTTGGAGGTACGGAGCGAATCCCACGCCGAGACCTTCGAACCTAGATGACACTCGAGGCACAAAGGTACAGGCCCCCCTCTTCCCAATGAAGGTATTCCGTGAAGCACGGACAGTCTTCAAGAGAGGGTGGTTGGTCGGGGAGGCGCAGCACGAGTGGCAGAGCAGCTATGCAATGGACTGCAGATCCATGGACCCGGGTGCAAATCCCGGCTCGTGCTCCACAATCTATCCCATCACTGCGTTTAGCGTATACAACAAGCCCTTGACTAGCCAGAAATGAACAATATCAAAGCTCTTGTCAAATGATTTCCATATATTCAGAATGGCAGTTTTTCTCGATCCACGTTCCCACCACACAGAATTATCCCAATCCTATCGATACCTTCCTTTTCTACGAACTCATCCTTTAGCACTGCAGCTAGAGAAATTGCCCCGCTAGGCTCCACAATCATGTCAAAAACTTCGTTTAAGATCGTCATGGCCTTCAACACATCTTCGTCACTTACTCTGATAATTTGCTCAACATGACTCTTTATGATGGGCCATGTTATCTCCCCCATGCTTGTAAGTAGACCATCACAAATCGTGTCAGGCCCAGTCTGGGGAACGAACTCACCCGATTCGAGCGATTTTGCAGCGTCGTCGGCCCCATAAGGCTCAGTCCCAAAGATTTGTGCATTGGGAAGAAGAGCTCTGGTCGAAATACTTGTCCCAGACATCAATCCTCCACCCCCAATAGGAGCAAGAACTGCGTCCAAACTTCCGCATTCCTCAATCATCTCCTTTGCAACCGTTCCCTGACCGGCTATGACGTTGTGATTATCGAAAGGATGGATAAAATATGCCCCGGTCCTATCTAGTACTGAGTTAGCCGTAGTAATCCTAGCTTCAAGAGTTGGCTCGCAGAGAATGACCTCAGCTCCGTGACTTTTTACACCCTCAATTTTCACTCTAGGAGCCGTCTTGGGCATTACAATGTAGGCGGGCACACCTCTTTGCTTTGCAGCGAGAGCGACAGCTTGGCCGTGGTTCCCACTACTGTGAGTACAAATTCCCGAATCACACTCCTCTTCTAGGAGAATTACGGCATTAGAAGCCCCCCTGAATTTGAATGCACCCACGTGTTGAAGGTTTTCGCATTTCATGAAAACGCTTCTTCCTGCCATTCTGTCAATCTCCTGTGAAGAAATCACCGGGGTCTTTGAAACTACACCATCCAGCCTTTCAGCAGCAGACTGAACATCAGAATAGGTTACTTCTTGCATATTCTCACACCACCCCAGGGATAAGCAATACATCATTACTGCGACTCTCTTCGCTCCCTACGTGGCAACCAATCAGGATCCTGAATGGATCCCCCTCGCAGTCTTATCTTTCGTCCTAATATTGAACTCGTTATTCTTGGGGATCGCTCCAGCGGGCCCATGGGGGGATACAGGTTTTTCTTTGGGAATAATTGGTATTTCAGGCCTTGCTGTGGGGTATGTGGCTTGGTACCGATACAACTTCAAACGGAGGGGACTAATTCCTTGGGTTGACCTGTGGGAGGACCCCGCACGCTCAGCAAGATTGGAAATGGTGCTAGCATTCGTTGTGCTATCTATGTCTTGGACTGCAGGAAACATCCTGCAGAGCCATCTTCCCGATCCTACGGGATTATTGCTAAGCCTCATCGGCCTCCTCCTTCTGATTCAATCGGCATATGTAATGCTGGTTTTGGGCCCGTTAAAGGAAGATTAACTACCTCTGTCCAGGCTTCCAGAACTGCAGAGGTACTGGGGTTTCTCCAAGAGTGGCTCTATATGCTAGATGATCGGCCCTCTCGTTCCACCTGTGACCTCTATGTGCCTTGACGTGCCTCCAACTTATTGGCATTGTTTCCGAGACTTCCTCCCAAAATCTCCTGACACAACTAACCAGAGCCAAATTAGCTTTTGCTTTCCAAATCCCGCTAGAAATATTGCCTGCGTATTTTGAATCGGTGCAGATCTCCACTCTACTTTGTATTCCAGAAGAAAGGACCCATCTCAGAGCATTGATGATTGCAGACAATTCTGCAGTATTGTTTGAACCGACTTCTGCTCCGAAAAATAGGGATTCTTCTGAACTCGTTGTAACAGGTCCAAAAGCCTCGAAAACCAAGTCCCCCCTCCCCCTCCCTGCTCCATCATCACCCTCAATCACGCAGAAACCCCATCCAGCTTTAGTTGAAGGTGAAACATTTTGGTTATCTTCACAAGACCCATCGACATAAATTCGCATTACTCGTGACCCAGAGAGATCCCCATTTGCAGAGAATTGAGAACTACTCCTAGGAGGAACTTCTTCCATGCTTAGTCTCCGATCAAATCAGAGTATTCAGAAGAATCAAGCAGCCCTTCAAATTCCATCTCCCCTTCTATTCGGATTTTACATATCCACCCAGATCCATAAGGATCTTCATTGATTTTCTCAGGTGAATCTTCCAAAGATTCGTTCACTTCGGAAATGACACCTGCCATCGGAGCATAGATTTCGCTAACTGATTTCACGGATTCAACACTAGCGAATGACTCCATTACTTCAACAGTAGTTCCAATCTCTGGTAGCTCTACCCAGACAACTTCAGTGAGAGCGTTCTGAGCGAAGTCGGTTATTCCAATGCAAACTTCCCCTCCTTCTTCCCTCACCCACTCATGTTCAGCAGTATATCTCAATTCTCCTGGCACTTCTCCCATGCTTCCACCTGTACCTTTCTGATGAGAAGAGAAGGGTCAAGTTTTCGCTCCCTATTCCTCACTATGTTTTTCCTCTAAGTGTGCCATCTCCATCCTAGCCCATTTTGATCCAAGATCCCGAATGCTGGCCTCTTCCCTTTCATTCTCGAGCCTAGATCTCATTTCGCCTTCATCTTCTCTGCTGAACCATGAGTCAGTAAACCATTCTCCATGTGGCCTGCCTCTTCCTGCATAGAATAGAAACATCACTAATGAGGAAAGAATAGCAATCGATGCAGGAGCTAACCAATATTCTCCGAAAAAAGACCCTTCATCAACATAAGAAAAAATCAGAACAATCAAGAGTGTAATTAAGAATCCAGTGAGAAGTCTTGTCAATCTTCTTGCTGGCGAATCCATACCTACACTTTCCTGATGAGATACATCAGAACTCCTGGATCAGTTTGTGGATCTTGTATGGAAGAAGAGATCTATTTACGGGGGTAACCTCCAGAATTCTAGCATCATCACGCCTCCTTATGTCCTGAAGGAGTGGATGCCTGCTCTTCTTATGTAGCGTAAGTAATGTCGGCATGTCGTTCTGCAATGCCACTCGCACAGAATCGACAAAAACCTCGCTTTCCACAGTGAACTTGCCCACTTCGTCAATGACCAAAATCTCACAGTTTCCTATTGCATCAATAATTGCCGGTACACCGACCCTTTCAATTTCCGAAGGATCAATCCCGAAACCAAGCACTCTATTTCTTGAGTCGATATTCCTGTGAGCCATCACTCCCTTTTCTCCAGTGACAATGTTAATGCATGCGTATCCTACTCTCTCCCCGTTCTCAATTACTGGCTCGCATCTCATTCCTGCTACAATGTGTTCAGGAGGAGATGGCCCCCTCGTCCTCCTGAATCCGCCATCTTCTTGGGAAATCATGTCTACGACCTTTTGCAGAACTGCTGACTTTCCTGATCGAGGAAGTCCAGTGATGCCAATCCTTGGATTGTGCTGTCGATCAAATCGGTTCGCTCTTGGCTGATGCTGGAACATTGGCTCGGATGAGTACCAGCGCAAAAGGGCAAGGCCATCTGGATACTGCGAGGCAAGTCGCAACGCTGTTGGGGCGGCATTTTCTTGGGTTGAATGAAACATGAT
>PAYZ01000023.1 GCA_002716085.1 Methanobacteriota archaeon | reverse complement strand
GGGCGCGAAATGCGTCATTATCTGGGGTCGCAATTGATGGTGGACCCGACCGGATTTGAACCGATGACCACTCGGTTATGAGCCGAGCGCTCTAACCAACTGAGCTACGGGTCCTAGAGCTGTCGCGAATGAGTATCGAAATGAACCTTGTCTATAGGCTAGGCCTGATACCAATGGGCCTTTGTGACCCATCCAAGTGTTTTTTGCCAAACCAAGTGTAATGATTTATGCTAGGTGCCCCACTCGCAAGGGCAGGTGATACTGTGGAAAACAAAGGTACTATGGCAATAGGAATAGGAGCTCTTCTGCTACTGGTGAATGTAGGAATGGCCGCTACTGGGTTTGTAGACAATCTGATTCAGGGCAACGTCGAGACCCTTGTGGCCGAAGGCTACGACGGTCTGGACGAGGACGGGAACGAAGACTATACCTTCGACTTTGACGAGGAATGGCTGAACCCTTCTTCGCAGAAGGCTTACTTCGCGAACTCGATCTCCAACCTAGATGAGGTGCAGGCTGGAGCGGATCCAACCTACGAGAGAGTGGGTCCCTTCATATTCTACGAGAATACGACTAGGGAGATCCTAGACTTCGACTACGCTGAGAAGAGCATCACCTACTCGGGATACGAAGTGTTCGAATGGTGCGAGGACTGCACCTGGACGGACGATCAGGGGGTGGAGCACGCCTCGGTGTCTGGGGATACCGTGGTGAATCAGATCAACATCCTATGGAACACCCAGAGGATGGGCGGGATGGGCCCGGGGATAGAGTACGGTGAGATCTTCGCCAAGGCAATGTTCGCGGCCCAGATGATCGAGTTCGATCTCAAGAACAGGGCCCCCAGCGTCTGGGCATCTGACGATATCGAGGCTACTGCGGTGGCTGCCGGTGGGGGCAAGTTCGTGTTCGGAAACATGAGCGCAGTAGCAGAGTATGCCATGCTAAACGAGTCATTTGCAGGCACAGATGGATCGTCGGGCGTTGGTAATTGGAATACCTCAGTGATTAAGTCGATTTTCTACAATGCCCAAGACGCTGATGGGAACTGCATTGCTCTAACATGCGACATGGGGCCACTATTGATCGCGGGAATGGGTGCACCTAGCGATACAGTCACCCCAGTTCGAGCTGCTCTTCTGGGCTACTCGGGTAGTGAAGACCCAGCTGAGATTCAGAGTACTGATTTGGCAGTCTATTCGCTAGCCGCATCAAAATTTGCTAGCCTTGGAGGTGGAGCGGAAATTAACGACCAGACTCCTCAACTAGATGAGAGGTTCGAGACTGCATCGGGGATCACAGTCGGGGCGTGGGACGAAGGCGTCTTGGAGAACCTCCTGTTCAACGATAGCGTTGGCCTGTTGAGCTCAGTCGAGATTAGCGGGATACCCCTGCCGGGGATGGTTGTGGGCCTACTGCTTCCACTTCAGGAGGGGGATTACTTCGCAGCAATGGAAACATACGGCCTAGGGCTGCTCACAATTGGGGCGCTGGCGGACTACGTGGTGCCCTGGGTCGGATTGGAAATAGGGGGATACATCCCCATGGAGTTCGAGCTCATCCTCACTGGGGGCCAAGGGACAATGAATTCAAACGACTGGTGGCTTACTGCTTTCGGTGACTTCGACCCACTTGGGGGGACTCACATCCCGATAGGCCTCAACAGAGGTGACTTCGTCGGAAGCGCCGCATTGAGCATGGAGAAGTCCGACTTCATCCTAAATGACCCGGTTATAGGCCTGAAGGGGGACTTCCCTCGGGCATTCATGTTCGGTGAGCTCTCGGGAATGTCGCTTCCAGACTCAGAAGGAGTGCAGCACGTTTGGGACGATGCATACGTAGCATCCCTTTACGATATCCCAGTCGAAGCTGCTCAAGCACTAAGGGACTGGGTAGCTAACTTCTACTTCGACATAGTGATGCCTGTGCTGCTGAACTTCGTGACGGGCAACACCGCCTACTACTCGATGCCCATTAGCAACTGGCTATATGGCTGGGATGACGCTGTGAGCGCCTACTTCGGATTCTTCTCGTGGAATAGCCTTGAGACTAACGCCACGTACTATGGTTCGGGGGGAATCAGTACTGGGGACAGGTCGGTGTACAAGATGAGCACCGCGGAAGAAACGAGAGGGCAGAGGATGGCGCAGGGATACATCAACTCCGATGGGGACGGAACTTGCGACTTCGACTACGACTCCAGTGGGGCGTTCATCGGATACGATCTTCCTTGTGATCCGGGCCAAGTATACGGAATGACGGAGCACTTGACTTGGAGGGCACCTCATAGAGAAGAGGGGGCTAGCGGGGGCCATGCTGCTAGCGCATTGCTCACTAATCACGCTGGAAACAACGAGACTTCCCTGATGGGGACCGTTGGAGGATTGGCCAGCCCTAATGACCCGTTCAACCTGAATGTAGCGGGATATGCAATCGGGACTTCGGTGGTGGGCGGGGAAACCACGTACAAGGGTATAGACATGATAGAGCATACGGTCACGGTTAACCCGTCCAATACCCAGATCCAAGGGAAGCTGATTGGTTCCTCGACTTTCGTGGACGTTATTCCAGGGGCCCTCCCCGTATACCTGGAGGCGAACATAGACCTCAAGGTCGAGCCGATCACGACCGCTATTATGTACGGTAAGGCAGAGGTAGTCTTCCACCTTGATCTAAGGGGGCCTGGGAATTTGAATCCGGATATCTCGGAGAATAGCACAGAGTCTATGCCTGTCTTCGAGATACACACATTCAGCGAAATTGATGACGAGGGAGCTGCAAACTACACGGGACTGGTATCAGAGAACCTAGGACCGATGGGTTGGACCAACTTCGGAGGGGATGCTGGTGCTCCTCTAGTTTACCTTCATGTCGCTATAGCCATGATGTACATCGGTGCGATTGGTTCCATCGGATGGGGGCTGTCGATACCCGAGACTAGGTCCATGCTTGGCCTTGGTGGAGGGGTGGCAAAGGGCCCTGAGGACGAAACCGGTATTGAAGAGCAGGAGTAGAGCCTTCAGAAGGGTTGAATCGCGGCTTCCCTAGCGGAATAGTGACTGGCTGGCCAGTCGGGAGGCGGTGGTCTGATTGAGGCTTAGGCACATAGACAGAGTCAGGGCAATAGCTGTACTGTTCATGGTAGAGGTGCATACGGCAGCCATTGTTCCTCCAGAGGGAGTGACTGTTGGCCATCCAGCCGCATTCGTAGCAGCTGCTTTCGGGGGAATGGCAGCACCACTCTTCGTGACCATATCTGGTTGGGGCATGTATGGGAGTGCCAGAAGGAGGTTAGACGGTGGGCACTCTGGGACCCAATGGGCATACTGGATTATTCCTAGGGTCATCCTCCTTTTCATTTGTCAACTGCTTGTAAACGTCCTCCTCAACGTTGAGAGGGGCGGTAGGTTCGAGTGGCACACCCCCGGGGTTCTGACCTTGCTAGCCATTGCGGCATTGCTATCTCCGATAATAGTGAGGATGACCATTTCGCAGAGGTCTCTTGGAGTTCTCGTTCTCTGTGCTTCGCCTATCCTCTTGTCGGGAGTTGCAGGATCAGAAATGACTTGGTTCCAGAGAGTGGATTCTGATGGGCCCGAAGAATGGTTCGCTAGGCTATTGTGGAACGGAACCTATCCAGCGGCCCCTTGGCTGTTCTTCGTAATTCTAGGGACTATCCTGCATGATTTTGGGCCAAAAAGTGGCTTTAGGGAGAAGGGTGTCGCGATGGGTCTTCTTGCCACTGTCGTTACTATCGTAATAGCTGTATTAGAAGGAGAAGCTTGGGCCCTTACCTCTGGGGATGCGGTTCTCACATTCTTCCCTGCTAGCATGCCATTCCTTGTCGTTTCTGGTACAATGGTGGCCCTCATGATGAGATTGCTAGAGGGTAGAGAGGCCCAAGGGGGCGATCCAACTCTGGGGGATAGGCTTTCTTTCCTAGAGCCTGCTGGGAGGCTCTCTCTTACGATCTACGTCTCTCATTTCGCGGTTTTAGGCCTAGTTGCAATCATGATGGACGGAGAGCCTAGGCTCGGCATGGTTCTGGCATTCGCTGTTACGATAGGGCATACGCTGGCCTGGATTCCACTGGCTTACCTGCATGAGAAGTACATTCCAGGGTTTTCACTTGAGGGGTTGCTCAAGTCAATCAGTCGGGCAGATAGTCGGTAGTCCAGCTTATCGGTCCGAACCAGGTCTCGGCGACTCCGTTCGAAGCCCTGATCCTAGCGTAGTAATCGGTCCCGCAGCAAGTTAGCCCTGTGATTTCCTGGGATTCGTTGCCGACCCCAGTGCTGCCGAAAACTATGCTGTTCGACCAGGATGATGCCTGTTCGCCCCCGTCAGAGGTCCCGTAGAATACGGTCAGAGTGACATTGGTGCCGTTGTCGTAGGTTTCCCAGCTGATGTTGTTCGAGTTTGCTCCCGAAATGCTGGGCGAGTAGAGGTTCCTGAGGATTGCCTCGTACTCGAAGTACTCCCCCCGGAGCGGATCTTCTACCCACACAGGTAGGCCCTCGAGGGCTTGGAACGTATTGTCCGATACTGGGAACCCCCAAGCAGCGTGATAGGGCGCGAGGTTGTATCCCGTGGAGTTGGAAAGGTGGAGCACCCAAGCGTTGAACTCCGCGTCGTCGCCCACTGGGACCTCCGATTCTGGGAGGTCATAGTACACGGAGAGAGCGTTGGTGATCGGGGACCAGGACCACTCTTCCTTGATGATCAGGTAAGTGTCTAGTGCGACCCATACCGACCAGTCGGCTATGTTTGCCCCGTTGTCGAAGTAGGCCCTCATCCTCGTCTCCCTCCGCTCTGGGTCTATGGCCTGGTGGCCTGAAATCCCTACTAGTTCCTCCATCAGGTATACGCTGGCGAAGTTGCACCCAGTCTCCGTGGTTCCGGGTAGTGTCGAAGGCATCCACTGGTGGTTGTGCCCCAGTTCGTGGAACATCCCCCAATCCCCCTCCTGGCTCATATGGGTCACGTTTACCACTCCAGACACGCTTAGGTCATGTGCCATGAATGGGTATCCCGAGTGCATCCATCCTGCTGAGATCTGTGCGTCGAATACGGCCCTCTCCACTCTTGGCCATGGTAGGAAGCCATACAGTTCGTGCTCCATCGACAGGGCCTGGCTCCACCAAGTCATCAGCTCGTCTGGGTTTTCCAGCTGCCTGATCTCGTGGCTGGGGACCGTCAGGATGAACTGGTCGCTCCCGATCTCGGCCCAAGGTGCTGGTTCGTGTCGAATCTGGTCTAGCCAGTCTGTCAGATCGGTCCCTCCTAGGAGGTAGCTGGGAGCCGGGACGGCATTGGAGAGGGTGACCTGGAAGTCTCCGAGGGACGATCCTGCCTCTATTGCTATGTAGATGGGGCCTCCGAAAGCGTTGCCCACTTCCATAGAAGTATCATCCACGTACCACCACCTGGTAATCTCTGGGTGCCTGTGAAGCTGCTCCTTCCCCCAGAGCTTGTCGCTATGGGCTCCAACTAGGACGTAGGCACCCGATTGAACCGCTTCGTTAGGGAGGGTGACGGTGACCACCTCCCCTGCAGCTGCATAAAGGCCGGTTGTCATCCTCAGATGCGCCCTGGCGGATGCATAGCCGAAGTTAGACGGCAGTCCGCTCTGGTTTCCGTCGATGGTTACGGTTCTAGTCACTCGAGTCGCGTTTGCCGGCACCTCCCCGGGGAACTCTGTGTGACTGGGGTGGGCAGTAAGCTCGTTCGCAGGCAGGCCCAATGCCAGTGCCGCCTCCACTCTTAGGAGAGTGTCGGCAACTGGATCCGCTCCGAGGTCGTATCCGACGTCCTCCCACAGGGTTCCGTACTCGATTACTGTCCATCCAGTCTGGTTGACTACCTCCCTGAGTGGGGCCCAGAAGTCAGAGAAGTCTAGGGAGACGACGCTGGTGCAAATTGAGAGTGTGTCGTCGGCGACGCTCGCTTCTTCGCCCGATAGCGATTGCCCATCGATCCTGTCCGACCTGATCGCCTCTATTGCCAGACGGGGCCATCTGAGTGGATGGGGGGGTTCGCTGAGGTCTACTTCATTGTCCCCCCAATCGGGGGAAACGAATAGTCCGGTGCTATGGGCGATTTTGTTCCCGGGATAGTTGTGGGAGACGTCGACGTTGGAGTAGGACCAGTACCATGCATGCCCGCCCATTATCAGCCCCCCTCCCGATTCGAGGAAATTTACAATGTTCGCGTTATCCTGGTCGTCATGGCCGTTCCAGAACTCGTCCAGTAGGCAGTCTATTCCTGATAGGTCGTCGGGAGTCACCGAGAGGTGGACGTTGTGGCCCTCTGCTTCGAGTTCTCCTTGGAAGGAGTCGAATCCGGCTCCGAAGGCCAGTCCGACTTCGGCATCCTGGCCGCACACCCACTCGACAGCTCTGAGGGAGAAATCGGTCTCCGAGGGGCCGTTTCCAGTGACCCAGCCCTCGTGACCGAAACCTATCATCCTGCCCTTCCCGACATGGCTGGCGGAGATGACGGGGATGTCCGAGGTGTACCCTCCCTCTGCGAATCCTATGGGGAAAGACCACTCGCCGATTGGGAGCACTGGGGAGGGCCATCCCCCCCAGCTCGTCGTGCCCATACCCCGTAGGATGTCCTCCTGGTCGGCGAATAGGTCGTGTATGCCTATCCAGATGGTGCTATGGGATGATCCTCCCGTGTTGTTCGCCCAGACTTCGTACTCGGCCCATCCGGACCGCGATGTGGGAGTGCCCTCGATTGATCCTGATTGGGAGAGCTGGAGTCCGGGGGGGAGGTTTGGGTGGACTTCCCAGGATTCTATGGCTGGCCCGTTGTATATCGGTTGGATAGAAGCTGACTCGTTGGATGCGAGAGCGTACTCGTTTGACCCCCAATATAGGGATCCTGGAGGGAGGCTGATCACTTCGAAAGAGATCTCTGTTGAGCTGGCCCCTCCCGAGTTGTTCGCCCAAACCGTGTGAGTGCTCCATCCTTGAACCTGCGAGGCGGTCCCGCTGATTGCCCCGTTAGACTGGTCGAGCGCCAATCCCTCTGGCAGGGGCGGGTGCACCTCCCAAGAGGTAGGGTTGCCACCGACCCATGAAGGCTTCACCTGGGCGATGTATTCGCCGATTTGGAGTCCGAGTGATGCCTCTGGGTAAGCCAGTTGATAGGTCGGGATATCTAAGATCTCTACAAATATTGTCGTCTGGACCGAGCCTTCTTGGTTCTCTGCCGAGATGGTGTACTCGATTGCGTCCTGGATGTCTTCTGGGGAACCGGAGATTACCCCTGACGAGGAGATTGAAAGGCCTGCAGGAAGTTCCGGCTGAACCAGCCAGAACGTTGCTGACCCGCCGCTAAGGGTGGGGGTAATTGAGAGCTGCTGACCTATGGTGAAAGAGAACAGCGTGAATCCATAGTCTAGAGCTACTGGGGGCGGGTGAGTTACTGTCACCCTTAGGACGTCAGAGGCCCATCCCCCTGCGTTAGCTGCCGTTATGGTGTGGTTGCTGTCACCAATAGTCGAAGGAGTTCCAGAAATGGATCCGTCGACGTCGAGAGACAGGCCATTCGGGAGTGGGGGCTCAGAGCGCCATTCTGCGGGATCTCCCCCCGTGTGGTAAGGGGTTTTGGAATTGCACTCCTGGCCGAGTCTGCAGTGGATGTGGTCCGACTCCATTTCCAAGGACTTTACTGGTACGGGGAGGACGGTTATCTCGATGGTGTCAGATGCGGTCCCTGCTGCGTTGGTCGCTAGAATTGTGTAAGTCATCGCTGATGACTGGTTTGAGGGTGTGCCCCAAATCTCGCCGGATTCCGGGTCGATCTGGATTCCCTCGGGAAGCTCCGGTTTTGACGCCCAAGAGCTGGGTGCGTCTCCTACGAAGCTCGGGGTCAGGGTCTGCATTTCTGACCCGACCTGCAAGGAGATTTCTCCCTCTCCGAAGTCTAGCATCTCGGGCCTTAGCATCACCCTGCACGACTGGCCATTGAACACCTGTGTCGTGGAGCAGTCGTCCTCTGAGACATAGTCCTCGAAGCACTCTGGAGAGGAGGGGTCTTGCTCGCAATCTGGGTCATTTTGGCCCTCTGATGTGGAGCCATCCGGGGCCGAGCAGCCTGGCAAAACCATCAGCAACGACAAGGATATCGCTAGCAGGTACCTATGGTGCACGCACTGGTCGGGCAGTGACCAGATGAATATTTTACGCAAGTGTCACAGTCCGGGATATGCAGGTCCTGGCTCGAAGCAGTATTGCACAGTCTGGAAGTCGCCCTTGAACTCCTTCACGTCAGACCTGACTGATGAGGGGTCCTCCTCATCTAGCAAGGCCCTGGCGAAGAATCTGGCTACGTCCTGCATTTCGTCGGTGCCCATCCCGATCCTGGTTAGCTCGGGGGTGCCGAGCCTCAATCCACTGGGGGAAAGTGCCTTCGTGTCGCCAGGAAGCATGTTCATGTTCGTGATTATCCCGGCTTTCTCTAGAGTTGCTGCTGCCACCTTGCCAGCACCTGAGTCGGTCTCCCCGTGCCTAGTTACGACCTGGTGGCTCTCTGTGAACCCCCTATCCTCTGCGATTACGTCGAAGCCCTCCGACGCCAGCGACTCACCTAGGGCCTGCGCGTTTGCCACGATGTCCCTGGCATATGACTCTCCGAACTCCTCGAACTCGGACAGTGCGACTGCCTTTCCAGCTACGTGATGCAGGTGGTAAGATGAGCACACCCCGGGGAAGATCCCGCTGTTCAGCCTCCTGTGTAGCTTCTCGTCTTCGGAGTCCGATATCACGAATCCGCCCTGCGGTCCGGGGAAAGTCTTGTGGCTGCTTCCGGTCATGACGTCAGCACCCTCCCTGAGCGGGTCCTGGAACTGCCCGCCTGCCACAAGCCCGAGAACGTGTGCGGCATCGTACATTACCTTGGCACCGACCTCGTGTGCGGCGTCGGCAAGCTCCTCCAGAGGGGTCGGGAACAGGAATACCGACTGTCCGAAAAGGGCTACTGACGGCTCCTCTTTCCTGATCATTGACGATGCTGCGTCTATGTCCGGCTCCATCCTCTCCTCGCTCCACGGGTACGTGATCAGGTCCAGGCCCCTTACCCCCACCGCACCCATCCTAGCGTGCGAGATGTGCCCCCCGTCGGCAGTAGAGACGGCCGTAATCTTCTCGCCTGGCTTGGCCAGGGACTTCAGTGCCCCCATGTTTGAGTTGGTCCCAGAAGTTGACTGTATGTTCGCGAAGCGGCAATCGAAAACCCTCCTGGCGCTTTCTATGCCCACCTCCTCTATGGTGTCGAAGTCATCGCAGCCCTGGTAGTATCTCCTACCTGGAAGGCCCTCAGCGTAGCGTCCGTGCAGATCGGAGTCGCAGGCCCTCCTGACCATCGGGCTCAATATGTTCTCGCTCGCAATCATCGGTATGCTGTCCCTGTAGTGCCTTCCGGATGCCTCGATCGCCTCGATCACCCCATCTGCTGTCTGCCTGTTGACCATGGATGCCCTGAGGGGCTATGGCAAATGAGTGTTGAGGGTTTTGTGAGCGAGATTCAATTGCGGATTACTGGAAATGAGCATATCCATCCTAACTGCTAGTCGTGCTCGACACGACGAAATCGTCAGCTGCCTGGTCGTAGAATGTCGCCTCTTCCGTGAATGACCAGCCCTCGTCCAGATCCCAGACCCAGAATGTCCACCAGTCGCCAGCGGAAGCTCGGCCATCGCCGTCGGAGTCCTCGAACACGAAGACACAGGTGCATGGGATCTGTGTGGAAAAGGAGTACGTGATCGCGCCAGTAGATTCGTCTTGGAGGACCGTGGCCAGATTCTGGCTGGAGTTCAGGCTCAGAACGATGGATGAGTCGCTGCCCGGCTGGACGAGAGGCAGGGTCACTGACAGGTCGTTTAGCGGGCCGTTGTCGGAGCTCCCCACCATTCCGCTTGCAACGAAGGGGAGATGCCAACCCTCGTCGCTGCCGTCAAAGCAGTCCGCGAAGCCGTCGTTGGTCCTGTTCTCTGGGATTAAGTAGCCATGGCAGTCAAATCCGGACTCGCCACCATGGTCTTGGCTGTCGTCCCAGTAGCCTTCGGGTCTGATGAAGGTGGGCGATGAAGCGTCAATGGAGCCGCTCCACTCGGTAACCTCTCCTGACGGGGGGATGATCGTGTTGCCGAATTCCATCGACCCGGAATCCTCGGAGTAGAGGGTTGTCACCACCACGTATTCGGTCCCGGAGACCAGGTCCCAGACTATGCGGGATCCGTATCCGTGGTCATCCTGGGAGACGATGACCCCCTCGAGGGGGTAGTCCGGGTCGAAGGGCGCTTGGTAGAGGTACAGGTAACCGTCGTTATCCTGGTCGGAGTCTATTACGTGCTCTCCGTCCTCTGCTGCGGTGAATGAGAAAGTTTCGTACTCCACTTCGTTATACCCCTCGAAGAAGGTGTTCTCCATTTCTGGTTCGTCCTCTCCGAAATCGTCATCTTCTTGAGGCATCATCTCGAAAGCGTTCCACATGTAGACCTCGCTGCCGTTCTGCGACAGTTCGTATCTAACGTGCATGACCTCTGACCAAGTGCCATCGTCGTACTCCGCTTGGATCAGCGTCTCGCTTGCGGACCAGGTCATCCCCATCGTCATCGTGCAGACCTGCGTGAGGGGGTCGTACGTTCCCCCGAAATCGGAGCACTCATCGACGCTGGACTCGGCTAGCTTCTGCCTGATCTGGCTATCTGAGCTAAAGGAGATCGACATTGCCCTGTATTCCCCCTCCTCCCACTCCACATGCATCCAGTAGTCCCCTGCTAGTGAGGACTCGGATGACGGATCAGAGGAGAATCCGTCAATCTCTGCGTAATCCACCTCCGACTCACACCATTCTGGAACCGGCTGGTCCTGGGTTGACTCGATGCGGGAATCGCTTGGGACCCCCGTGTTGTCCTCAACGTAGACCTCGTGCATCTCCGCCCATTCGTTGTAGCAGGCCCACACTGGAACGGGCTCTGGCCCCCCTGAGAAGTCTTCCTCCTCCACGGCTTCCCCGACCCAAATGAAGTCCCCGTCAAGATGGTACCTGGCATCGAACTCACCATGGATGGAGATCATCTGGTCGTCTGCTCCCCAGCTGCCTGCTTCGATGATGCAGGTTTCGTAATATTCTTCCCAAACGTAGCCCATGTCATTGCAATCGTCCTGGGTGATGTGAGCATATCCAAAGTCGAAGTCACCGTTTGAGTGTAGCATGAGCCAGGAGCTTTCGTAAGAGTCGTTGACCCAGAATGCCCCGGACAGAGAGTCCATTGACTGCTGGTCATCCGAGATTTCGTAGTCATGCCATTCTGGCCCCAGCTCGGAACCGCACCACTCCGGGTGCGGGGATGACTGCTTGGCGTCCCTGTATTGCGATTCGGTGGGATTGGTTTCCGATCTGAGCATGGGCAAAATGTCTGTCCAGCAGTCCCAGAGCATCACTGGTGGTTCAGGGGATCTATCTGGGTGTCCCTCGACGCCCTCATCGCTTCCGTCTGGGCAGTGATCGGATCCGTCATTTACCATAAATACCGGGATTAGTTCGCCATTCAAGCATCTGAAGGAGAATGGCTCGTCGGCTGGAAGGTCGTTTCCGAGGGGGAATGGAGGGCAGTCCTCCACCATGTCCCCTATCTCGTGCATTTCTATCTCCGTTCCGTCGGGACAGAGGAACGTCATCGTGTGGACTTCCCTAAGCGGGATAGCTACTACCCCGTGGTCGGTCTGGGCCAGCTGGTAGTCCCCCATCTCGGTGGGCGAGCAGAAGTCAGAGTCGTCCCAGCCTTCTACGAATATGCAGAATGCCTCGCCTAGGTCCTCGCCATCTTGGCCGTACCAGTCGTTTCCATCGGTGAATTCGTAATCTGGAGACTGCCCGAAATCATCGGTGCAGTGCCATATGTCCTCTGTCGTGTCTAGCTCGCAGTAGTACCACCAGTCATCGAACCCATCCTCCCCGTCATCGCGGTCTGTGCAGTACCACCTGGTATCCCCGTACTCCGTGCCCCCCTCCCACTCGCAGTAGTTGTATTCGACCCACCAGTGATCTGTCTCGGCGGTGTAGTTCTGCTGGAAGAACCAGTCGACGTCGTAGTACATGCAGGCATCGTACAGGGAGGACCAAGTTACGTACTGTGTGAAGTCGTCCTCCGTGGACCCTCCGTCGTCCGCGCAGTCCTGCCTGTCCATCGCCCATCCATCGTAGAGCCTTCCCCCTTCCTCGAAGTAGACTATGGATTCCAGGGCCAGACCATCTGTGCTGCCGTCACCCGTTGAGTATGTCACTGCGATCGAACCGGAGGCAAGCTCCTCGGAGAATGCCCCCTCCAGCGGATTCGAGCAGTCAGCGGACCAGTCAAAATCCGGGATCGATATGGCCTCCCCGTAGTCGAGGAGGAAGGGGCCCTTTCCCCATGAGCTTTCGATGTAGAGGAATTGGAAGGCGGCAAATCCGTAATTTTCCGTAGAGCATTGCATCGAGTAGTGGCTTCCGCCGATCCTACCTTCCCAGTCTATCGACATTGGCAGGCGCTGGCTGTCTGGAACTGAACCCTCGTCGTAATCCTCGTCCTGAGAAATCGTGTAAGTCGAGTTTTCGAAGTCGACCCTGACGTACGAGACCCTGGCGGTGGAGGGGTTAACTGAGAGCTCTATGGCAATTGGGGGTGCCGTGTCGGTTGTGGTGTAGAAAATCTGGTTGTCGACCGTGGCCCCCAGCGCCTCCTCCCACACAAGGGGGGATGCCGAGGAGAATGTTTCCAGCAGGAGGGAGAGGCCTGAGATGGCAGCCATCTCTGGTGCTTCCCCGGCATCTCCGAATGCCGAGCTGTAGCTAGAGGTGTCCATCCATGCGGAGAGAGAGTCAGAGTCGTCTTGGAGCTGTTGGCCGGACAGGCAGTCCTGTGTGGAGTTGCTCACGTCGTTGCCCATGCCCAGGCACCAAACGTGAGAAGATGGCAAGTCGTAGACCCTCAGCGTCTGGCCGATCAGGCTGTCGAAAACCCTGATGAAAAGGAGGCCTTCGTCAATCTCGCTAACGTGCATTGAGATCATGTCGCTGGATATCATGAAGGACGTATCCACGCTGCCCCCCGTGGAGAACGAAATTACTGAGTCTACTACTGACCCAGAGGCGAGCATTACTGCATCGATGGGGATCCTGAAAACGCAAGAGCTGTCCAGAGCCGTCGCTGAAGCGTCGAAGTTTAGTGCGTCTGGCTTTGTGCATCCGGGGATGGGTACAGGAAGCAAGTCCTGGGAGTCTCCCTGGGTCTCGTTCGTTCCGTCCGCCAATGGGTCAGATTCCACGGCTGGCTCTGTGGCCTCGTCTTCTGGCTGGAGGCATCCGGGCAGCAGAAGGAAGGCGACGATGGCGATGGAAAGTGCTTGTTTGCTTCTCATGCCACTTACCGGAGCTGGGGGCTTAAATCCGTTTTCCCGGCATGATCACCAAGTTGTGCAGTATGGCTGTTTTGTGGCGCCGACAGCAGGACTCGAACCTGCGACCTGTGGATTAACAGTCCACCGCTCCACCAACTAAGCTATGTCGGCCCGGCCTGCGGCAGCTCCACACCTTCATCAAAGAATCGGACTACTCCCACTCGATTGTTCCGGGTGGCTTGTGCGTGATATCGTAGACAACCCTGTTTACCTGGCCCTTCAGGGAGTTGGTGATTTCGGTGCTGATCTCGGCTAGCAGGTCCTGGGGCAAATCGGAGTACCGAGCGCTCATTCCGTCCAGGCTGGCCACTGCCCTGACCACTACGGTCTCCCCGTGCACCCTTACGTCTCCGTGCACTCCCACGCTCCTGACTGGCAGGAGTGCGGCGAAGTACTGCCAAGGGAGGTCGCAGCGTCCGTCCGAGGCGGCCTCCCTGATCCTTTTCTCCACGATGTGGCAGGCCTCCCTGCATGAGGCAACTCGATCTGGGGTGACTTCTCCCAGCACCCTTACCGCCAGGCCCGGTCCGGGGAATGGCTGCCTCTCGCTGGATTGGATTCCTAGGTGTCTCGCCATTGCACGGACCTCGTCCTTGTAGAACTCCCTTAGTGGCTCCACTATATCGAGGTCGACGTCCTCTGGGAGCCCTCCTACGTTGTGATGCGACTTGATCACGTCCCTCTCGCCCCCGCCTGACTCGATCCAGTCCGGGGCTATGGTCCCCTGGACGAGGTACTTCGCCTCGCAGACCCTCTGCTCTTCCTCGAAAACCCTGATGAATTGCTCCCCGATCTCCTTCCGCTTCTCCTCGGGATCAACGACCCCTGAGAGGCTTCTGAAGAAACTCTGGGATGCGTCCACGACTCTGAGGTCTATCCCTAGTTCCGAGAACATTGACTCCACTTCCTCTGACTCCCCCTCCCTCATCAGACCAGTGTCCACGTACACGCATCGAAGCATGCTGCCAACGGCTTTGTGGGCCAGAACCGCTGCAACTGTGCTATCTATGCCACCAGAGCAGGCGATTATCGCCGTGTCGTCTATCTGGGATTGAAGGGACTCGATCGCCTCATCGATCAGAACCTGGGTGTCCATGGGGCCGCTCACCCCTGAATGGACTCGTCGTCCTGAATTACCTTGCTAGTCATCTCTGACCTGTATTCGGAGTATGCAGATGATAGCTTATCGTCGCTGGAGGCGAGGATCTGGATCGCTAGGGCTCCAGCGTTGTCCCCCCTGTCCACCCCCACCGTAGCGACGGGCATCCCAGGGGGCATCTGCACTATGGACAGAAGCGAGTCCAGAGGAACCTTTCCGCCGACTGGGACCCCTATGACTGGCTTGGTCGTCATTGAAGCGATTACTCCCGGTAGGGCAGCAGCGACCCCTGCCATACCGATGAAAACCTTGCAACCGGAGGACTCGGCTGACTCTATGATTCCCTCGAGGTACTTCGGGGCCCTGTGGGCGGATGCCACCCTGATCTCGTAGTCTACGTCGAACCTTTCCAGAATTGCCCTGCACTTCTCCGCGACGGGCATGTCGGACTTCGATCCTAGGACCACGCATATGTCCATGCCACTTCGGAAGGTGGGAGGTTCAAATGCCTGCCGTTGCAAGACCCTCTACTCTTCCTCCGAGTGGACCAGGAAATTGCTCGGCCACTGCAGTCCCGATATAGGGATTGGCGATTCCAGCGCCTCTTGGACGCCAGAAGAAGGATCGTGCCCTTCATGGAAAGGGTCCTGGACGAATCCTGAGCTATGCACGAAGGCAAGCGAGAGGAAGTCTTGTCCGGAGCGAGACGTGCCCGAGATAACTAGCCTCCCGAAACGCGCCGGAGCGCTTGCAATCTCCTTCCTGCCCCACGAGCCTGATTGCCGCTCCCAAGGATCTTGGAGGGAGGGCTCCCAGTCACTCGGTTCCACTGGCAGCAGGAATCTCGCTGGTGGAACTAGCATAGCAGCCTGAACCAGCATGACCGTCCTGAAGTATGCTACCCAGCACAGGGCATAGGAGACCCATCCGGCCATAGGGTGGTAATAGAAATGGAGAGGGAATACAGCTGCTGCAAGGCCCAGCGATATGGTGTCCACGGGGAGGGATAGCAATCCGTCCGCCGACATGGGCTGGGAGTTCCTGGCGAAAAGAATTGGGAAGAAGACTAGCGACCAAGAAATAGCGAAGAGCCCGACTGCCAAGGCCTGGTCGAACGGGGTTCTTCCTGGAAGGGCCAGTGGAACTGCAGATGTCGCTAAGAATAGTGGGGCCCAGGCCATGGGCCTGAGGAGGGGCCAGGCCAGAGGCCTCAGCCTCTGCCTGCACCATCCGAAGTTTCCCACTCTGGGCGTTGTGCTAACCCATCCCTCCGGAGGCGGGAGCTCACCGGTACGGAAGTCGGGGGGCATTGTTTCCCCGAGCCCCCACCAACCGGGCTCACCGAGAAGCCAGTACCGGTCCTGGCGTGCCTCCATGTGCCTCCGAGGGGGAGAGGGGTATTGTTCGCTTCGCTATTTCCCCGGGTCCTGACCGGGATGCCTTAGAACCAGATTCCTAGCCGCCCAGACCTCGTCCACCCTGCTCACGGGAGTGGTGTGTGGGGCAGAGGTCACGGTATCGGGGTCTTCGGAGAGTATTGAGTGGAAGTCGGATGCGAACTTGTCCAGGACCTCCTTGGACTCCGTCTCAGTTGGCTCTATCATTAGGCACTCAGGCACTATCTGAGGGAAGTAGAGGGTAGGCGACATGTAGCCGTAGTCCAGGAGCCTCTTGGCAACATCCTTCCCCGTCACCCCGTTTAGTTCCTTCAGCGGGCTCATTGAGAGTGTGAACTCGTGCATCACTACGTCTGAGGCGGCGCCCTCTGCGGGCATGCAGTGGATGCCCTCTGCCACTTCGGGGGAGGGGTTCATGATCTTGTGCCTCAGGTAGTTGGAGTTGAGTACGGCGTGCTCGCTCATCCTCTCGAGATCGCGTCCGTACCGCCTATAGAATGCCCATGCCCTTACGACTGCTCCTGCATTGCCGTTCCACTGCTGGACTTTGCCAATGCTATTCTCGCCTACGTCCTCCCAGAAGTACCAGTGGCCGTCTCCCACTCCCACTGGATCGCCCTCTTGGGTCGGCCTCCTGGATGCAATTGGGGTTGGCAGGAACTTCGAGAGGTGGGCCTTGACACCTATCGGTCCGCTCCCCGGGCCGCCCCCTCCGTGAGGCTGGCTGAATGTCTTGTGCAGGTTGTAGTGAACGGCATCGAAGCCCATCAGGCCGGGGTCGGTCTTGCCGATTATCGCGTTGAAGTTAGCACCGTCGTAGTACATCTGCCCGCCAGCCTCGTGGACTATTCTGGCTGCCTCGGATATCTCTATCTCGAACAGCCCTAGTGTCGAGGGGTTCGTGATCATCATTGCAGCGGTATCACTGCCTACTGCAGACCTGAGGGCATCTATGTCCAGCCTGCCGTCCTTGCCGCTAGGTATCTCGATGATCTCGTAGCCACACATGGATGCAGAAGCCGGATTGGTTCCATGCGCGGAGTCGGGGACGATGACCTTGTCCCTGTTCCCCTGTCCCTGCTCCCTGTGGTACTCCTGGATGCACCTTATTGCAGTGAACTCGCCTTGTGCCCCGGCCACTGGCTGTAGGGTGACCGAATCCATACCCGCGCATATCGAGAGCATCTCCTGCATCTCGTAGTAAATGGCCAGCAGGCCCTGGACCTGTGAATCGCTCTGGAGGGGGTGAATCCTGTCTATTCCCGGAAGTTGGACTATCCTCTCGTTGAGCCTTGGATTGTGCTTCATCGTGCAGGACCCCAGCGGGTAGAAGCCTGTGTCTATCCCGAAGTTTCGCTGAGATAGGCCGGTGTAGTGGCGAACCAGCTCCGGTTCGCTGGCCCTGGGCCATGATGGTAGCTGTTTGCGCCTCATGGACTTGGGTATCGATTCTATCGAGTCATGGCGGATTGGCTCTGGCTGTGACCAACCAGATCCTGGCGCTCCTCTGAAGTCGAATACTGTGCTCATCCTTCGACCCCCGCAACCCAATCGCCCAGTGATCTTGACAGGTGGGAGATGTCGGACTCTGTTGTTACCTCGTCGCACCCGATTAGGAGGCAGTCCGACATCTCCGGCCACCACCTCCCTAGGTCGAAGCCCCCGATTACACCTGCATCTTCCATTGCACTCAGGGCTTCCCTGGCAGGTCCGGGGAGCCTGACTGCGAACTCCCTGAATACTTTGGAGCCAGGCTCTACCAACTCGACCCCCTCTAACGAGAGGACTGCGTCGACGGCCGCCCGGGTGGAGGCAGTTACCCTTAGGGCCAGCTTCTCCAGTCCCTCCGGGCCCAGAAGGGCCATGTGCATGGCTCCCATCAATGCGATGAGGGTCTCGTTTGAGCAAATGTTAGAGGTGGCCCTATGCCTCCTAATGTGCTGCTCCCTCGTGGATAGCGTCAGGGTGTATGCTGTGCGACCCTGCGAATCTACGCTCTGGCCCACAATCCTTCCGGGCATCAACCGGAGGAAATCCTGGGTGCAAGCGAAGATACCGTAGATTGGCCCTCCTCCAGTGGGACCTATTCCGAATGGCTGGCCCTCGCCAACAACGATGTCAGCGCCCCAGAAGCCTGGCGGCTCGACGATACCCAAGGACACCACATCGACTCCCACTATCAGGGCCGTTACTTCTCCGATTGCTGCTCTGAGGTCGAGCAAGCCTTCATCCAGCCTCCCGAAGGAGTTCGGCTGCTCAACGTACACTGCGCATGAGCCTTTTGCCGTGGCAGCGGCCTCGATATCAAGGGAGCCGTCTGCCTTGTGTGGCAATGGGTGCAGGTTTATCCCCACTCCCTGGGTGTAGTTCTCAATCACAGACATCCTGTGGGGAGGGACTCTCTCTGAGACGAAGACGGCGTCTGGTTTGGAAGCCTTCTTCGACTTGGCCCTAACTGCACAGGTGATTGCCTCTGCGGCAGAAGTACTGGCATCGTACATCGATACATTAGCGACTGGTAAACCGACAAGCTCGGAGATCATCGTCTGGAACTCCCACATCGCCTGGAGCATGCCCTGGCTCACCTCTGGCTGGTAAGGGGTGTAAGATGTGAGGAACTCGCCCCTTGTTGCCATCATAGGTACCATTGTTGGGACGAAGTTCCTAGCTAGTCCCGCTGAGATGAATGATGGTCTCGAGTCCAGATGGATGTTTGCCCCTAGGATCCTTCTCGCGTCTGAGAGAATCTGCTCCTCGGACTGAGGGGGTGGCAAGGGGAGGGGGTCTTTCCTCCTGACCTCATCGGGGATGTTGGCGAACAAGTCTCCCATAGAGGACATCCCCATGGTTCTGAGCATTTCTGGCTCCCTTCCAAGATTTGGGATCTGGTCGACCATCGGCTCGCCTACAACGTGATAGCGGGCGAGGAGGATTTCAATGGTTTCTCACGGAAGTCCTCGACACTTCATCACACAGTATTATTACCCGCAAAGAGTTACGAAGGTCGATGAAGGTAGCACTTACAGCGGCAGATAGCTTTGTTGCACCATACATTTCGGAGATGCTCGGCGAATCCTTGGTCGAAATTCCAGACGAGTCTCTAGCCGAGCCATCATCTCTTGATGCCCTGCTAACTCCCTGCAGTGCCCTGATTCACATTAACTCAAGACCCGTGGACACATCCGTTGCAAGAGATGATAGGGAGTCATACATCATCATGAGGGAGCACGCGAGGCCCATCCTGGATGCAGTCGATAGACATGGGTCCCTGCACCTGATTATCCTTGGAACCCTCAGGGTACACCCACAATGGGAGCCCGGGGATGACTACTACGGCTTGGACAGCACCCTAGCTCCGAGGGACATTGCCGCAGAGGGGCAGCTCTGGATAGAGGAGAATGCCTTGGAGCGGGCTGAGCCAGAGAGGCCAGTGAGCGTAATCAGGGCATCAAACGTACAAGGCGTACCAATCTCTGGCCCACCGGGGAATGGCATCCTTCACAGGTGGGCATTCGAGAGCCAGATGGGTTGGATTAACGTTCCAGGAGATGGCACGCAGGTCAAGGACATGGTTCACGTCCAAGATCTCGTCAGAGTCGTTGACTCCGTTCTGAGGGATCCTCCACCGACTAGGGAGGGTTTCGCCGTAGGATCTGGGAAGGCAATTCCCATGTCCGATCTAGCGGAGATATTCAGAGAAAGAACCGGATGCGAGATTGAGCTAAATCAGAGCGATAGGGAGGAAGTCTGGGGAGTGGTTGACGCTTGGTTCCTCGAAGACAGATGCGGATTCAGGCCCTCTATCAGCCTAGAGGAGATGGTAGAGGAGGCCTTCGAGGCAGCAGGTCACTGAGACTCTAGGACTAGTCTCCTCCTTACTGCATTCCAGTCGGCTACGCAAACCGCCATATCGGACTCGGTTCCGGACCTGAAATGGCCATAGTCCGAGCCAGAAGGAGTCCTGATCTCAACTTCACCGACACCTTCTACATCGGCAATAATCGTGCTTCCCCCTCTAAACGCATCTGAGATCCCGATACCGAATGTCCTCTCAACCGATTTTACCCTGAATGACACATTTACATGATTTCCAGATAGTGAGTCTTTGACTGCCGTCCTTTCGGAGATAGTCCTTGCAGACATGAATGAGGAGGATGCTTCGTTGAGATCTAGGCCTACTGGTGTAAGATCCTGCTCGGGATCTAGATCGAGCTCTGGATCGGGCTCTGGATCGGGCTCTGGATCGGGCTCTGGATCGGGCTCTGGATCGGGCTCTGGCTCAGCCTTAGGTTCAATTTTCTCACCATATGGTTCTTGACCGCTGGATGAAGGCCCCATGTTCTCAATGACGGATGCAGAGACTGCCCCGACAACCCCTATTGCTGCTGTCCCTGCAGCAATGGCCTCTGGGCTTGGTGACTTGCCCCTAAGCCTGCATTCAAGCTCAGAAGTTTTCTCTTCCCAAGCCTTTCGAGCGGGACTTCTAAGGAAAAGCGGTAGATCCTGGACCTTCCTCTCAAATGCGTTATCGGCCATCTTCATTGCTTCATCCACTGAGACCTCTCCCTCGGAGACCTTTCCTTCGAAGTAATTCGTTGCCATGTCAATCTCTGCCATCAAGGCATCCAAGTCAGATCCCTCGGGATCCTTGTTCACAGCGGTTGCAGTTTCCACAGCATCACCATCATTCGGGACTAGCGAGAGCTCCCCCACCCCCACCCATCTCTTCGTCCCCAGAGGAGGTGAGCCGTCACTGGGTGCCCTAGTCCACCCGCCCCTGTACCAGTCATTGGAGCCGTCCTGAGTTCGGTCATCTAGGTTCCAAGAGGGGGAGCTTCCAGAGTCGGACGAGTAGAAGTATAGGATGCAGCCATTCGAGTTCTTGTAGAATGGCCTACCATTAATTTTGGATTGTTGGGGGGAGTATGTTCCATTGAACTGAGAATTAGTGTGCCCCGAGATCTGAATAGACTGTCCCTCGGAGAAATTGTGCGTTGTTCCGGGATCGACAAGGGAGAGGAGTTCGGCCAGCTCAAGGTAGCCGGAAGAGTCGCCGTCTAAAGCGCCGAAAACTGCGTTCACTATTGGTCCTGGGGCCACTTGACCAGTTATCGAGGAGAGGGCCCTCTCAAACTCATTTCGAGAAATAACCCCGTCACCGTCGGAGTCGTACTTTGAGAACAGAGTTTCTGCTGTGTATCCCCTTTCTCGGAGAATCCCCTGAAGGTTCTTGATTGCGATGGCCTCTATGTTGGACAAAAAACTTGCACCCCGATTGCTTCTGAGGGGGACTCCGAAATGAGTGTTGTCTCTGGAGGTTCAGAAAAATACTCCGTATTTCCATCGAATAGATAATCACTCTCCAGTTACGACTTGGGGCATGGCAACGGGATGGGCCCCTGAGGGGCTTAGTGGGGAAGAGATCGCAGATGGGGAGGCATACCACAGGGCACTCTATCGAGATGGGAGCCTTGAAAGCCCAGTAAGCTGGCATAGGGATTCTGTCGAGCGGCTAATTGATCTGGTCTTGCCCCATATTCCGGAAGGTGGTCTGGTCGTCGACTACGGCAGTGGAACGGGGGGATCGGTGATCGAGCTTCTAAAGGCAATGGATGAGAAGGGGATGTCTGCAGAGATAGTCCTGATCGATCCACTGGTTTCTTGGTTCGCGAAGGCCAGAGATATTCTGGGGCACAGAGAGGGGATTCATTTTGAGCTCTCAATAGGTGCTGACGACAATGGAAGGATGAGATTTAGGAGGCTAGAGGAAATGCTCTCGGGCAGGCAGGCTGATGCAATCATATCATCATCGACTCTGCACCTGGTCCCCGCCAAAGCAATGGGCGATCTGGCATTGCAGTTCGCTGGATGTCTAGCTCCAGATGGAGTTCTGGCATGGGATAGTGGAGATCTGGAGTGCGACTTCAGGCCAAGAGATTCGGTCAGGTTACATGATCCCTACAGGGGGGTGAGAGAAATTCTTAGGAGCGATGAGGCCAGACTGGAGGCATTGGAAAAGATTTCCTCACATGAAGCTGAAAGATCTGAAAGAAGGCTGGACAGGATTTTCCCCCTCCCATTCCCGGTGGAAGTGATATTGGACTCGATGACGGATGCGGGATTCACGAGCCAGGTAAGTGATAAGGTAGTAGAATTCTCCAAGGAAGATGCCCAGAATTTCATTCTCGTCCCTAGGCTAGCTGAGATTGCTGCCCCTTTGCTGGTAGGCTCAGAGCGGGACGAAGCAATATTGACGGCCCTAGAATCGGCCCTTTCTTCAATTGCGGGACAAGGTAGGGGGACTGAATCGGGCTATAGGAG
>PAYZ01000022.1 GCA_002716085.1 Methanobacteriota archaeon | reverse complement strand
TCCTCGGACCTCCCGGGGTCCGTGGTCTAGGGGTTATGACGTCGCTCTTACAAAGCGAAGATCGCAGGTTCAATTCCTGCCGGACCCACCAGAGAATTGCTCAATATTATGGCCATTAATGCACTGAAAAGGTCAATAGTGTGGCCCATTACAGATTATTCCGTGGTCGAAGAAGCTGCAGCCCTAGCATCAAGGCTGAAGCACCGCCTTTCAAAGAAAGATTGGACGATTTCAACCGCTGAATCATGCACTGGAGGACTGATTGCCTCTGTTCTGACCGACATCTCAGGGGCCAGCTCTTGGTTCAAGCAGGGCTGGATTGTATATTCTAATGAGTCGAAGATGAGGGAACTGGGAGTGGAGAAATCAGCCTTCGACAAAGATGACTCAGGTGCAGTCTCCCACAAAGTAGCTGTACAGATGGCAAGAGGTGCCAGGTACAAGTCTGGCTCGAATGTCTCGATTGCAGTAACTGGAATCGCCGGCCCTGCAGGCGGTAATGAGGAAAAAGAAGTTGGCAGAGTCCATGTCGCTGTAATAGCCGAGGATTACTTTCTAGTAAGGAGGATGGACTTCGGAGAGAATGACAGATTGGACAACAAGAGGTCCTTCACTTCTTTCGCGCTTAGGCTTGCAATAGAGGCTATTGACAGGGTGGAGGGCGATACAAAGAAGGAGGCATCGCTAAGCAGTGGCCCAGTTGAAGTAACTTCTTCAGAGGAAGAAGATGCCCAGATCCACGGAACGGAGGAGTGGGAGGGAGCATTATCGTGGGGTTCCGAGAAGAAAACTGTGTCGCAGTCTCTAAAGAAGATTGACTTGGCATCACTTACGGACTGGGAAGACTAATTTAGAAAAACACTATTTCTTAATCGATACCATCAAGGGCGTCCTCAACGACAGGAGGTGCATGAGTTCTCCTAGATGGCAAGAAATGCACCAAGCACTTACTGCCGCTGGACTGATTGTTCAGAAGAGCGCCGAGAACAGAATTGAGAACCTTCAAAGCGTCGTTCCACTTATTGAGGCAGCAAACTCTTCGGGCGTCAGGCTCCTAAATGCCAATAGTGTAGAGGAGCTTCTTGCAATAACTTCGCATGAATCAGAAGTGCAATCAGATTCAGTTAAACCTAATTCACAGACCACACTTCCAAAGTCAGAAAATGAAGGCCCAATAGGCAGAGTCATAGCCCCACTTCAAAGGCCACATCTAACCCCTCCTAGGCCTAGAAAGCCTTCAGGCTTTAGTTCTGAGGACTTTCCTCTAGAGGCTTCAGAGGTCGACTCAGATATCGAGATTCACTTCGACATCACAGGCAAGTCATCCACTGAGGGCAGAATTTCTGACATGCAGTCATGCTTCAGAAGCAGACTATCCCAAATCCGAGATATGATGCTTTCAAAGGGAGTATTACCTAGGAGGCCATTGGCAAACTCCGATGCGTGGAGGAACAGGAGGAGACACAACTCCAAGGATTATGAGATTACAATCGTTGGGCTAGCAAGCGACGTAAAGTGGACTAGGACAGGAAGTCTGAGATTCATAGTTGAAGACGAGTCTTCTCAGATAATGTGCATCTTGAAACCACCAAATGACGCTTCACCTTTGCATGCTTCTCTTGATGGGTTGATGGATGACGAAATTGTTGGTGTCAGCGGGTGGTTCTTGACTGGTGAGAGGGATCCAATATTTTTCTCTAGGGATATCCACAAACCCCCTCTTGGAAATCACTCAAAGGCTCAGGCAGGTGAGGAATATGCTGTGTCTGCAGCTTTCCTCTCTGACGTACATCTTGGAAGCAAAACATTCCTTGCCCCCCAATGGGCGAAGATGATTGATTGGTTCAAGAATGATCCTCTTGCCAGGACCGTGAAGTACTTCGTACTAAGCGGGGATGGAGTAGATGGAGTAGGGATATACCCCGGCCAAGAGAGGCATCTGAACATAAAGGACCTATTCAATCAGTACGGCGAGCTAGCTAGAATGTTGGAGGAAGTACCAGATTGGGTAGATGTGGTGATGCTTCCCGGGAATCACGATGCTGTCAGACCGGCCGAACCTCAGCCGGCTCTAGATCCCGAGGTCCAGCAGGATTACTCAAATACTGTATTTGTGGGAAACCCTTGCGACTTCAGCCTACATGGGGTTAGAGTACTTTCGTATCACGGCAAGAGCATAGATGATTTCGTAGCCACCCTAAGGTCTGTAACATACTCTAAACCTGAGATGGCAATGCAGGCTATGCTTGAAAGGAGGCATCTTGCACCTTCATGGGGCGGAAAGACGCCACTTTCTCCAGAGCCCGAAGACAGGCTGGTTATTCCAGAAATCCCGGACATCTTCGTTACAGGTCATGTTCATGGCCATTTCGTAGGGGACCACAAGGGCACATTAATGGTACACAGCTCAACATGGCAGGACCAGACTGATTTCCAAAGGATGCTGGGTTTTCAGCCCAAGCCATGCATTCTAACTGTAGTAAACCTCCATACATATGCCTCCGAAGCTATCCACTTCGCCTAGGAAAATGGTCCTCTTCTGGGAATATATGGGGCCAGATCTTCCGCAGATTATTTCCCGGAACTATTGGCACCCCTGCCTCTTCAAAGGCCGCAACAGCTCTCTTTCTGGCAGGATTGAAACCTATGAAGCCAGACTCGCCCACAATCATGGAAAGATCTGTACTTGAATCGCCAACACAGACTATTTCCTCGGTTTCAAATCCATTTATCCTTGCAAGCTTCTCTACCATCAGGCCCTTTTCATGGGATAAAACTCTAGTTGGGAGGCCACCAATTAACCATCCCCCATCATCCCATTCGAAACCATTTGCAACCCAATCGTCAACCTTCAGCATGCTTGCTATCGCGCCAACTAAAAGATCCACACCAGACGAAACTATCGCTATGAAAACACCTCTACAGCGAAGCTCCTCTACAACATCTCTAGCACCATCAATTAGGCCTACTCCGCTGTAGCATCTCATGATGTCGTCCCGGTGAATTTCGGGCCTGACTTCTCTCCATAGGCCGATATCATGCTCCACAAATTCTTCTTCGGATATTTCTCCATCTAGGAACTTCGAGAGAGTCCTCTCATGGGCACCCCCATCACCTATCCCGGTCCCAAAGTGCTTGTGAATCAATTGCCACGACGAACCATTGTCCGTAAGAACCCCGTCACAGTCGAAAACCACAGCCCTAATCATAGATACTTTCGTGAATGATGGCCGACGGCTAATAATCAGTCAGGTGAATTGATTTGCCTGCTCATCATCCGATGATCATGGAAAACGACGTGCCTCAGCCAAGGGCGATTAAGGTGAAGATGCTAATGTTTGGTCCTCTTGCCGAGAGAATGGGTTCACGGGAGATGACAGTTTCCCTATTGCATGGTTCCACCGCAAATGATCTGGCAGAAAGGTTCGAACTCTCCGAGATGCTTTCTTCAGGATTGAGAATTGCAATCGATGGAAAAATGGACGCTGACTCAGACGAACCCCTCAATGACGGTACCGAGGTAGCCTTCCTCCCTCCAGTTTCCGGAGGTTGAAGCCCGAATTGCCGAAGCATTTGAATCATGGACCGCCGACAAAGACCCGATAGCATGGCACCAGGGGCTATGGAAATGGGAATCCTCGCGATTATCGCAATTTTCCTTTTTGGAGCCAATAGGATCCCCCAATTGGCCAGAAGCCTCGGCAGGGCAAAGGGAGAATTCCAGAAGGGAATAGATGAAGCATCAGAAATGGCAGCGATTGAAGACATGGACAGGGGCGGGATGACGGAGGAAGCTGCCTCCGAGCAAGAGTGACTACCTCTTCCTGGAGATCTTCATCTCGGAACCGCACTTTTCGCATTCACCAAGCCCCTCCCCCGCTCTTCTTGTTCTACCTTGTCCCGAAACTACATCTCCACACGCTGAGCACCTGATTTGCCAATTCCAGATGCCCGATATTCCTTCGGAATCAACTGTGGACCAACTCATACCCGTCGCAACGCAAAGATTCTGGAGTCTGTAGTCATCTGAAAACAAATGCCCACCAGTCTGAATTAACAATGCAAAGATCTCAAGATCCGTTTCTGAAAGGCCATCCAGGTCGCCCGTTTCACTGGCTATCTCTCTAGCCCTCTCGTGTGAGTCTAAAGTTGGCTCCGTCCAATTGAGCCTAGCTGCTTCTAGAGACATAGCCCTGTCTGGGGCTACTCTTCGCACTTCTTCCCTTTGTTTTCTTACAACATAACCACCCTCAAGCGATTCAACCGGCCAGTAAATTAATGCCGATGTGTCGAGTACTCTCGGCTCTAGCATGGCAGTTGGCAGGGCCGTTCAATAATAGCCCTTCACCAGTCACTGGCATCCTCTTGAAGCAACTGTTAATTCTGAGACGATTGACGCTCAGACATGCTGGAAGGCATTATCCAGACAATAGTCGACTGGGCTGACGAACTTGGCTTAGTCGGATTGGCGTTCGTCTCTGCAACTGAAGCAGCGTTCCAACCCGCCCCGCCGGATCTACTCGTAATGCCCATGGCATTGGCGGCTGATGACTCCGCTAGACTTCTAGCGATCTTCCTTGTCGTTACGTTATCTAGCGTATTCGGGTCATTGGGGGGCTATGCGATTGGTCTCTATGGTGGTCGCCCGATAATACAGAGGTTCGCCGATCCATCTACTTCTAGAAAACTAGACCATTTAATCTTGAAGTACGGGGATGCGGGCGTATTCATTGCAGCAATTTCCCCAATCCCCTACAAGTTGCTAGCATGGACCGCAGGAGCAGCTAGGATGGATATCAAGACATTTGTTCTAGCCGGACTCCTCGGGAGGGGGATTCGATTCGGTCTTGAGGTGTTTGTCCTAGGAGTCTGGGGTGAGGAATTCATCAGTTTGCTCGAAGACCCACTGTTCTGGTTAGTTTCTGGGATAGCCTCCATAGTTGCATTCATCCCCCTGAACAAATGGTGGAGGGGTTTGGATGGGACAGATGCCAAAGCATCCCAACAGAACTGATTATGAGACGGCCTTATCTCGCCAATCTATCGCTCGTGTGGTGTAGTTCGGTCCATCATGCCGCCCTTTCGAGGCGGCGACCCGGGTTCAAATCCCGGCACGAGCACCATTATACATAATTCAGAACGCTTTATGTGTTTGGCCTCTAATAAATAATCAGGGAATCAAGCTCACCTTTTCGGAAAATGAACTTCAGTATAAGTGCGCGTATTCATAGAGGGGGACTAATCCCGTTCACATTGGGTGTAGCATGTCTCTGGACGTTGAAGCGATTAGGAAAGAATTCCCAATTCTTGAGAGACGACTTCCAAACGGAAAGCTACTTGTCTACTTCGATAATGCAGCAACTTCTCAAAAACCACAGTGCGTAATTGATGCTATGTCCGATTACTATAGCGAGTACAACTCCAATGCTCACAGGGCTAACCACACTCTGGCAGACGAGGCGACCTCTGCTCTGGAGGGGGCCAGAAGCTCAATTTCGTCGTACTTCGGGACATCTCCAGAGCAGATGATTTACACTAGTGGGGCGACCGAGGCAATTAATCTAGTGGCATACGGGTGGGCGAGGGAGAATCTCGGCGATAATGACGTCGTGGTATTGACGGAGATGGAGCACCATGCAGACATAGTTCCTTGGCAGCAGCTTTCCAAGGACAAGGGAGTAGAAATTAGGTACGTCCCCATAGACACCGCCTCGTTCACATTGGATATGGAAGCATTCGAAATCGCTTCCAAAGGAGCCTCACTTGTCTGCGTGGTCCATACAAGCAACGTCCTAGGCATCAGGAACCCCATAGAGGAAATAGTGGAGATCTCCCACTCAAACGGGGCAAGAGTTCTCCTAGACTGCGCTCAGGGAGCACCACACGAGAGGATCCACTTCGACAAGTCAAGAGTAGACTTCGTTGCAGTATCTGCGCATAAGATGGGCGGACCTACTGGAATTGGCTGCTTATTGGTGAGGAAGGACGCGATGGAGCAAATGGGGCCATTCATGACAGGGGGGTCGATGATTAAGACCGTAAGCACCGACGGTTCTACCTTCCAGGAGGGCCATGCAATGTTCGAGACAGGAACTCCTAGAATAGCCGAGGCGATTGGTTGGGGGGCAGCTGTTGAGTGGTTGGACCAGTTCGACATGAGTGAGCTGCACTCCCATGTCAATGGAATCGCTTCTTGGACCGCAGATAGGATCTCCCAGATCGATGGCATCACAGTTTATGGAGACCCCAGCCGCTCAGACAGCAGCGGTGCAGTCTCATTCTTGCACGACTCAATACAGTCCCAAGACTTGGCCCTGCTTCTCGATGAGGGCGGTTTCGCAGTAAGGACAGGCCATCACTGCGCCCAGCCACTAATGGATGCCCTAGGCGTCCCTTCTACGAATAGGGCTTCGTTTTGGATTTACAATACCATGGAGGAGGCAGAATCTTTCGTAAAGCACTTGGAATACGTTGTCGACAGGTTTTCCCACAATTTATGAGCAGTTTCAAGTCTAATTTCAAAGGAGAATCATCATGGACGGAAATAAGCCATGGCCCGATCACTTGGACGAAGTGATCGAGGAGTTTTCCGCTTGCTTCGACTCCATGGAGAGGTACGAGCTCCTATTCCAATACGCTAGGAAGAACCCCTCCCCCCTCCCAACAGAGTCTTGGAACGAAAGAAATCAAGTCCACGGTTGCCAGTCCCGAGCTCACATTGTTTGCGAATTGGATGGGGGTGGCAGGTTTCACCTAAGTGGCGGGGCAGATGCCCAGATCGTTCAAGGCCTAATTGCAGTGACAGCAATGGCAGTGAACGGACTTGCCCCATCCGAGGTGGCGGGCCTGTCTCCGGAGTTTGCAGATGCAATGGGAATCCGCTCATCGCTAACCCCCAGTAGAGCGAACGGGTTCCTCAATATGTTCAAGAGGGTCAAAGAGGAGGCTCTTACGCTATCGGAGGGTCGATAATGGCATCCCAGGAAGAGGTTATTGAAGCACTCTCCGGAGTCATCGATCCCGAGATGAAGCTCAGTGTGACTGACTTGGGCCTGATCTACTCGGTGAAGGTCGATGACTCGCATGTCGAGATAGACATGACCCTGACTAGCCCGGGATGCCCGGTAGCACCCGAGCTTATGGCTGCCGTCCATCGCTCGGCTCTCGATGCGAAAGGTATCGAAAGCGCCCACGTAAATCTCACATTCTCCCCTCCATGGGACCCGAAATTACACGCATCAGAGGACGCAAAGTTCGAGATGGGAATCTTCGACTAGGGATTCAGCATCTCTGCAGCCCTAAGGGTGTTTGACATCAGCATGGCAATGGTCATCGGCCCCACCCCTCCGGGGACGGGAGTCAGCCATCCTGCAACCTCGGCTACGTTGGGCGCAACATCGCCAGCCAACCCATCCTCAACCCTGGAGATCCCGACATCTACAACGAAAGCTCCGGGCTTTATCCACTCCCGTTTTACTATGTGGGGGACCCCAACAGCGGAAACCAGAATGTCAGCTTCCTTGCATATTTGACTCATGCCCCGGGATTTGGAGTGAGCTATCGTAACAGTAGCATCAACTCCTTTCTGTGAGAGCATCATTGCCATGGGCATTCCAACTATCCTAGAACGCCCAATCACCACAGCCTTTGCACCAGAGAGACTAGCCTCGCTCAACTCCAGAATCCTCATTACTCCCGAGGGAGTACAAGGTAGTAGACCACCAGAATCACCTTGAACAAGACGACCCAGATTGACTGGATGGAAACCATCTACGTCCTTTTCAGGCAGTATCGATGAAGAGATCTGAAGCTCATCAACGCCCTCTGGAGCAGGGCTCTGCACGAGTATCCCATGCACCGTTTCGTCTGAGTTCAGTTGTTCGACCACTCCTAGTATGGCTGGAAGCTCGGACGTGGGCGGCAGATCTATCCTTGTGCTCTTAATACCGCATCTATGGCATGCTTTCTCCTTGTTCCGGACGTACACGTGGCTTGCTGGATCATCACCGGCAATCACCACTGCCAAGTGCGCCTCCACGCCTCTGTCCCGCAATGCGGATACCCCTTCGGACACTTGGTCCTGGATCGATAGGCTAATCGCCCTACCATCGACCAACTTTGCCCCCACGGGATGTCGTATAGAGGAGTGCATATGACGATTGGCTATATCGGAGTCCTGAAACCGAGACCTCTGGCTATGCAGAATCCAGACCATCCCTCGAAAATCCCAAGAGCACCTCCTGCCCATGCAATCCCAATTAGCGACCAACCGATACGCACATCAATTGCCCCAAAAACAGTCAGCATCACTATCGGGAGGGAGCCAATTATGGCAAATGCTCCCAGCACTAGCCTTACAAATTTCCCCCTCGCCTCGAGATTGCACTCCAGAGCCACAAACCCTTGAAGTAATATCCGTATAAAAATCTTGATTCAAAACCCTGAACATCGAAAGAAAAACAACCTATCCGGTAAAAGGCTCCTCTGTTTGTGGAGCCCCAGGAGGGATTCGAACCCCCGGCCGTCTGATTACAAATCAGATGCTCTACCGAGCTGAGCTACTGAGGCGCGTCCCAATGCTACCGACCCACTCTCTTGAACCCCACTCTCTTGACACGCCCCATGGCCAAGTCTGACTCGACCCCTACTCGGGAAGCTCCCAAGTACGCAGCATCTTAATCATAAGTCATCGAAGTCATCGAAGTCAACGGTCCCTTCTTCGGGATCCCGGGCGCCTCCTCCAACTTCTCTTGCCGACCCCTTGCCTCCGGACCTGGATGAGGGGGCTCCTCCACTGAAAGCGACCCTGCCAACCGCCAAGGCGACTGCGAATGCCACTCCCGCAGCTCCTGCCGCATAGATCAGTGGCTCGTTCGCAGAGGAATAAGACTTCGACACTATGTCGTCGGAGTTGTCCCCAATCCCGTCTTCGTCTAGATCTGACCACTCATCAGGGTCGGAGGGAAAAGCATCTACTCCGTCCCCGTAACCGTCACCGTCAGTGTCCCACAATAGTGAGTCGGTGACGCCCTCGCTCTCGTCTGGAATCCCATCCCCGTCGTCGTCATAATCCTTGGAGTCGCAGGTCCCATCACCGTCCGTGTCTATTGGGTAAGAGGATCCTTGGGTCCCGGAAGCTCCACACATCTCCTCTTCGGAGTCGCTCCACCCGTCATTGTCGTCGTCGTAATCAGCATTGTCGCCCACTCCGTCCCCGTCAGAGTCCACACTCTCCGTAGGATCAAGTGGGAAGTCATCCAGTGTGTCGGAAATACCGTCGTTGTCATCGTCTGTGTCAGAGTTGTCGCCGATGTTGTCGGAGTCATAGTCTTCGAATTCCGTCGGGTCCAGTGGGAAGGAATCCAAGGAGTCAGGAATTCCGTCCCCGTCGTCGTCGAGGTCCATCTCGTCGCCTATCCCGTCTGAGTCGGTATCCAGGAACTCGGAGGAGTCCAGTGGAAACGCATCGAATGCGTCCAAGATTCCATCATCGTCATCATCTTCATCCGAATTATCGCCTACTCCGTCGCCGTCAGTGTCTAAGCTCTCATCAGGATCATCGGGGAAGTGATCGAGCTGGTCATCCACTCCGTCCCCGTCTCTGTCAGAGTCTCCACTCGAGTCAAGGGGAAGTTCGTCAAGACCGTCAGGAGTCCCGTCACCGTCCGTATCGACATCGCAAGGCCCGGCTATCGAGACGGACGTCGAGTCGACAATGAAACCGTCACCGTCCCTGAGCTCAATTTCGATTTCAACAGAGCAACCGTAGTGGCTCAGGTAGAAGTATCCGATGTACGGCATCGCGGAGCTTACCACAGTTGATCCGTTAAGGGCACCCACCCCGTCCACCGAGACCTCGTAGGTTAGGTTGAGAGTCGTTCCGATCCATGGGTCGGAACTGTTCCCTAGAAATAAGTAGGCCATGTATGTGTCTGACTCCAGTGAAACGTTGTCAGTGAGGTAGGTATTGGAAATCAAGTCCATACCAAAGAAAAGTGCGTCTGAAATCTCAGTGACCGGCTCGTCCTCGCACGGGCCCGGCAGCGGGAAGTACTCCGAGTCCAGAAGAACCCCCTCGTCGTCCCTGAGCTCCAGGGATATCTCCACCAGGCAGGCGTAGGGGCTTACGTCGAAGAAGGAGTCACCCTCGGCGTGTTCGCAGCCCCCAAGGAGAGTATCTGCATATAGGCCCCGGTAGAGGTCACGGTAGCCGGCCAACCCCATCTCGGGGCTATCCATGAAGTAGCAGTCATGCCCCCTGTATTCGTAGCCGTGGGTGACGACCTCACCGTCGATGGTCACCTGGAAAGTGAGGTTGACCCCGTCGTTCATGTCTAGCCATGGGTCCCAGGCGTGCCAGACCTCAGCTTGTAGGAAGTACTCGCCATATCCCCAGTAACCGTCCCCGGGGTGGTCGCTGGCATCCAGCGAATCGTTGCCCCAGTCCCAGGTCGCGTTCCTCCAGCCATTGGCCCCCCACTGATCGAGGAACCTCCACGAGTTGTCCGAGCATTGATCAATATCGTCGCAGTAACCATAGGACAACCCTTCCCTGTCCAATCCGTCAAACAGTACCACCTGCCAGAACTCAGTGACCGGCTCGTCCTCGCACGGGGCGCCAAACTCGAAAGAGGCGTCGTCCAGAAGGAGCCCGTCCTCGTCCCTGAGCTCCAGGGACATCTCCACCAGGCAGGCGTAGGGGCTCACGTCGAAGTGTTCGAACGGGACGATCTGCAGCCCGTACCAATCTCCGCTGTCCCAGTCCGCGGGCCTCTCATCGTAGCCCTGGCTCACCACCTCTCCGTCGATGGCGATCTCGTAGGTCAGGTTGAGGGTCTCGCTCATGTCCAACCAGTCGTCGGTAACGTTCACCGCGGAAGTGCCGAACCCGTACCTCCCTTCGCCAGGCTCTTCGCTGGCGGGCATCTCCCACCCGTCGCCGTCAGGTCCCGTAACGTTCCATTGCTGGAAGGTCCCTTCGGAAACGAACCCTCCGACGATGTAGACCGGCCCCAGCTCCGTAACCGGCTCGTCCTCGCACGGGCCCGGCAGCGGGAAGTACTCCGAGTCCAGAAGAACCCCCTCGTCGTCCCTGAGCTCCAGGGATATCTCCACCAGGCAGGCGTAGGGGCTAACGTCGAACCAGCCGAAAGGTCCGAAGTACATTCCATACCAGCTACCGCTGTCAGAAACAGGACTGTCCTCATAGCCCTGGCTCACCACCTCTCCGTCGATGGAAACATGGTAGGTCACGTTTAGCGATTCACTACCGTCGTAACCTTCCACGGACGCATTCGAGACTCCCGCAGCTAGTACATACCTCTCATCACCGGGCGAGTCGCTGCGGTTCACAGGCCAGTTGTCCCCTGCAGTGAGGTTCCAGTATGCCCAGGAAGCAGTGTACATTGTGGGTGCGTCATCCAACCAGACTGCCGAGAATTGAGCCTCTGGGGGGAGACCGCAAGGGGCGTCCATCAGGTATTCTCCCGACTCTAAAATAGCCCAGCTGCTGCTGTCATAGAACGAGTATGACACGTTTACCACGCAGTCGAACTGGCCTACGCTTAGTTCCCACGGCAGAGTCTCGGTGACGTCACCTGCAGAGAAGCCCCACCACCCTTCGGCAGTCTGGACTCCGTCTATAGAAACGTTGTAGTTGAGGTAGAAAGGAGAACCTAAGGTCATGTTCTCAAGAACCCAGGACATGGAGTTCGTGCCTACCTCGATGGAGTTATTCGCCGAGATCGGTGCATTATACAGAGAGTGCCACATGCTCACGAAGACTCTGTCGTCTGTCTGGTCCAAGGCATCGCACAGGCCGTCACTGTCGAGGTCCTGTGGAGTGCTGGAGTTGTCAAGGGGGTCGGCTCCGCAATCCGACTCCGATGTGTCATTCCAACCGTCGTTGTCGTCATCGGGGTCCGCGTTGTCGCCGATTCCGTCCATGTCGTTGTCAGATGTCTCGTTGACGTCGTTTGGGAACGAGTCATTGGAGTTGTCCAACCCGTCGCCATCAATGTCATCGTCAGCGTTGTCGCCGATTCCGTCACCATCCAGGTCCGATGTCTCGTTGACGTCGTTTGGGAACGAGTCATTGGAGTTGTCCACGCCATCACCGTCAATGTCCTCATCGTTGAAATCGCATATTCCGTCACCGTCGAGGTCCTGTGGTGTGCTGGACGGGTCCAAGGGGTCGGTCCCGCAATCCGTCTCCGCTGTGTCGTTCCAACCGTCCCCGTCAGTGTCCGGATCTCCCGAGTAGGGTTCGAAGTAGCCGTGCACTGTCACAGACCAGTCATTAACAGTGCCTGTGTCGCCTGTATACAAGTCCCTGATCGACAGGGTCCACTCGCCGTTGTTCACGTTGCTCTGCTCCCCCCAGTTGTGAACCGTGCCGAACCTCCAATCTGCGTAGTCGTCGCTTCCGTCGTCGTGGAAATCTACCAGCCTCGATTGAGTCCCGCTGGGCGAGGTGAGGACGATGTCCAAGTCCCCCCTCCAGGTGTGGTCAATGTCCAAGTGAACGTCCACGCTCTCGATCAGCAGTCCATTTCCAGAGGCCGAGCCATTCTGGCTTGCCATGACGTTGGCGGTAAGGTTCAACCAGCTCCCGTCATCTGGGATTGCAGCGTTAGGCGAACTGACTCCGGATGATATCGACTCCTCTGGGCCAACGTTGGTCCAAGTCTCCGCAAGGGATACGGCGGCGCCCGCGTCAACGGTTCCGAAACCGTACTTGTGGGATACCTCGTGCCCCGCACCATTTGTCCCCCACGAAGAATCTGAAGCGTGGTTGACCCTCGATGTCTCAACCAAAATGTGCTGGACGTCCCTCCAGGTTAGTCCCGGGTTAGCCTCGAGCATCAGTGCTATTACTCCCGAGACTAGTGGTGTGGCGCTGGAGGTCCCGCCGAATGTGTCGGTTGTGTTCCCCGGGGTGTAACCAGCCGAACCGGAGATGTCCGTGGTGGTGATTCCCGAGTAGTAGCTATTGGAGGGGGCCGCCAGAAGGATGTTTGCCCCTGGCTCCGCATACCAGGGCTGCTCTCCGTTGTGATCCACCGCGGTGACCGCTATGGTCTGACGCATGTTCGCATACCCGTCTTTGTTCGAGTTGTCTTGGTTGCCTAGCCCGTTCCCTGCGGCCCATACGAAAATGTTCCCGAGTCCGCCACGGCCATTGGTCACGCCTGCCTCTATCGCAGCGATAGTGAGGGGCCCGGGACCATCCAGGGTCTCTCCGTCGTCTGATGGGCCCCAGGAGTTCGAGTATATGTCGACTGAGTTGTTGAAGTGCGATAGAGCGCTTGCCTTCATCGAGTCAGAGGTGGAGCAAGCTATCAGGAGCTGGCCTGCAATGGTGGCTCCCCCAGCAGCCCCAGTGACGTCTATCGAGTTGTTGATCGTGGCAGCGGCCACTCCGGCCGCAGCAGTCCCATGCGCATTGTCACCCCAGGGGGTAGGGTCGTTGACATTGTAGCACCAGTCCCAGGACATCGGGTAGTTGAAGTTGGAGACCAGATCAGGATGACCCATCTCAACTCCGTCATCAATTACGGAAATAACCACTCCATTTCCGTTGTAATCGTTCCAGACACCGGTGATGTTCACGTCCTCGCCTGCGGTTCCACCGTTCTGGCCGGTGTTGTCCAAGTGCCATTGGTCCCCGAATAGTGGATCGTTTGGAAATGAGCCTAACTGCCTCTTATGCATGCTCTCGAGTATCAGGGGGTAGAACGAATGCAGCTCCCCCAACTCCATAGAACTCGAAAGATCCCCCAGAGCCCTGGAAGGGTCCTCGAAGGTCCAAATGTATGCACCCTCCAGAATCGGTGCAGCAACCGAGTGATCAGGACCAGCCATGCTAGACGAGTGTGATTCCAGTGGCATCCCAGTGATTACCACCCAATTCCCTTCCTCGAAAAGGTCATTTTCGTCGTATTGGCTGAGGTCTGCTGCCTTTTGCAGGGCAGCCATCACTTCCTTTGAGTAGGCAGGAGAGTCCCCAATGGCAACGGGTATAGTTGCCCCTTCTTCATCGGTTCCTGACTCCACTTCCTCAGCACTCGCTCCAATCGAGAATTGGGCGTATGGGGATATGGCCATCAACACTGCAAGCAGAATTGCTCGCTTCTTTCTTGTTTCGTTATCACTGGGCATACCCCTCGAGGAATGAAGCGTTTTTTCAACGATTTGTTTCCAAAATTACGCCCGTTGCCACTAATACAGCTCCTCCTCTCCTGTTTCCCGATAACCAACCCAAAGCTCTGTTAGTGGGGGCCAGTAACAGGATTCGTGTGGAGTGGCAAGAATCGACCTCATAGTAGGATCAACATCATCGTATCAGGATGGGTCTGCATAGCGTTCGGCACGGGAGCGATCATTTCCAACCCATCAGACTTCTCATTGTACCTCTCTACTACAGTTTCTCTGGGAGGGATAGGTCTGCTGGTTTTCGGCCTTTCTATGCCCCATGATTCCAAAGAAGACGAAACCCGCACAAGAAAATGGACTCCCGAACTCTCCACTATGCCGGATGCGGGAAGGCCAATGTTCAGAATCGACACTACACTGGATTCCCCCACAATCACCACGGTTCTATGTGGGAGGTGCGCACATCTAGAGGAGATCCATGGAAAAAAGCCCACCAATTTCACATGCCCTTCATGCCAAACCGAGCTTTGGTCCTCGGAAGAGGAATGAATAGCCGGACCAGCAGCATTCGGCAATCGTCAAGTGGGACTTACTCCCGCGTCCCTCCGGGGATAAATTGGATCTCAGCAATAATGAGCGGAGAATGTTGAAGGCCATGCTCACCAATCCACTTCAGGATTGGGAACTGGACGACATCCTTTCCGAGACGGGATGGGAAGACCAAGTCTACGTTGCAGGAGCAGGTAAGTCGCTGGAGGAAGCAGGGTTGGTTTCAGTGGAGGAGTTTACTTCCAAGACAGTCATATTGGGTTCGGAGGGAAAGAGGTCGTCAATCGAAGGGCTACTCGAATCAAGACTCTGGGATTGGATAAAGGAGCAGGACGAGGATAGGCGCTCGATGAAGGACCTCATGTCATCCGAATTCGATAGGAGTGAGACTGGACCCGGCGTCGGGATCCTAAAGTCCATGGGGGTCGAGATTGAATCTGGAAATTTGGTTTTCACCGAAGAAAACGAAATAGAGGAAGAGATCAACAAGAGGTCACAATTCATCCAATCTCTTTCCGAGGGCCCCTGCGACTCAGAGGACTTGGACGAACAGATGCTGAGGCACTTCTCATCAAGGAGCGGCCTCATCGAAGTCGAGGAGAACGTCTCTAGAATATGGAAATTGACGGAAGAAGGGGCAAATGTCGACCTCTCAGAACTCTCGGAGGTGGAAATGATCGGCGAACTGACGCCGGAGATGCTTCAAAACGACTCTTGGAAGGGGTCCAGTTTCAAGCCATTCGACGTCACGGCTCCAGCTCCAGTTCCCTCTGGGGGGAGGAGGCACCCAATGCAGGCTCTTATCGAGAGGATTAGGTCCGTATTCCTTGAAATGGGATTCTCGGAGATAGAGGGCGACTACGTCCAGTCAGCCGGATGGAATATGGATGCCCTATACATCCCCCAGTCACACCCTGCGAGGACCATGCAGGACACATTCTATCTGGAAAACCCCTCAAGTGTGGAGGTTGAGCCCAGATTCTTGGATCTCTGGGAGAAGGTGCACGAACATGGACATGATACCGGGAGCAGAGGCTGGGGGGGGTCTTTCGACCACGAAGAGTCCCAGAAGGCGCTACTTAGGACACATACAACAGTTAACACTGTGAGGCACATAGCAGAGAATCCAGAAAACCCATCTAGGGTTTTCGGAATCGGACGAGTTTTCCGTCAGGAGACGATAGACAGGACTCACATGCCAGAGTTCCACCAGATAGAGGGGATAATCCACGAGCCCGATGCTAGCCTCCCAATGCTCATCTCGACCCTGAAGAAATTCTATGCAAAGATGGGCTACCCTGATGTCAGGGTTAGGCCAGCATACTTCCCCTATACCGAACCAAGCGCAGAGGTGGATATCCTATGGAGAGGGGAATGGCTCGAGCTAGGTGGATCCGGTATTTTCAGGCCCGAGGTAACTGAGCCACTAGGCACGGAATGGCCCGTTTGTGCTTGGGGAATGGGCCTGGAGAGGCTCGCAATGCTTATTCTCGGATTGGACGACATCAGGCAGCTCTACCAACCGGATCTCGATAGGTTGGGGAAGATGCCTCTGCTTTGAAGCGGCAATCATTCGCCTGATAGGGCGATTACGTCGTGAAGGAAATCGTCGGGGTTCCAAGCGATTCCAGAGTAGGCAACCCGCTTCCGATGCTCCTTGTCCAAGATGAAAGTTACAGTAGAGTGCCCTACCTCATACTGCATAAGCGAATCGTCATGGGGGTCATCACTATGCGAGAGGTCGCTTGTCCCATTGCCATTATTCTCGGCCGATGGGTTGCATGATAGCCAATCGTCCCCATCCCTTTCGTAGCCCTCGTCGCACATGCAGTGAGCACTAGTTCCCAATCCCATGACCCACCCATGACCATTGCAATCGAAACCAGGGGGGAGTTTGCTTAGGTTCGCATTGCTGGCGGCCCAGGCCAGATTCGTGCTAGGCATGACCTCCATGGAATCCAAGCTACTGGCATCAGCTCTCAACCAGCTCTCGTTCTCGGAATCCCATGAATATAGCTCCCATTCCCAGCTATCGTTAGATGTCCAGTTCCCAATCGTGCCCGAGGAGATGTCATAGGGACCCAATCCTTCTCCGGATAGCGACCTCTCTGCGAAGTCAGTACCATTATCGAAGCACCTCTCGGTGACGCTAAAGTCGCACTCGCTATCCACTACAAGGGTGGAGTTGTCCGGGAACAAAACGGCAAATCTGAGTTTCACCCCATCGGGCGGGAGGCTGTTAGCTATGTGTTCTGCATCCACTACAACATTCCAGCTCTCCCAGACCGAATTAATCACTGAACCCCTCTCGTGAGTGAGGTGGTCCCATTCGTATCCCCTAGACTCAGTCCACTGGAAAAGCCTCGAGACGGTATCCCTAGCGGGATCGATTGTTATGGAAATAATCTCTACCCCCATTGCATCCTTCCCTAGATTGTCGTTCACGTATGCTAGGTTCGATGAGATTACCAGACATACGTCCGGGCAGGATGTGTAGATGAAAGCGACGACAACCACATCTCCGTCGAAGTCTGAAAGGCTCACATCCTCGCCATGCTGGTTCTTCAGAGTGAAGTCTGGGGCCTCTGGAGGGTCCCTGTACTCAGTACCAATGAGGTTCAAATCGCCACTCTGTGAACCCATGCACCCTGGCATAATGAATATGGCCACAATTACGAACGATGCTGAACGCCCCACGCATCCACGATTTTACAAGCATATTTCTACTGTTCTGCTACTAGGGACATTATGTCTTCAAGAACCAGTTCGGGATTCCAGTCCGTGTCCCCCCACCATACTCTCTGTCTCATCTGCTTGTCTACTATGATCGTCCCAGTTGTGTGGTCTACCCAGTAGTCCAGAGGGTGGTGATTGGCCGTCACGTCCCCCTCTGGCTGCTGAGTCTCCTTCCCGCAGCCGTTTTCATCGACTTCTTCCCCTTTGGGGGTGTCGGGACAGCTGTCGAAGCCATCAGCAACACCGTCCCCGTCTATGTCCGAATCGTAAGTCTCAAGGCCTACGTCGAAATTAAGCCATACGGACTCAAGGTCCGCCAAGGTCCCTGTGAGGTGAGGCCAATCCAGCTTCCTTGCCGTAGAATAGTCGTTTAGAACTGAGGAGTTATCTGTCCAGGGGTCCACAGTCACGGTTAGGATCTGGACCTGCTCGCCATACAAGCCCCCTAGCTCGCTCTTGATGAATGCAAGGTTGGAGCTAACCACCGGGCAGATGTCCGGGCACCTTGTGAAAAGAAAAGCTACAACTACGACCTTTCCATAATAATCACTCATCCCAAAGTAACCCCCATTCTCGTCAATTAGAACGAACTCTTCCACAGGAATCGCCGGATCGATGTCCTCTCCGTAGAATACGTCAGACGAACCGTTGGAAATGCATCCTGCCAACGGAGAAAATAGGAAAAGCAGGGCCATCGCTAAGGCCCTATTCATATCTCGACCTCCTTGCAATCCAAAATATTCCCAGGAGGACTATAGCTATGTTCCTGAGGAAATCCTGTAGACCCCTTTCCCCTTGTTCCACAGCCTTTTCATCCAAGTTGAAGCTATAGTTGCCGGGTTTTGTCTCCTCAAAGTGCAAGTCATGGGAAACTGTCATGTTAAGTGCCTTCCAGAACTCTCCATTAGAGAATATGTCCAGTACGTAATCCCCCTTGCCCCACACATCTTGGTCAATAATGAATGAGCATTGATTCCTGATGGAGGAAGAGTTTGATGGAGCTGTTTCACATCGTTGGTCGTAGATCCCGTCTCCATCCAGGTCTACGCGTATTGTCCGGTTGACATCTGCCATGTTGTAGAATGTAACTGAGTCGTTATGCAACAGATCATGCTGTCCAGCCTGAATACTAGAGCCCCTCAATATCACAGGCACATCATTTGAAGTGTGGGATACGGCAATCGGCGATAGAAGCGAGGCGATCAGAATGGTCGAGAATACCCTAATTCTCATCTCAATCACAACTCATTAGGGACGGGAGTCTGATCCATGTGCAAGAAGGCATAAACCGCCCACCATGTTATTATGTCCCAGGAATGAGCAAGGTTGGCCTCTCCTGTAGCATTTCCAGTGGCCATGTACTGCTCCATTCTATCGAGGGTGTCGCAAGTCTTGTGATAGCAGGGATATCCGTCTGCAAGGCCGTTCCAGTTCAGGGTAGCTACCCCAATGTCTTGGAAAGGACAGTGGTCGCTCCTGCATGTGGGAGACTCGTAGATCGCTACTGTATCTACGAACTCTTCATTCCACAGCGGCGTCTCCCCCCCTTCCGACCATGCTTGCATGCCCCTCTCCAATTGGTATGACAGGTTCAATGCGTCCGAGGCAATCCAATAGGCCAGATTGTACATCTTCGGTTGGTCCAGTGAATCCGGACTTGCATCCTCTCCGATGCTCGCTGAGAGGGCATAGTTCCCTGGGAAGTTTACTCCAGCCATGTCCAAGTTCAGGTAATTGGAAACCGTTACCCCTGGGGGCACGTCCGCCACAAAGGCCTCCGACCCCCATAAGCCCTCTTCCTCGCTAGACCAGAGGCAGAAAACCATGGTTCTCCGTGCATCGAATTGAGACAAAACTCCAGCAGTGGTTAGGACCATAGCCGTACCAGCAGTGTTGTCATATGCACCAGTTCTTGTACCGTAACCGGTCTGCTCCAGGCCAGGAAGTAGCGAGGTAGGGGTTACGTAGGGAGCAAGATCAAAATGGGCGCCGAAGACCAGCCATTCGTCCGGGAATGAAGTCCCGTCCTTGTATGCGCAGATGTTTGCGACCCAAAGTGTCCCAGACTGGAAGCGGTGAACCTCAGTCCTAAGTCCGAAACCGTCGAACACTCCCTCGAAGTAGGTTATCGAGTCCTCATATGCTGGGTTTCCGTTCCCTATCCATCTGTCAAGGTATCCCTTTGCCCTGTCTGCAGGATCAAGCAAGTCCGGAGTCTCGTCTGTGATGAAATCGACCCATTCGTAAACCGACCGCCCATCCAACCAACCACCCGATGCGCCGACCCCTTGATCAATTGTCAGCGTAGATCTCTCGGGCCTGTAAGTCTCGAAGGCCTTGATCGATACTGGCCCTCCGTCATTGTCATGAGGTTCTAGCCACCTCCAAGAACCATTGTCCCCGTTTGTTGTGACCTTTACTGCGCCACCGTTGGAGGGGTCCTCGATCCAATCTTGCCATGATTCGTTAGCAGCTCGAACTGGCCATTCCTCCCTGCCCAATTCTCCTATCAGCAAAGTAGGCTGGAGATTCCGAGGCGGTAGGAGCCATTGCACATTCTCCCTGCTACCAGACTCTAAGTCTAGTACAGTCCCATTCTGAGCTCTTTTGCTCCCGGGGTCTACGACGAAATAGGGGATGAAT
>PAYZ01000021.1 GCA_002716085.1 Methanobacteriota archaeon | reverse complement strand
TCATATAGTATTGTATGTCCTAATCTCGTAGGACCTTCGTTTCTATGTATCTTTACATTTGGGTCTGTCTTACTAATCTCCTGTAACCATTCCCAAGTTCCATCATTTGAAAAATCATCAGCCATACATATCTCGTGTATGTATCCAAGATTCTTTCTGATAGAATTGTAACTCCATTTAAGATACTTTAAATTGTTCCTACTTGGTTGTATAAAACTAATTGGTTTCATATTTGGGTCTCCATATTTTATTCTATATTCTCTTACTACACTTTGATATAGCTCTTCATCGGTTAATGTCCTAGTAAAAAATAATCCATCTTTTGCAAGTAATGCTTTGGGATTCTTTCCGCAACCTTCTTCCCATAAAAGACTCCATTTTTTAGTATGAAATTCATAACCTGACATCTTTGTTTCATCATGCCGTACTTCATCACCTCTGGCTGCTAAAAATTTATTATCAATATTTCTACCTGCCGTTTCTACTGTCTGTCCACTTATCGTATCATTACCGATTACTTTATGTTTTGAATAATCAGAATTACAAAAATAAGTAAAATTATCTTTTCTATGAAAATATTCTTCTTTCTTTTCTAAATGAGGAGTAAGTTCATTTTTAAGATAATCTGGCTGCTTTGTTTCCAATTGATAATGTTCTCCATAAGTACCATAAGGTGAATAACCTAACTGTTCAACTGTCCTTAAATACCAATCATCATCATCTTGAGTTGGAAAAACTCTATATCTTTCATCCCACCATCCCATTCTAACTATAGTTTTTTTATGAATTACCATAGCATTAAAGGAATTTAAATGAATCTGTTCCAAATGTGGTTTCTCTTTTAAAATATCATTTAACACATCAAGCCAATATGGTTCATATATCATATCATCACCAGACAATAAAACCCAATCTGTTTTTGATTGTATTATACTTTGATTACAAGCTCTACCCCAACCTACATTATCTTTATTATAAATAATTTCAACATTATTAAAATCTTTATCTATATCATTTAAAAGTTTTATATGTTTTTCACTTGAATTGTTATCCCATAATATAATATGTGGACAATCTTTTAAACTTTCAATACAATTTCTTACAATGTTACCACGATAATAATGAACAATTATAGGTGTTATATCTTTATAACTTAACATACAAACTCTCCCACATAAATGATACTGGTTTAGCCCAACCTTCGTAATTTACTTGCCAATCTATAAACTTATATGTTTCAATAAACTTATTACTTGCTCTCTTTATATTTTGATTATCATTTATATCAACCATATCTGTTAGTATACCAGATGATAATGCATTCTGTACCATTTCATCACCTAATATATGATTATCTAATGATTTATCTAAATATTTACCTACTGGATTCTTTGTATAAAACATATTACAATGTGTTTTTATATATTTTAAATATGTTTCTACAGTTTCTCTATCCATTTCATTAAATGCATCTATTTGAATTGCAATATCATAGTCTTTTAACTTATGAAATTCATCAATTGTTAAGAAAGTTATTTTTTCATATGTAATAGGGTCTAATACAGATTTTAAATATTTTTTAGAATGTTCTAACATATTTTCTAAATCAATAATCGTATATTCATTGATATTAAGATTACTTAATAAGCCGTGACAAGTTCTACCATATCCTGCTCCTATTTCTAATACACTATCAAAATAATTTTCTTGATAATATCCATCATATTTTTTCAATACACTTACTTCATATATTGTCTGTAAATAATCATAATCTATAGTTCTACCATTTATCGTTACAGAATATGGATTATCTGTATTTCTATTCTTTATTCTATCTAAAATTTCAAACTCTTTTTTTGTCAAGTTCATACCCAAATTATATAACAACATTTTTAAATATCTAACACCATTTGTATTTGGGTCCCACGCTGTAATTTTGTGAAAGAAATCATCACCCTCAAATGTATTTATTTTTTCCCATTGTTTACTTTCTGTTATCATTTTACTCCCCTTATTAAAGATATTGATGGCCAATCTGAATTTATTATTTCATAATTTATTTTTTCCATCAAAGGATACATTGGTTTTCTATCATATTTTATCATCCACCATTCTTTATCTCTTTCTTTACTACCACCCTCAAATAATATATTTTTATTTTTAAATGATTCTGACACTAACTTTAATATGTCACCATCATTTGCAATATCTATATGTAATAAATCAAATTCATCTGGATTTTCAATCCATTCATATAAATTACCATATCTTAATTCTACAAAATCTTGTAGATTATTTCTTTTAAGAAGTTCTGTAACTTCTTCCATGGTTCCGTGTCTATATTTATAATTTTCAAATAAATCATATGCTATTACTTTACCACCATTGTCTAAATCTCTTAACGCTTGTGATATTGCCAAAGTAGAATAACCGTGTAGTATACCAAATTCTATAACTACTTTAGGATTTAGTTCTATAACAATATCATAAATACTTTTACCTAAATCATTCTTATCATATGATGATTCTACATCAGGTTGTTGATACATCTAAGGCTCCTCTCTAAAAACTTCAATCATAAGTACATTAGCATCATTAATCATACAATAACTACCATCTTTTAATTTAAATTTTGTCATCTGACCTTGTCTAATAGTATGTGTATCGATACCTTCAATAGTTCTTTTAACACCATTATTAAAATGTATTATCTGTGTAACATATCTACCTTGTTTAGTAGCAGATGAACCTAAATCTAAATCTTGTATCATTTCTTTTAAATCATCTTTATCCATTTTGTCCTCTCTTAGCGATAGCTCGTATCATAGGGTCCCTATCACCTTTCCATTGAAATTCTTCTATTACTACATCTGTAAAATTTACTTTAGTGAGTATAGCTTTAATCTTAGGTATAGTATAACAATTCTGATGATATTGACCTTCACCATTTTGACTACCATATAATTGAGCTGTTAAATAACCCCACCTATTTTTTGGCTCATATGTGTGAGTACCAAACCAATGTTTAGTTGCAATCGCTTCATCATCTAATCTGAAAAAGTCTTGCCAATCATCTTCTGCCTCTAACCACATCTTTACTACCTTTTCAAAATTAGGTACTGAAAAGTTTAATATTCCACCTGGTTTTAAAACTCTTTTCATTTCATAAAAGAATTTACTTTCTTCTAGAAACGAAAGATGTTCTACAAAACCATCAGCAATAATTTCATCTACTGATGCATCATCATATGGTAAATCAAATATATCATAAGTATAAATGTGAGCATCTTCTGGAAAGTCTATATATTTGTATCTTTCTCTCATTACATCTATATTATCTTGGTCTATATTTACATAACCATCTAATAACTTCGAAGCACACCCTAAATTTAATTTTATCATTACCACCCCCTCTTAATACAATCTACAATATATTCTCTTTGTTCATCAGTTACCCACCAACCACAAGGAATACATATCATTTCTTTAATCACTTTATCTAAATTAGGTAACGGACTTACAAAATCTTTAACACAAGTATGTTTATCATTTCTTTCGTGAACCCTACTTACCATTATCCCACACTCTTTCATATGTTCCATAAATCTATCGTGGTTATCTACTTTCATAGAGTATATCCAATAAGCAGATTCTCTATCATCTTTGTTTTCAAGTAAAGTTACTCCTGCAACATCTTTTAGATTTTCATTATAATAGTTACCATTCTCTTTATGTCTATCTATAATTTTATCTATACCTTTTAAATTAGCCATACCAATAGAAGCATTGACATCATTCATATGAAATTTAAATCCCCACTCTTCTACATCAGCTTCACATCTAAAATCTTTAGAATTATTTTCTCTATCTATTCCATACCATCTCAATAACTTTGCTCTTTCATAATGTTCGTGAAATGGTGTGATTAACATTCCACCATCTACTGATGTTAAATGTTTAATTGCCTGGAAACTAAATGTACATAAATTACCGTGACTACCGATATAATCACCTTTATATTTAGAACCAAATGAATGTGCACAATCTTCAATCACAACAGGTCTAAATCCATACTTTAATTTTGTCTCTGTACAAATCTTTTCTACTTCATCTAAATCTACAGGATAACCACCCCAATGAACAAAATAAATTACTTTAGTTTTTCGTGTAATCTTTCTTCGTAAATCATCTAAATCCATATTAAGATTATTAGGATTTACATCAACCCATTTAATTTTAAAGTTATTAGCAAGTACTGGCCAATTAGTTGCAGTACAAGTTAATGATGTACATAATACTTCATCACCATCTTCCATACCTTTCCAATCATCATATATACTTGAACCACCATATTCAGGAAACATTTGAGTTAATTTACCTGGTTTCTTTAACATATGTAATGCCATATGTTCAGCCGCTGTTGCACTATTAGTAGTTACAATTTGTGCATACATTGGTAATTCTAAATAGTTGTGAAGTTTTTGTTCAAATTTATCAACAATAGGTCCTTGGCCAATGTAACCTGAACTTAGTACTTCTGCAGATGATTGAATAGCTTCATCTGACATATGAACTTTAAATAATGGTATTTGTTTCATATAACCTCTTTTTATACTTAAACTAATTTACAAAGTTTTTTCAACATTTCCAAGGCTTTTTAACCCTTTAGCTGCATCTTTTTTTAGTTTAACTTGTTCTTCTATCCAATCATAAGTAAGTCTCATTCCTTCTAACAATGATTGTTTAGGTTCCCAACCGACTTTTTCTTTAAAAAGTTTATTATCTGAGTTTCTACCCTTTACACCCAATGGACAAGGATGTCCGTATTTTTCTTTAAAAGCTTTACCTTTTAAATTATGAATCTTTATTTTCTTACCTGAAATATCAATAGCCATCTTTGCAAAATCATTAATAGCAATCATTTCTTCTGAGCCAATATTTACAGGTTCCAAACAATCTGATTCCATTAATTTTCTTACAGCTTCTATACATTCATCAATATAAAGAAAAGAACGAGTTTGTTTACCGTCACCCCAAACTTCCATCTGTTTTCCTTTTGTCGTTTGTATAGCTTTTCTACACATAGCTGCCGGAGCTTTTTCTTTTCCGCCATCCCAAGTTCCTTCAGGTCCAAATATATTATGGAATCTAGCTATCCTAACATCTAATCCTTTATTACGAGCCCAAGCTAAATATAATCTTTCACTAAATAATTTTTCCCAACCATATTCAGAATCAGGAGCTGCTGGGTATGCAGAGCTTTCTTCACAATTTGGATTATCTGGGTCTTCTTGATTATATGCTGGGTACATACAAGCTGAAGATGAATAAAATACTTTACCTACTTTAAATCTATTTGCATATTCTACCGTATTTAAATTAATTAATGCTGAGTTGTGCATCACATTTGCATCATTTTCACCAGTAAATATATAACCCGCTCCACCCATATCTGCAGCAAATTGATATACTTCATCAAATGGCATTTCTTCAGAAAACATAGTTGACATAACAACTGCCGGTTTTCTTAAATCACCTAAAATAAACTCATCAGCTTCAGACTCTGTAAATTCAGGTTCTTTCAAATCAACACCTCTAACCCAATAACCTTCTGATTTTAATCTTTTTACCATATGACTGCCAATGAAACCACCAGCACCATATACTAATGCTTTTTTCATACTTTTTCTCCTCGTTTTAATTTTAATAATTGTTTAATCATATTTTTAGGATAATCAACAAAATGTTTAATTAATTGTTTATTTTGATATTCTAAAATATCTTTTTGTAATTTTTCTGATTTTTCTATTAACATAATCATTTTAGTAATATACTTTTCATCAATTTTTGTTAAATCTTCTTTTATAAGACATTCAGGATGACATAACACTTTATGATTAGGACTATTGATATGACCTATACTTATAGCATTACAAGATACAGCATCAACTAATCCTTGACCCAATCTATTTGATACTGATACATAGTATTTAGATTTAGCTAAATTTTCATAATATTCAAGAGAATCACTTTCCATAGGATAAGTAACCATAAAAGGTTCTTTCACTTTTTCTGAAACTTCTACACATTTCATTTTTAATGAATCAGCTATAGTTTCTATTTTTTCAAAATATTCATCTTCATAAGCCACATCATCTTGTCCTGTACTTAAAAAAGTTACTGTCCTATAATCAAAATTTATATGTGTTTTATTAATACAATCAAAAGCTTCTCTAATCTTTTTTGGGTCTCTAGGATAAGGATAATATACAACTGAACCAACTTTATATTTATTTTCAATATTTTTACTATCCATTACTTCTGTTAAATTATGTTTATAATCACCTAAGACTTTAACTTCACCGTAACCTAATGCATGATTAAAAAGTAAATCATAATGATTTTCCCATTGCATACTATCACCATGCTCACTTCTAAATGTACAATATAATTTATCAGGCCATTTCTGTTTTAAATGTTCAATATTAACTAAGAATGGGTCTTCAGTTATAACAACATCACAATTATTCCAAACTTCATCATCATCACTAAAAAAATCATAAGCTTCAACAACACCTGAAGTATATTTTTGTATCGCCTGTCTGTATTCTTTTCTACTCATTTGTTGCTGTAACCACATAGGTGGTACATAACAATCTATTAATCTAACATCTGATTCAAAAAGTAATATCATTTCAAAAGGATGTCCCGCTTTACTTAATTGTGTAGATAATATTTCTTTTGTAGATAAATCATCATAATTAAATGATTTCCACGGTCCACCAACTGTCCACTTCTGTTGTAAATAAACTACTTTCATAGTATTTTTTCTCCTAAACATTTATATTCAAATTCTGAAAAATTATTTCTATCTAAATATCTCCAACAATCAAGAATTATATGTTCATCAAATGTTTTCCAATCATCATTAATTTCTTTAAATTCTTGATATTGTAATGCTACAACTACTAATTCACTAGACCTTACACAATCTTCAACTGAATCTGTATACTCAATTTTATTACCAAATTTACCTCTAACATCTTCTAAACATAAAGGGTCATAAACAGTAACTTTTTTACCTTCTGCTAATAAATTTTCAATTAACTTTATAGAAGCAGATTCAATAATTACAGGACTATCTGGTTTAAATGATAAACCTAACACTGCAACATTTTCTTTGTCAAATGAATTTACAATTTCAAGTAAATTTAAATCTTGTTCTTTATTTATATCGTCAGAAGCTATTGATTGTTTGGCTTCCATATTATGTCTCTTTGCAAATTCTATGAATGCCCAAGTGTCTCTAGGAAAACAAGTTCCACCAAAAGATAAACCACCCTTAATAAAATAAGGTGATATTCTCTTATCACATCCAATTGCATCAGTTATGTTATCAACATTAGTATCATCTACCTTTTCACATAAATTTGATAGAAAGTTTGCAAAACTGATTTTATTAACTATATACGCATTTAAACTAACTTTTGTTATTTCAGCTTCAGCCAATGTTTGTTCAAATACAGGTGGATTGTTTTTAGGTATACAACTATATAAATCTTTAGTAATTGTATTTGAAAATTCATTACTAGCTCCTATAACAACCATATCTGGATTTTCAAAATCTTTGATAACAGAACCTAATTTAACAAAATCAGGTACATAAGAAAATCCAAATCCTTCATTTAATTTTCTACCTGTTTCTTTTTCTATTAAAGGTATGAAATCATTATGAATGTCACCAGGTAAAACAGTACTACTCAATATAAATAAATGATATTCTTTATCTGATTTTTTTAATTCTTGACATACATCTTTTATTGCTGATTTAACATAAATAGATGAATAACTTTGACCTATTTGAGTATTGACGAGTATAATTGAAATATCTGTCTCATCAATTACCTCCTTATATTTGTGTGTATAAGTAATTTTACCATTAGCATCATTTAAATTTGTTCGTAGACCTGTCTCATAAAAAGGTAATTCACCATTTGATAACAAATTAATTAATGTTTTGTTTTTATCAATACCCATCACCTCTACACCACCTTTTGCAAATGTAGTCGCTAAAGGTAAACCTAATTTACCTAAACCGATAAAAGATATTTTATTTTTTCTAATCATTTATAACCCTCACTAATTTATTTTTCCAATAAATACTATAATCTACAGTTTCATCAGACTTAACCACTTTTAAATTTAAACCCAAGTTTTCTTTTATCCACTCTCTATATTTTTTAAAATCTTTGTGTGTTGGAAAAACTTTACCTTTATAATGTAAAATTACTATATCCTTTTTAGGTACTACTTCAACTCTCCATTGATTTATTATATGTCCTAAAGTATGTGAAATAGGACTAACTATCCACCAACCTACAGGTTTTTTAACTTCAGGTCCATCATAAAAATCTACACCTCTACCTATCACATCATATAAAATATAATACCCATTTTTATGTTTTTTGATTTTACCTCTGTCTCCAGATTTATATCTAATTATTGGCATCATCGTATTGTTAAAATCAGTTACTACAATATAACCTTCTTTACCATCTTTTACTTTCTTACCATTGTCATCAAGTATTTCTACATAACATAACTCTTCTACAATTTTTAAATTACCTTTACCATCTGTTGCTGCAACTGTAGGCATCTCTGCTAAACCATATTGTTCGTGAAATTCTTTTACAATAGGTTCTAATCTTTGTTTGTGACCTTCTGAAGATTCACTGCACCAATGAATTTTAATATCATTTAATATATCTTCACGACCTTCTTTAATAATCAATTCACATAATTGTCGTATAGCACCACCAGGTCCGTGAATCAAATAAGGTTTATTTTTAATTACCCAATTAACATGCTTTTTACCTATAGTTCTATAATTCATAGGTTTTACATTTCGCCACCAATCATAAATAGGATATTTAGGTTCACCTGCTATTAATCTGAAAACCCATTCTTTTTTTCTACCCATTTTTTTCCAGCTTCTAGAAAAAATAGAATCTTTTCTATACCAAGTTTCTACTGGTACATATATCTTTCTAGGTTCACCTGTAGAACCTGATGTCTCGTGTTCTTTATATTCACCTAAAGGTTTTGTTTCCCATAAATCTTCTTTTGTAGTTATAGGTAATTTTTTAAAATCAGACATAGTATTAATATTGTGACCATAAAGTTTACAACATTTTTTTAACATTTTCATTTGATGAAGATACAACTCTGTAGAACTCATCTTATCATATTTTTCAAATTCTTCAAGATATTTATTCTGATTGAATGTTAATTTATCTAATATGTTATATACAATTCTTTTTATCATAATAACTCCTTTACATTTTTAATTACATAGTCAACCTCATCCTCACTAATTGTATTATGAATAGGTAAAAGTATAACACTATTAGAAATTTTCTCTGCGTTAGTAAAATAGTCTGGTGTTTTTGTAAATTGATAATTCCACAATGGTTGTGCATGTACTGATGTCCAAGTTTTTACCATTACACCTTTTTCAATAAGTTTATTTACTAAACTATCTCTTTTATTTTCATCAACTAAAATACCGAAAAAGAAATAATTACTTTTATATTCATCACTAAATTCTTGTACAGATATACCTTCTACATTTTTAAATTCTTCTTTGTATGTATTTGCTACTTTGTTTCTATGTTCAACATAACTATCTAATTTTTTTAATTGAACTCTGGCAATAGCAGCTTGAATATCACTCATACGAAAATTCAAACCCATAGTGTCGTGTTTATATTCATAACTTTTTTTATCTCTACTATAACCGTGATTCATTAAAGATTTACAAAGTTGCATTATATTAGAATCATTTGTTGTAATCATACCACCTTCACCTGCAGTTATAATTTTAGCAGTGTGTAAACTAAAACAATGAATATCACATTGACTACCTATAACTTCATTTTTATATGTAGAACCCATACTTTCTGCCGAATCTGATATTATCGGTATATTTAAAGATTTTAAATCATCATAATCACAACTCAATCCACCGACATCTACTGACATTAATAAATCTATATTATTTTTAATATATTCACTTTTAATATTCCAAGTGTTTTTATCACACTCTAATAATTCAACATTATCATAAAATGTTTTTGCACTATTAGCACTAGCTATAAATGTAAATGAAGGTACACCTATAGTTTTATCTGGACCGTACAACTCTCTAAAACACATCAACGCTGTCATTAATGCTGTTGTTCCATTATTAACTGCTATAGCATATTTACTATTTACTTTTTCTGCAAATTCTTTTTCTAATAATTCTATGTTAGGTCCGTTAGCACCTATGTGTGTTTTTAAAGAAATGATACCAGCATTTATTTCTTCTTGTGTGATATCTGGTTTAGACCATTCTACAATCATTTATTTTATCCCATATTTTTGACAGAAGTCATTCATTAATATAACACTATTATAGTATGCAGTCCTAGCTCTTTCTTCTTTATTATCATAATCTAATAAAAATGGAATCAAAGTAGAAAAATGCATTACTTCATTGAACTCAGTTTTCATTTCAATAGTTGATAAATCATCAGATGAATACACACTTAATTTATCTAATAAATTATATTTTGCATTATGTAATTCTTTAAATGGTTTAGAAGATTCATCAAAATTAAATTGATGTTCAGTATCATTTATGTCTGACACTTCAAATAATCTTGAAGATATTAATTCATATTTACCATTAACTGAATGCCATAGTTTTCCAAAATCATAATAGTAATCACAAAAATCATAACCTCTTGGGTCTATTAATCTAAATTCATCATTATCTCTATCAATAAGAATATTAGAAAAATGTAAATCACTATGTGACCATCTTCCAACAAATTCTGGTTCAAAATCTTTTTGTCTATCTTTTATAGATGGAAATAAAACATTTAAATTTTTATATGTTTTACCGTTTATTTCTATTTCCTTTTCTTCTAAAATATTTTTAAACCATTCTGACTTACTACTTAATTCTTTCATTCTAGTACGAAATCTATTCCAATGTAGGACTTCAAAAAATACATCTTTAGATATATCTACTCTTTCGTGATTATATAAATCTAATGAAAACTTAGTTATTTTATCTGACCAATAAACTATTTCATCACTAGTCATATCACCTGATAATATCAATCGTCTGATTGTAGGTAAATTATGATGTTGCATCTCATAAAATGCTTTATCATCAGAATATTTTGAAAATATTATTTCTGGAAATTTATGTTTAAACTCTGTCGGTATACTTTCTATAAATTTAATTTCATCGATTAATTTATCTACTCTTTCATTAGTAGCTTCTTTTAATACCCTATTAACAATTACTATATTCGTATCAACACCACTACCACTTTCTAAACTCATTTTATCTTTTGGTTTATCATCAAAAAAGTCTTCAGAATTTATAGCTAAATCATCAACATAAACATCAGCCATAAATTTTACACCCGCTCTTACATTGTGAAATTTCAATCCCCAAGATTTTAATTGGTCGATAGTTTGATACATCCATCTCTTTCCAGATACACAACCTCTAGCAGTTTCTATTATAATTGTATGTCCTTCATCATATAATTTATTAACCTTAACGATTCTATCATAATAAGGTATAGAATCAACATATTGACTATCTGTCGTTTTACATAATGTGTTATCTAAATCAAAGACATATATCATAATGTACCTCCCATTTTAATATTTCCAAACTCATTTTTTTTACCCTCTGTCCTTTCTTCTAATTCTATTCCACTATTATTTCTTACAATACGATATCTTCCCATATCAGTTTCACCGTGTAATTTATCGTCTTCAAATAAAATAACATTATGTCTTAATTGTTTTGCTAACACTGGTTCACAATCAGGTCGAGTAAAGTCACCGTCGTGAACTTTTTCAGGAGGATTATCTTGATGTATCAATGTATATACATCTGTAAAATCAAAAACAGGTAAATCAGATGATAAAGCTTTTCCCATTAACCAATGGTCAAATCTACCTCTAGGAACTATAAAGTTAGGTATTTCAGATACATCATAAAAATATTTTGTAAATGCAAAACAATCTAAACCACCCGGTAAATGTAATTTACCTTCACTCTGTATTTTTTCAAAATCAATATTATTTGCATCTACTCTACTAACTTTATCCCACTGCCAATCAAACCTTTGGCTTACTGCTAAAAATTGTTTTTCTGTACTATTTGAAATAAAATCTAATGAATTGATAAAACCATCATCTAATATAATATCACTATTCAAATATACCATTATATCTTCATTATCTATTTTACTAGCCATTATAGATATCATACTTTTCAAAATAGGTAAATCATTTTCTTCAGTTTTTAAAAATTCATTCACAAAAGTAAAATTTTCTTTCTCACATATATCTCTTACCTTTTCATCAACAGAAAAAACATATACATCGAGATTTAATCTTTTCCAACTATCAAATGCGTTTCTTTGAATGATGTTATTTTCATAATCGAAACCTGCAAATGTGGTAAATACTCTAATTTTGTTATAACCTTTACTTCTTAATGGTTTTGATGGAAAATTAATAGTATCATATAAAGCATTTTGTTGTTCTTGTCTATCTATGTCTTTTGGATGATAGAATGAAAATTCTTCTTCTGCTGGTAAATAACTATGGTCATTATAACCTGTTAATACTTCGTGGACTTTATTTTTCCACATAATGTTTGGTCTATTTTTCCAAATTCTTCCTTGATAATCTGGAAAGTTTACCCAATTCTTTTCATTCACATTCCAACCCCATTTTTGTATGTGCTCTTGTGTTATACCTTCTACTGTATTAACTCTAGGTACCCAAAATAAATCTATTGTTGGATTTGCTTCTAATATAGCTTTAACATTTTTCATCAAAAATTTATGTGGTAATTCATCAGCATCAAGATTAAAGATATAATCACCTGTACACATATTTTTTAAATGATTTTTTTGTGATGCAAAATCACCTAATAAAGCTCTTTGTTCAAATTTTATATCATAAACAGAAACTGATGTATCTATTATTTTTCTAGTTTGTTCATCATCTGAAAAATCATCAAGAATTACTATTTCATCTTCATCATCTTTGTTAGCTACTAAAAAATCAATTAATCTTTCTAATGATTCAGTTTCATTATGAACTAATATACTATAACTTATTTTCATTTATTATCCTTTATTTAGGTTTTTTTGTGACCATTCTTCCTATCGCTTGTTCGGTAGTTCTCTTACCAGATTGACCTTTTGCTCTTTGAACACCCCAATTATAATTGACAAGTTTCAAAGATGATACGGTAGATAATTTATATGTTCTGTATGCATTTCTATAATAAACATCTCTTGGCATTATTGTATTGTATAATAATTTACCATCTACTGACGAGGCTCTTCTTCCAGTACTTAATTGTAGTCTTGTATACTCTTCTCTTAATTTTAAAATATTTTCAAATTCAATAGGAACTAATGATTGAGCTAATTTACCAAATCTTTGTACTCTACTTTCGTGTAAATAATTAAAATTAATACCGTGAATTAAGTTTCCATCATATTGAAATACCATAACTAATGGTCGTCTATCATAAACCTTAGGTGCATTGTATGCAAATCTTACAACTAACCCAGGTAATATATTTTTTTCTTGTAATGTTTGTTCACTTATAATTTTACCAGTATGTGATATCTTATGCTGTTTTTTAGCTTCTGCTATCTGTACATCTACTTTAGGTTTTCTTCTAGCCATCTATATCATCCAAATTTAATTTAGGTAATGCTGAACCTTTTTTATCTTTTACTTTTTCATTGACATATGTCATACCTTCTAAAAAAGTATCATAAACTTTTGCATTTTCTGTATCATATCTACTTTGATAATATCCGTTACCATCTTCTCTTGGATATTGTTTTTGTTCTTCTTTAGATATATTTACCATTTCTGCAAAACCCCATTTTAATTTTTTATTTTCATCATTAAATGGATATAATAAACCAAATGGTAAAGTCATAATAGTAGGAATCCAAACAAATCCATCTTCGTGTTTTGCCCATTGTTGCATATCTGGTGTTAAAGTACTATATTCTTTATTATCTTCTGGTTTTTCACATTTAAATTTAGGTGCAGTAACATAACCACAACTTAAACATTGTCTTGTTTCCTCATCTGCTCTTGTTCCCATAACATGCAATCCGTGTTGACCACATAATGGACAGTTAATAACAATATGATTTGTATTTTGACTCATTCTTTAACCCTCTACTTTTTGTAATTGTGGTAATTTTAATTTTTTTTCAACTTTAAGATGTTTATCTAATATTTTTCCTAACTCTATTGTCATATTAGGTCTTGTGAATTTTTCTCTATTTTTCTGCATTAAACTTTTTCCATTTTTTTTCCAAGTATCATAATTTGTATACATATGGTCTAAAGCGTTTCTTGCATTATTTTCTTCAATGGTATACCACTGACTTTCAGGAATTATAATATTTTCCCAAACTTGAGACTCTGCTACTTTGTTCATAGTACCTCCTAAAAGAATAGATTCATCTTTATTTAGAAAATCTAATTGTCCACTAAACGCCGGTGCTATAACTGGTAATCCAGTCATTGTAGCTTCTAATAGAGGTCTACCAAATCCCTCTCCGTGAGTGAAAGATACAAATGATTTTACTTTTGGATGATTATATAAATAATTTAACTCTTCTTTTGTCAAATCACCGTGCAATAAATAAATATTAGGTAATCTTACATCTTTAGGAAACATTTTTTTTACATTTTCAATTTTTGCTATACAATCTCTTTTATCAAGAACAGAAAATGTAGCACCACTTGTTTTTAATATTAAAGCTGGTTGTTTTTTTCTATTAGCAAATGTTTCATAGAAATTTTTTATCAATCTACCTATATCTTTTCTGTCTTCACCGAATGCACCTTTACCCCATAAACCTACAAATAAGAATGCAAACTTTTCAGGAACTTCAGTATTTAACCAATCAAAAAATTCTGTATCAATTTCTTTCGGACTTAATGGTTTATAAATATCATCATCTACACCTTCAAATAAAACTTCAATTGGTTTTTGTAATTTTAATTCACCCGCTTTCTTTGTTGAACCGTCTGCCAGCTTGTGACTCATTTCATATATACTATGAGTAAAACCCATTTTAGAATGGACTGAAGGAACAATAACTAAATCCATTTTATTACAATCTTCAAGCCATTTCTGTGATACTGCGTTTGTTTCTATACCTGCAGTTATACCGATATTATATTTACCCATAGTTTGAAATTCATTTGGTATTCTAATATCTACATATACATCAGGTCTATCTGGAAACGGAGGTTTATTGGTATCGTGTATTATTCTTTCTTTTATAAGAAGTAAATTTTTATCAGTTGTTTCTTCTAAAGCTGTCCTCGGAGTATTACCCCAATTACAATCTGCAATCCTTATATCGAATTTATCTAATCCGATAAAAGAAAGAACTAAATCTCTAGCATGGTCGCCATAACCACTTCTTGATGTTACTGGTGCTAATATCAACATTGTTTCTTTCATTAAATAACCTCCATTGTATATTTTTTTCTAGGTTTCCAATTTTCAAATGTACCATCTATAGCTTCTATAAATGAATCTGACATATGTTTTCCAGTCATTCTTGCATCATCACCTAGAACCCATTGTCTTCCTATTTCACCTCGTCTTTCTCTCTCTTCAGGACCTGCTTTAAATAATTCATATAATGCATCAGCTGCATCTTCAGGTCTACATCTATCATCAAATATATAAGGTGTTGGAGGTGAACCTTGTAAACTTATGTTACTTGGAAATATAGGTGAAGCCCATTCACCGTGTTCTTTATAAGTTCCTCTATGATTAGATTGTAATTCAATATAATCTTCACCGGTTAGATATTTACCATCTTTTTTAAATCCACATTGGTCTTGTAATCCACCTGTTACATTAACTATTATAGGTTTTCCACAAGTTAATGCTTCAAGTGAACCTAAACCAAAACCTTCATTAGATGCTAAATTCATATAAACATCAACTGTATTATTTAATAAATTCATACCTTTTGAATCTAATGGAGCAAAACCTGGAACAGTATGTGTAAACACAACTTTATATTCTTCAGGAAGTAAAGCCTTTACACAAGCAGGAACATCAGTTCCGTTGTCATCTACTGGAGTTGCGTGAAATATTAATGCACATTCTTTTCTTTCTTCAGGTGTCAACTTATCCATAAAATATTTATATGCAAGTAAAAAATCACCTGGCTGTTTTCTACGAATATTTCTATTTAAATATAATATGTTAAATGTATTATTCTCTATTCCTAATTTAGTTTTCATTTCTATTATATCTAAATCACCAGATTGTAATTTAGTAAATCTTCTTTCTGAAACTCCGTGTGGTACATATTTAATTTGCCAATCTTCGTAGTCACTTAATATTCTTTTATTGATACCGTATGTTTGTTTTGAAATTGCCATTAATAAATCTGAACTTCTATAAAAATATTCATTATAATATGGGTCAGGTAAGTCATCCCATATATTATAATACATAATTGGTACATCTTGTCTTATCTCGTGTTCCATTTGATATAACCATTGCCAAAATCTTGGGTCTGTGAAATGTACAATCGCATCTGGTTTTTCCATAGCCATAATTTCTCTCAACATCTGTTCATTACCATAACCTGAAGAAGGATATATTTTTAAATAACCTTTTATACCATGTTCTTTTTCTAAAGCTTCACTCATATCAATAACTTTACCGTTATCAGGATGATTTATTGCAGCACCTATTTGGACCCAATCATAGTGATGTAATGTCCCTAAAACAAATTCTTGACTTTGAGTAGCAATCCCTGAATGCATTCTTAAATCATCAGAAAGTAAAAGTATTTTCTTCTTCGACATAACCTATTTTCTCCTTAATTAAAAATTACTGCCACTTATCGTTAAATCATCGTGACTATCTATTTTTTCTTTAAAATCTTCATCTGTTAAGTATAAATGAACAGACCTATTAGATAATTTTTGTAAACTCATTTTTGTATTAACTGTTAAAATTTTAAATTGTTCATATAAATTTACTAAAATTTTAACAGAAGTTAGTTTTGTGATGTTCATAACCAATCTCCTATATATCTATATTCATATATAAATATATACAAATTAAAAAAACCTACGAAATAATTACATATTTTTTATTTAATTTTTTAGCATAATTTATAGTGTTCATTGTTCCTCTACCTTCAACTCCATCAGGAATAAATCCTACTATAATATCAGATGTTCCAGCTATTATTTTATTCCTAGCAAAAAAGTATTTTACACTATAATCTTTACCATATCTCGATGATGGTAATGGACAATATAAATTATGGACTTCGTGAAATGGTGGATACTCTTCGTATTGTAATCCAAGTTCTAGAGCATATTTCTTAGCATATTTATCAGCTCCGTCTTTACAACCACCGCTAACTATGATAGTATCTGTACCATATTCATTTTTAAGTTTGAATATGAAATCCTTTATCTTCTTTTTATTTTCGTATCTTCTACTACCTATAATTGCTATTTTCATTCAAGGTCTTTTCTATCATTTATATGTTTTATTATTTTTATATATTGTGCAATACCGTTTAAAATATCACCTGTAAACTTATAATGAAATTTACACTTATCTAAATATACATCAGATTCAATTAAAAACCAACATCTTTCTTGCTGACTTCTTTTTGTAATTTGAGTATTTACTTCAAATAAAAGATTTTCATATTTTTTAACAAACTTTAAAACATCTTTTTCTTTTACATCTGTATTATAAAAAACAACTTTAAATGATTTACCTACCAATCTATTAGCATATCTAACATTCTCTAATATTGTTTTTTCATTTTTTTTATTTTTTAATAATTCATCTAAAGAAAATCTTAAACTAAATCTACCTTCCATTTATTTGACTCCCATATTACAATATTCTGTTTGATTAAATTCACAAAATCTACACACCTTCTTACTAGGTGTAGGATATAAGCCTCCGGAAGAATATTCACCCTCAGTTGTGAATGCTTTATTCAGGAAGTTTTGTAATCTTACAGCCACTTTATTCAAACTTGGCTTCCCACTTGCGGGTGAAAACTTTTGTACACGCTTTTGAGGGAAGTCTGTATTTTCCCATAACTTCCTTTTTACTATAAAATACTCAACTTCTATTTTTTCAATCGGGTGATTATATTGACGAGAATAAAATTGTTTATATAATAATAATTGTTGAGTTTTATTTTCATCTTTTTTAGCCCATTTGTTCCAACCACGCGTGGATGTTTTTATATCGTAGATTTTTATGGTATTACTTATTTTATCTAAAATTACAATATCGATATACCCAATCATTTTAATATTCTTTTCTAAATCAACTTCAATTGGAACTTCACAACCTATTAACTCATAACCTCTTTTACTAAAATAATCAGCTCGTTTTCTTTTTACAAAATCTAATATTTCTACACCATCTTGAAAGAACTCTTGTAAGTCCTCTTTAGTACAAGGTGCTTTCCCATCTTCTTGTTCTGCTATCTTGAATTGTTCTATGAGTTTATCAAGAAGCATCTCTTTTAAATCTAACAAATCAGCATTCTTGACACTATCATTATACATTATCTCAAGATATGTTTGTATAACTTCGTGCATTGCAGTACCGAATATAAGATAAATATTAGATTCTGAAACTTTTAATTTATCTATGTAATTTAATTTCCATCTATGTGGACAATTAGAAAACATAGATATTTGTGAATATGATATTCTAGCCATTAAAAGTTTTTTTCTTTTCTCCGTGATATTCGTAAGCGTGTCCGTTTTCTTTCAGTAATTCATTTACTGAAGTATCGTGACCTTTTACAAATATCTCACCAAGAACTCTACCATATTTTCCTCTTCCGTGTGATATGATTGAGAACTTACCATCATCTGAATTTGTAAGTAAATCTTTTACAAAAGCTTTTGCTGCTAAACCTTTTTTCTTTTCTTCAAGATTTCTTGTTCTTGATTCCCAAGTGTCTACACCATAGAATCTGATTCTACTCTTAATCCATACATCAAATCCTAAATCTATTAGTGCATCACAAGTGTCTCCGTCAACAACTCTTACTAATTTACAACTATAACCGTGTTTTTTAACTTGTTTTGCCATTTTATTTCCCCCACTTACCATTTTGTACTATCTGTGCAATTATACCATATACTGATAAATCTTTAAATGCATCGATAGTTGGTTCATTTTGTGCTTCTCTATTATGTTTAACTATAAGATTCATCAATCTTTGAATCTTATCATTTATTCTAACTATCAAACCTACTAAACTTAATCTTTTTTCATCTTCTGATACTAATGATGTTCCCATTGATATATTACTTGGACCATAATCCATTTGTTTTTTACAGAATGTGTGCCATTGTTCAAACTGAATTTGTTGAAACTCTTTTGCTGTTTCTGGATAATGTTCTTCTATATATGCAATTGCCTTATCTTTAGAACCTTTATATAAATCACCTTTTTTATATTTAGATGATTCTTTTATTGTTTTCATTTTGTAACCTCTCTTATTTTCTTATCTTCTACACCATATTTTTCAAGTAAAAGTATTAAATCTTCCTTACTAATTAAACTTAAACATTCTATGGTATCTTTTTTACTAATCTCATAGTGATTTCTAACTATATCAATTAACCACTCTTTGTATTTTTTTTCTTTCTTCGCTTTTATGTATTTATTAAATCTTTTACCTTTCGGTAACAGATGACAATAAAAATTATATATTTCTCTATTTTCTAAAAAACCTATCGAATATCTCTGAAAGTAATTTACAACTTCAATAAATTCTTTATCCATAGATAAAAATCTATTTAATATATAAGGACTAAATGTTTTCTGTTCTGATTCATCAAATGAATCCCAAGATTTTTTATGAACCAATACTTGATTTATCCAATCTATAATTGTCATTTACCAAATCCCCAAGAACCATCTTTAGAACCAGGTTTCGCGTTAGGTTTAAATATTCTTTTCATTTTAGGTTCGTGTATTCCAACACTATGTTTAGAGCAATTTTCACAAATCGGTGCAGGGTCATTCATACTCTGTAATATATCTGTTTCTACTTGACAAGTAGGACATTTATATGTATAAAATGGCATTAGCTAATGTCCATCTTTTCAAACTCTTTATTGATATGACCACATTTATCACAAGCGAATGCCATAACTGGTATTATCGCCTCTTGACCATTAGGTGATACTAGAGCTGAAAGTTTCTTTAACATCATTGTTTGTCTGAAACCTCTGTTCCCACACTCTTCACATTCAATGTCTTTAGCGTGTGTTAAATCTACATTACTTAAATCAGGTGGTTGTTGTCCTTGCATTATTCTTCTCCCCCATAATTTTTCATCTCTGTTATGATAACATCTTTCGCTTTCCAGCCAGTCTTATTTAAAATTCTCTTTTTAGTATAAGGACCTTCGTGTAATGTTACCCACATTTGATTTAAATTATGTTTTTTTTCTATTTTAAATCTTTTCATTATTTCTCCTTTACTATTGACATTACTTCATTTACACTCATTAGAATATAATCTTCACCGTCAATAGTATGTTCTGATGTAGCTGAATGTTTACCATATAAAATAGTATCACCTTCACTAACTACAACTGGAATAAGTGTTCCGTTTGAAGAATACATACCATCACCAACTGCTACAACTTTTCCTTCAAGTAACTCACCATCAGTTACCGTATCAGGTAAAATTATACCACCTTCAGTTTTTTGTACATCTCCTTGTTTTTCTGTTTTTACAACAATTTTGTCGTTTACTGGTTTTAATCTCATTTTAATATCCTCGTTAATCTTATTATTAGTGACATAAAGTTGATTTCCTTATCAACTACATTTACATCTTGATACTGAGCTTCTGCAATATTCATAATACACTCAGCTTGTTTTCCCTTACCATAATTATCAACTTCATCATATAATAGTCGATAAATCTCTGAATAATCACTAATTGAATTATCAGCGATTAATTGTCTTATATCATTTAATTTACTATCACCTGATAACATTTCTAACAATTGTAATTTATAGTTATTTTGTATTACTGAACTTGTATCAATTTTCAATATTCCATTTACAACTTGTCTTTGAGCTGAATTAATAACTCTACGAATATCAGGATAACTAGCATTAACTATAAGAGCTACATCATCTAAAGCAAATCCTACATTTTCTTTTTCTAATATATCTTTCATATGCATAGCTACTTCTTTTCTAGAAGGTGGAACAACTTTGTATGATTGACACCTTGATTGAATCGGGTCGATTATTCTTTCTACATAATTACAAGTTAGAATAAATCGACAATGTTTTGAAAATGTTTCCATTAGGTTTCTCAATGCAGCCTGTGCATTTGGTGTAAGATAAT
>PAYZ01000020.1 GCA_002716085.1 Methanobacteriota archaeon | reverse complement strand
CTTTCTCAAGAATTGCAGCATTGTCAGCATTATAGGCAGGAATTAGTGTTTCATCGTATACTGGACGAACCATTACCAGATCGAATGCAGTATCCGCATCGTAGAAGTCGGACGGATGCGCCGGGTCAAGGTCAGAGTACCCATCGAATCTTAGAGGAACTTCGAATACTCTCTCTACACTTACATCCAATGTAAGTAGGACATCGAATGTGTAGGGAACTCTTGGCTCCATGAATTCGGATCCTGTCAAAATTCCTGTAATCGGAAGAGAGATTGCGGTCCCTGATACATCGAACTCTGTCCATTCACCCCAATGTTCTGGTGTAACTTCTAGCACGATGTAAATGGTATCGCCGACCAATGTTCCTTGTCCCTGTGCGTCATCATTTCCATCAGACCCCAGATCGACATTTGGTCTAATTTGTGCCACCTGGGCAGTATCCGTGTCCCAGTCTAGAGAGCTGAATGCTATTTGCATCTCATAGGTGCCGTTTGGAACCCAGACGTAGTGTCTATCATCAGTGGCATAGGTACCGAATGTGCTGGTTGGCCCGTTGTTGAAATGGCTCCATTCTCCTTTCCATGCATGTCTTAGTTGGTCGGTTTTCAGGCTCAGACCTCTCATATCCATGATGCCTTCGTAGTGTTCGTATGCATCCCAAACCGTAGCTTCGGGGTGATCTAGGAATCCGTCCCCATCGGGATCGCGCATGACCTGTAATGTTCGCGCGAGGGCGAGGGCTCTGTCGGTATCCACCAATCCATGACCTACTCTCCAGTCGTGACACCGGTTGGTGGTGGCGGATATGTGGCACTCTTCTGGGATGTTGTCGCAAGAATCGTCGTCATTTCCTTCCTCGCATGAATTTTTCAGAATTTCATAATGTGAAGTCAGTTCTAGTATCAATTCAACTTCATGAACCCTTGATTCGTTTCTCGTGTTCCAATCTTCGAATTGAATTCCCTTTGCTGTCTCATTGAAGTACAGGCTCTCGCCTTCGTCGTGATCTTCGTATTGGTAGTTAGCTGCTCCTAAGGAAGGAGCGGCGGCGAGAAGTAGAGTTGCGATACCACCGATGTGAGGTGTGGCCATGCTAGTACCAGAGATTGCCATGTAGTACAAATCTCCTTGAGTTCTAGTGGAGGCATCGATTGCTGTGGCTCTTGGAGCAGTTGCCCAGATATTTCGTCCCGGTGCTCCGATGTCTGGCCATGTGTGTTGTTGAGTTTTCCACCCTCTGCTGGAGAAGGATGTCACTGCATTTCCATCATGAGTAAGTGCTGCTACGGATATTGCAGAGGGAGTGTTTGCGTAGATGTTCGTGCGTAGATCGCTCTCTGACTCGTCTCCATTTCCACCGCTGTTTGATGCTGCGAAAATTACGGCAACATCATTCTCAAAAGTTAGCATGTCAGTTAGTATTGTGACTGCGTTTGAGGGGTTGTAGTCTCCGTTTGTGCCCCAAGAATTTGATACGACTCTGATGTTGTAATCATTCAACCCTGGTCTGCTGTGTTGGTAGGTCCATTCCAAACCCTCAACCGCTGCGAAAATTGAGGCGCCATCACCAGTCCCCAATGCAACGATTGTTGCTCCCTTTGCTGTACCAAGTCGTCGACCACCAGAGGCATCCCCGTTACCTGCGATTGTGCCCCCAACATGAGTTCCATGTCCGCTTGATGTATCAGAGTTGCAATTCGGTGCGTCCACCCAGGCAATGCCAGTCCATTTTGCTGACCAAATCAACTTCTCGCCAGTCCATGGCTCTCCACAATCAAAGTCTGGGTGTTCGCCATCGATTCCTGTATCCAAATCTACAGCAGTGGCGCCCTTACCGTCAAATTCTGACAAAGAAAGGTCTGGTTCTGTTTTGAGAATCCCATCTGTTCCAATAATTGCTCGGTGCCAAGCAAGGCTGGCATTTACCCACCTCACGGTTTCGTGCATCATTGATTCTTTGTCATCTTGATCGCCCGGGAGGTAGAAGTGTTCGATTGGGACATTGAGTTCCATATGCTTGACAATTGAGAAAGTGGAAAGACGCGTCATCTCGGAAGGAGTTCCTGCAATCAAACCACCATGTAGAACTGACATCTCCGAAATCAATTTGATTCCTGTTGATTCGAGTCTATTCCAATCTGCATCAGTGGGTTTGTTAGTTAGCTGTACAATGACTTCAATTTGGTCTTGTGAATCAAGTTTTGAAACCAATTCGCTACTCATCTTCGATACATCAACTGATGAATTGTGATTGGTGTATGCAAGCGAACCTGACATTGAAGCAACTAGAGTTACTAACAGCAACGCGGTAAATCGCACATGTGGCCGTCATAGCGATTGGATTTCAACAAAACCCTGTGTTGGATAACAGAACCGTTGACCTGATGTATGCGGGTCCTAACCGCGGTTCGTGCGCGTAGTGGCCACGATGCTCGTCCTGCTGATGGTTTCAGCACCACTAGGAGGATGCTTTGGAGAGGAAGAAGTTGTAATCGAAGAGAAAAATGTCTTCGATGAGATATGCCCTCAAGGAATAGCGAATAACACATGGTACCATTACTCCAATGCGACTGATGCGACTAAGTCTTCTGATGTGTTCAACGGCACCTCAGTTCTAGTTGGAAACAATGCGCCCGCCTGCGCAATTGGTACTTACTATGGGATTGGCTTGACCACATTCGAGCCGACAATTGGTGTGACATCCTCAGATAATCTGTACATGACAAGTTGGGGCAATGGGGATGCTGGGTCGACGGCGATTGTTCGATGTTCAGGGTTAATTGGAATGACGAATGTAAGTGAATATGTCTGCGAAGATGTCTACAGTGTTTTCACTCCAGTTGCTAATAGTAACGATCCGTATGTGTATGTGGATCCTTGGACGGATCGAATAATGAAATTCGACATGCATGCGTTGCTGGGGATGACTGTAGAATGGTCGGACAATGAGGGAGGAAGTTGGACTGGTCCTTCTGTGGCTACTGGTTGGTCGGTTCAAGATCATCAGACGATTGCTTCCTCGCCTTATCCGGCTCTGTTCCATCCTACCACATGGGTATTCTGCGTCAACGGCAATTATCCTTACCCTGTTTGCTCCTCGAGTAACGATGGTGGTTTAACTTGGGGGCCAGAAGTTCCTGGAGCGCCTACCAGCTGCAATAGTGGGGGTTTGACTGGACATATTATGGGGTCCGATAACGGTAATTTCTACCGCGGAAATAGAGGTTGTAACGATGGAGAGGGGTATTCGATTTATCGAAGTACGAATGGAGGTTTAACTTGGACGGAGCACCCATTACCGACGGAAACAACCGGAACTGCGGAGACCTGGAACTTCGAAGAAGCTCAGGTTTACCCTGATTCGGAGAACAATGTCCACGCGATGTGGATGGGTTCTGATAACATGCCCTATTACTCCTACTCGAGAGACGAGGGGGATACTTGGAGTGTCCCTTTGATGGTGGCTCCACCAATTGGTCTCAACGGTACTGGTTTCCCGGTGATTACAGCGGGAGGTGGTGGGCAGGTCGCGCTTGGTTATCTCGGTGATTCTGGTGGAGACACATGGAATGGGTACCTTACTGTGATTTCTGATGCTTTCAACCCAATGCCTCTGATGACAACGGTTCAGGTAAATGCATGGGGCGATCCTCTTGACACTAGTGCCGATTGTGGATACAATAGGTGCGGTGGATTTGGGGATTTCAATGATATCGTCATCGATCAGTATGGGCGAGCGTGGTTCGGTTTGGCGCATAATGTCGGTGGAGAGATCGGTATCTTCGGTACAATGGCGGTTGGACCGAGTCTGCGGGGCAACGGAACGCTTCCCGAGTTGCCTGTGGGTGGCCCCGGCACTCTCTAGAATACTTCTGGATACAGGTCGTGGGCTTGGATTGCGAAGCTTACTGCGAATGCAAGCATTGCTATTCCACAAATTACCATTGCGATGCGATATCTGCGAGGGGAAAGCCAAGCGCCGCCTCCTACGAAAATCCATGCTATTGCGGCTTTGACTAGAATGATTGTAACTAGGAATGCGATTGCATAGAGTACTGGTGCTACTGGCTCCTGCTCTGCTGCAGAGGCCATCAATGGACCACCAATCAAAAACCAGAATACATACACATTGGGATTGAGTAAGTTTGTCAGAATGCCGCGTTTGAAGGATCCTGTCGCGTCCTCCTCCATGTCTGGATTGGGTAGTTCTAGTGTGAAGCACTCGAGGCCCATCTTAGTCAAAAATGCTGCACCAAGGGCTGAAATTGCCAAGAGAACGCTAGGTTCAGTGGCCACCCAACCAGCAAAAAATAGGCTAACGATGATCAATGGACCGTCGGTGAAGATGGGGGCTGCTGCTGTCCACATTCCCGCCTTCAGGCCTTTGGAAAGTGATTCTCTGATTACCATAGTCAGTAGTGGGCCGGGTTTGATTCCCTCGATGATACCTAGGGCCACGCCGGCTCCTGCGAGTTGCGCAATCAATTCGGTGTCCATCGCTTAGCGCCTCGCGGCTAACTTGGCCAGAAGTTTGAGTATCTCCAAGTAAAGCCAGATGAGTGTTACCATCAGACCGAATGCGGCCCTCCACTCAAGTTGTTTAGGGGCGCCTCTTTGTACTCCTCTCTCTATGAAGTCAAAATCAGCAACTAGGCAAAGGGCCCCTATTCCTATTACGAATAGCGAGAACAAAATCCCGATTGGTCCTGAGCCGTGAATATAGGGAACTGCGTACCAGCCAGAAATTGAACCGATAATAGAAACGATGTAGATCAGAATTATTGCGACTAGGGCTGATGTTACGGCAATTCGTGTATTCTCATCCCAAGCAATCAATCCGGCCCTGTATATCATTATCATAGCCCCGAGAATCATGAAGGTAAGTAGTGCGGCTAGAATACCAATACCTGGTAATTGTAGGTAGACTTCGAACATCCATGTGAGGCCTCCCAAGCACAGACCTTCGAGTGCGGCATATGTTCCGATTAAGACTGGATTCATCGATTTCGAGAAGATAATTATCATGGCAACGACGAACCCCCCGATTGCTCCAACAAAGATTAGTGGGGCAGCTTGGGGCATCGAGAAAGCTGTCAGTACTGCAGTTGTAGCGGTAATCAACAGTAGTAAACCGGTTTTCTCGGCTACTCCTTCTATAGACATTAGATTGCTCTCTTTATCCTCCCACCAACTGGTATCTGAGTAGTTGCTCTTCTCAAAGGTAGAGTCGCTTAGCGCGGGGTTTCCTGAACGGTACATCTGCATCACTGAGAAGGTGGCCCTACTCAAGGCTTGGCACGGAATTTCCCTGAGTTTGATTGTGGAGTATTTTTATCGTAATCCCTTGGCCCTGTAATATGGACTTGGATATAGTAATGAAGGAGTCGGAGAACATCAAAGACTGGATTGTCGACATTAGAAGGGAATTGCATCGCTTTCCAGAGTTAATGTACGAAGAGCATCGTACTAACGCGTTGGTTAGAGAGAAGTTGGATGAATTGGGAATTGAATATGAATTCCCTATTGCTGAAACTGGTGTCCTAGCTAAGATAGGGGATGGGGATGGTCCTTGTGTAGCGTTAAGGGCGGACATGGATGCTCTGCCTATTCAAGAAATGGCAGATGTTGATTTCAAAAGTGAGGTTGATGGAAAGATGCACGCTTGTGGGCATGACTGTCACACTGCTATGCTTTTAGGTGCTGCCAAAATATTGAGTCAAAGAGAGATTAATGGTACTGTTAAGTTTCTATTTCAGCCGGCCGAAGAAGGAGGGGCAGGAGGTGAAAAAATGACTCAAGAAGGGGCGTTGGAAAACCCTGCTGTTGAGAGGATTTTTGGATTGCATGTCTGGCCTTTTATACCAACAGGACAGATCGGTTCGCGTGCTGGAGCGTTTTTGGCTGCTACCAGTTTCATGGATATTGAAGTGGTAGGGACCGGCGGGCATGCGGCAGCGCCGCATACTTGCGTTGATCCGGTGTTGGCTTCTTCTCGGATTATTGATTCGTTACAGAGCATTGTTTCGCGAGAAACTGATCCTTTGGAATCTGCGGTGGTCAGCATTACTGCTGTAAATGGAGGTAGTGCGCACAATGTCATTCCCGAATCTGTTGCAATAAAGGGAACTTTGCGATCGTTGACTATGGATGGTTTGACTAATTTACAAAAGAGGGTTGATGAGATTTGCGGCCTTGTTGGTCGAGCAAATGGCTGTGAAGTTAATGTTGTTTATCCTGGTAATGATTATCCTCCAACATTCAACGATCCTGAAACTTGGGAGTTTGCAAAAGGGGTGGCTGAAAGTATGATCGGGGCCGAGAATGTTAATGAGTTGCCTCCTGTGATGGGAGGAGAGGATTTTGCTTACTATACTCAAAAAACAAAGGGTTGTTTTGTCGTTATTGGAGTCGGAAACCCAAACAAAGGCTGCATTTACAGCGTACACCATCCTCAATTTAAGGTGGATGAAGATGCTTTGCCACTAGGTACTGCATTACATGTATCCTTTGCACTAGAGTCTTTACTTAAGTGATTAAATTAATTCTTTCAGGTGCTTTCCTGTATAACTTGCAGGGTTCGCAGACACGTTTTCGGGAGTCCCTTGAGCAACTATTTCGCCGCCGTGCTCTCCACCTTCTGGGCCTAAATCTAAAACCCAGTCTGAACACTTAACCACATCTAGATGATGTTCGATTACTATTACGGTGTGTCCGTTACGTCTGAGTCGTAAAAGCACCTCAATCAATTGATGTACGTCTGCCATAGAAAGTCCTGTGGTGGGCTCATCTAGTATGTATACGGTGTGTTTTTTGGCCGGCCTATGGAGTTCTGTGGCTAATTTCACTCTCTGTGCCTCTCCGCCAGAAAGAGTTGTTGCTGGTTGTCCTAAACGTATGTATCCAAGCCCGACGTCTCTTAATGTCGATAATATACGATGAATACGCCGTTGGTTCTGGAAGAATTCTGTCGCCTCATCTACTGGCATTTCAAGAACATCATAGATTGTTTTTCCTCGCCACTTGACTTCTAGGGTTTCTCTAGTGTATCTCTTTCCTTTACAAATATCACAAGTTACCCATACATCGGGCAAGAAATTCATTTCTAATTTAATTGAGCCTGCTCCTTTACACGCTTCACAACGACCGCCTTTCACATTGAAGGAAAAATGACCGGGTTGATAGCCTCTCTCTCTTGCCAATTTTGTTTCGGAAAATAGAGTTCTGATTGGTCCGAATGCCCCCGTGTAAGTGGCAGCATTAGAGCGAGGGGTTCTGCCGATAGGAGACTGATCAATTACGATTGTTTTGTCAACTTGTTCTATTCCTTCGATTCTATCGTGGCTACCCGGTGTAGTATCTGTCCCGTGTAATTCGCGTAGTAGAGCTGGAGCGAGGGTCTCTGTGATTAGTGATGATTTCCCAGAACCTGATACTCCAGTTACAGAAATCATACAACCAAGAGGAATGTCTACTGTTAGATCTGTCAAATTATTTTGTCTCGCACCCAATATTGTTAGTTGCCTATTAGGATCAGGTGTTGCACGGTCTTGTGGGATAGGGATCTTGCTACGGCCTGAAAGATAGGCTGCAGTGATGCTTTTTTTGCTTGAAAGTAGTTCTTTCAATGGTCCGTTAGCAATCACATCCCCGCCGTCTCTTCCTGCACCAACACCCATATCTACTAACCAATCTGCTTGGCGTAATGTAGGTTCATCGTGTTCTACAACCAAAAGGGTGTTTCCTAATTCTGTCAATTCTCTAAGAGTTTCAAGAAGGCGGTCATTGTCTCTTGGGTGTAATCCAATTGAGGGTTCATCTAAGACATACATTACACCTGTCAATCTTGTTCCTATTTGAGTAGCTAATCGGATTCTTTGAGATTCGCCTCCTGAAAGAGTATTTGCCCTTCGGTCTAATGTCAAATAGTCTAAACCAACTAATGCGAGAAAGCGCAATCTGGATTCTATTTCTTTGATGACTTCTTTACCAATAAAATAACTTCTTTCATCCAAACTATTACTTTGTTTTACAAGTGGTGTCGTTGGAATATCTCGCTCCAATTTGGCCCATGTATCTTCACTTTCTTCGTTTTTCCATTGTTGAACTACTGCCAATGCTTCGAGAACACTTCCTGCAGAAAATGATGGAAGTGTTACCCCTCCAACTGTGACCATACTTACTGCTGAATTCAGCTTTTTACCATTACAAGAACTGCAGTGTTCGTCGGTCATATATGATGCTAAACGAGATCGTGTTCTATCCGAATTTGTCTCAGTGTAGGTTCGTCTTATTCTAGCAAAAACTCCTTCCCATGGTCTTGTCATTCTGTATGCCGACCCTTTTTCAGAGTTGAATTCAAAATTTATTGCAGTGCTTCCTGAGCCAAACAAAAGTACGTCTTTGGCGTCCTCTTCTAATTCGCCGAATGGGACATCTGTAGGATACCCATAACGATGACATACTTGTCGCATTTGAGACTTATACCAGCCTGACATCATTGAAGTTCTAAATGGCCTTATACAACCCTCTTCGACTGTTGCTAATCGATCTATGACAAGATCTGAGGAAAATTCTCTTTGTACACCTAGACCTTGGCAATCGGGGCACGCACCAAGAGGATTGTTGAATGAAAATATTCGTGGCGCCATTTCTGGAAGGAAAGATCCGTGTTCCGGACATGCAAATTCTTCTGTATAGGCTATTAATTCGCCAATTTGAGTCTTGAATTGCTGAGCCTCAGCCTCTTCTTTTGATTTTGCAATAGGAGCCTCGAGGCTCTCTACAGCAACTGCTCCTGCACCGAGTCTCATGCCTTCAGAAACTGCTTCAGTAAGCCGTTGTTTGTGTGTGCGAGATAGTCTAAGACGATCTATTCTGACATCGATATCATGACGTAGGTTCTTCTCAAGAATAGGGGGGTCGTCGAACTCTGTTTCACGACCATTTACCTTTCCATTTAGATATCCTTGTTCGACTAAACCCTTGAATAAATCTGCGTGTGTTCCTTTTCTGTTGCGAATTGTGGGAGACCATATACTAATCGCGTGGCCGTCAAACCTCCATAGGATGTCATCTACTATTTCTTGGACTGTTCTACGGGCGACTTCTCGACCACAATCAGGACAGTGTGGCAATCCAACTCTAGCCCATAGTAGACGAAGGTAATCCATTATCTCAGTAACAGTGGCTACTGTAGAACGAGGGTTGTGGCTGCCCTGTTTCTGATCTATACTGATTGCAGGTGATAGCCCTTCTATACTGTCGCAATCCGGCTTCTTCATCTGACCTAAGAATTGTCGGGCGTATGATGATAGCGATTCTACATAACGGCGTTGTCCTTCGGCGTATAGCGTATCAAAAGCTAGGCTGGATTTGCCACTACCTGAAACTCCAGAAATTACCACGAATTTACCTCTAGGGATTCTTACATTGATGTCCCGAAGGTTGTGAGTCCTGGCTCCTTTGACTACTATCCAACCATCATCTGATTCGCCTTTACTACTACTTCGAGTCAAATTGGAACCCCCTTGTGTAGACACCCCGTGAACTTGATTGTCCTTGAACTAATGTATCGATCTATGTTGAAAAATAGTTTTAGAGGGTTTTTTAATCAATCATCTAGGTAGATATACTCTTGAAAGTTTGTTCTCCTACCGGGCCCGCCCCATGGATTATTAGAAGAGAGTTTTGATTTGCGGCGGCGCTGTCTGTTAAACAATATCGTTGTCAGAACTACTACCAAAAAAGATAGTGATATTATTGCAACGCCTATGTTATCCATAGACTTGCCCGTTCTTGTGAGTATATGATGTAGTGTTTGACCTCTTGGTTGGGATGGTTTATTGAAAATAACAAACCGAAGGCGATAATTAGAGTTTTTTTTCGGATATTTCGCCGATTATTATTAGACCCCCGAGGCCTCCGATGATCAAGCAAATGGGCGGAAAAATTGTTTTTACGAGGGGTCCATATGAGGACGTTAGTGAGTCTCCAATTATTGCCCCTATTATGGCGGTAATAATTGGGATTAGATGATACTGCCAAGATAGGTTGGCTGCAAATCTATCCACCATGCCAATCGCCTTGAAGCCCTAACTAAGAGCGTGTTCCATTAGAAGATCTAGTGGGACTACTTGTAGAGATTCTTCGTGTGTGGCTTCTAATACAACTGGGCATGAAATTCCAACTTCGGCGGCCGATTTCCATGTTCTTGCACAAACACACCACCGATCTCCTGGTTTCAAACCCGGAAATCTGTATTGTGGAGATGGTGTGATCAAATCATTGCCCCGTAATTTTGCGAATTCTAGAAACTCTTGGGTGACTTGGCAACATACGGTGTGGAGGCCTTGATCTGATCTGTCGGTATTACAACAGCCGTCTCTAAACCATCCAGTAAGGGGAGATTTAGAACATGTCTGAAGTTCAGTCCCTAGGACGTTGTATGAAGGTAACACGTGTCTTGTGAATTGGGGTTTGGTATTGAAGTCATGTATATGAAATATGTAAATTATTCATTAATCAGGGCTAAGAGATAAATGTTAGTTGGGGTTAGTTTAATCGTGGATGAGGTGAGCGATAACGATACTTCCGTTGTCGTGATTGATGTTACAAGTGGGGGTGGAAATCTCACAAAAAAGGAGGTTTCTTGGGGTAAAATTTTGGCTATTTTATTGCCATTATGTATACTCATTCTCCTGTTAGTTTCAATCGCTATAGGGGTAGTGATTTCTTATGTTTCTGATTTGTTTGAATTGCCGGAAGGACAATCCGGCGATGGAGATGAATATGGGTATAGGCTTGATGTTGATTCGGATTTATATTTTGATTTGGGCGCAAATAAAAACGGCTTCTGGGCCAATGATGAGATTCCCTCCTTTGATTCTACGGTGTATATCGAGGGAGCTTGCATGAGCGATCCTGAGTACTACTGTAGCGGAAGTGGAGTTATCGTTTCATCAAGATGGGTCTTTACTGCAGCACATGTGGCTATAGATTTGGACGTCTCGGATACTTACGTAGTCATTGGTTCAGATTATGAAAACTATGAAGATGTTGTATATGTGTCTGAAATCTTCATTCACCCTTCTTACAAAGATGAGGGTTATGATTATGATTTCGCGATGCTAAAACTCGGCCGGAGTGTAAATCAGCAATATATCGCTGGATGGATTGGAGATCGTGAAGATTTAGATTTGGTTTCTACAAAAGCATACATTTCAGGCTTTGGTGAATTAGACGAAGAGTTTGCAGATTGTGGAAAGGCGTGTTTAGAGGACCAGAGTGGTTTTTTCTCTCAAAGAAGGGCATGGACTAACATAATTGACAGAGTCACTGGAGATGAAACTACAGGGAATAGTTACATTGTTTACGATTTTGATAGTCTTGATGGAAATAATAATTCTCTTCGGAAAGGAAGTAGTGGATTCAGTTATGACCAAGGTGATTTCTCGTATGCAGGTAAGGGAAGTAGTTCTCAAGAGCCTACAAACTTAGAGGGGACTTCTGTTTTTGGTGACTCTGGTGGGCCAATGTATGCTAACTTAGAGAGTGGGTGGTTAGTAGTAGCAGTAACCGCCCACGGTGGTGAGTATTCTGATTATGGAGATGTTGCATTTAATTCTAGAGTGTCTGTTTACTATGATTGGATATGTTCTCATTCAGATAGCGAAGCAAGAATCACAAATTGTTAGTTCGCGATTTTGAGAATGTCCTCTAGAGGATCCAAAGTGCATCTATGACTTCGCCCGCTTTACCGTCGGTATCTGGAGGAAGGAGTGTGAGCCCGTTATGGGCGACCATGCTGTGCATGTTCCCACTGCCCTGGTGAGTATGGGTGGTGGCTAGTAATTGTCCGTTGTCAGATCTAATTCGGATTCTCCTGAGGCAGAGTTTTTCTGGCGCGCCTGAAACATTTTCTTCGAGTTTTACTGAAACTTTCTGGTTTAGTCTTGGGCCCATTTCGGGGTGATATCCGAGTGACTTTGCTATCCAAGGGGCGACTAGAACGTGGAATACCACAAGGCTACTGACTGGATTTCCTGGAAGGCCAAACAAGGGTGTTCCTTTCCATGTTCCAAACAGAGGTGGGCCCCCTGGCCTAAGCTTCATTCTCCAGAATGATATGTCGCCTTCTTCTTCCATTATCTTCCGAACAAGGTCCCATTCACCCATACTAACTCCTCCGCTTGTGAGGATTGCATCACAAGTCGAGAGAGAATCAAGCGTTGTTCTCAATTCGTCCATTGAATCGTTAGCTGATTCATGTCTTACTGCTTCGCAACCCATCGATTCCACGAGTGATGCGAGTGCGTGAGAGTTGGATTCGTAGATTTGGCCTGATGCAAGTTCTGTTCCTGGTTGGACCAGTTCATCTCCTGTCGAAAGAATAGCTATTCTTGGCTTCTTGATTACTTCCACTTTACCATGACCCATGGTTCCTGCTAATGCCAGGCTTGCTGAGGAAAGATGAGTGCCTGCAGGTAATGCTTCTTGACCTGTTGATAGGTTCTCTGCTCTTTTGCGAATATATCCGGTTCGAGCAGGTCCATTGATGGTTACTTGGTCGTTGTTTACTTCCGTATCCTCGACCATCACTATTGCGTCTGCGCCTTCTGGTAACGGTGCGCCAGTCATTATTCTGCATGCTTGACCGTTGATTATTGGAGGGGGTGCCTTCCCGCCTGTTTGGCTTGTACCAACAATCGTTAGTTTGACGCCGGGGCTTTCACAGTCTGATGCTATTATCGCGAAGCCATCCATTGCAGAATTATCAAAGCGGGGGTCGTTGACTTTTGATTTCAGAGAGTGTGCTAAGACTCTTCCTCTAGCTTTCTCAAGAGGTAATATCTCTGTACTATGTGATAATGGTGTTTTACAAGCCAGTTCGATGGCTCGTCCCAGCGCGACTCCTTTTTCCACAATGTTGCGTGTGCCGTCTCCTTCAAGTGTCCTTCCTGTCTGGTAACTCCATGCTAGGTACTGAGGAATTCGTAATTCTTGTTGCGCTTTTCCTAGTTTCCACACTATATTCGTCTGTTGGCCACGGGGGCGCTTCTGGCTACTTGGCTGTTCTTTCTCTGACTAGTTATGGGTCTCTGGAAAGTGTGTGGTTAAAACAACATGCATGGAGTTTGAATCTAGTAGTTGCTAGCATTGCTTTCCTTCATTATTATAGAGAAGATTTTCACGATTTTCGTCTCAGTTGGCCGTTCATTATTGCAAGCATACCGATGGCAATAATTGGAGGTTATCTTGCTGTAGATGGTGTGTTCTATGACACACTACTTTCTATTGCTTTGATTTTAGCGGCTATTCGGCTGCTACAAATTAAAGATCTTGGTGAGGGGCTTACTATTAATCGGCCTTCAATGCAAACGGCCTTACCGGTTGGTGGTAGTATTGGTTTGTTTAGTGGGATGGTTGGTGTGGGAGGAGGGGTTTTCCTTTCACCCATCATTATGCTAAAGAAGTGGGCGAATCCAAAGACTGCGGCGGCCACGGCTGCATTATTCATTTGGTTGAATTCTGCGGCAGGACTTTTTGGCGTCGCTGCCTCAAAAAGATTAGCTCTTGATTTTTCAGTTCTTGGGCCCTTTGTAATAGTGGTATTATTAGGGGGATTTATTGGCTCTCGTTTTGGTTCGATGATTGCTTCTCAAATTACTGTAAGAAGATTGTTGGTGGTTGTACTTATTGTAGCTGCTGCAAAAAGAATTTTTGATATGTTGGGGCTTTAGAAATTGCTATTTATCGTTAAACTCCCACACCCCTTTGTGAGGCGTTTTACTAGTATCGTCTTGTGGGGTTTAGTGTTTTTTTGGTCGCTTTTCCTCATAGGATTATCGGGGCTTTTCTATAGGTCGCCTAATTTTGGATAATCAGAGACCCATCATATCTGCATGGCCGCATTCTGGATAGGAGCAAACGACCTTGTATCGCTCCCGCTTTGGTTTTGGAATTTGCATCATTGAGCCGCACATTGAGCATTGATGCGAAATGATTTCTGGGCCTTTCGGCTTATCTGATTCTAATTCATCTAATATGTTTTCACCCACAGTCCAGCCTACTTGGTCTGTATAGAGATCGTCTTCATCAGATAGGTCTGATTCCCGTAGTCCGAGTTTAATTCTAAGTCTGCGCTTCTTCTTACCTTTTGGTGCCTTCTTCGGTCTGCCTTTTGGCGCTCCTTTCGGTGGTCTGCCTGATGGTTTTTTACCCCTAGGAGGGGGTCCTGTTGGTCTTTTTTTGCCGGGTGGTGGGCTCTTCTTATCTAGGGGTTCTTGGGGTTTTTTTGGAGGGGTGGAGGGTGGGGGGGCCTTTTTCTTCTCTTTCTTAGGCTTGGGTAATTTCTTCTTTAATTTAGCAGCCAATTCAAAATCTTCATTTTCTACCGCTTTCGCTATCTCTTTTCTGATTTCTTTCGGCGAGAGGGGTGTGGTTTTCTTCGGGGATTTTGGAGGTGGAGGTGGTGGTGCCTTGCCTTTAGGTGGCGGTGGTGGTGGAGGTGCCTTGCCTTTAGGTGGCGGTGGTGGTGGAGGTGGTGCCTTGCCTTTAGGTGGCGGTGGTGGTGGAGGTGGTGCCTTGTCCGCCATAACAATCCCAACCCAGCCAAAGAAGAGGATGCTATGAAAGAATCGGGAGAGTATTGAGAATTATCAGGCTGGATATTCAATTATCGCTTCGACTGGAACTGGCTCTATTGCGCCTCTGCCATCTAAACCAATTAACTCAATGACAAATAAACTACCTAATACTTCAGCGCCTGTTTTCTTACATAGCTCCATACATGCTGCAACAGTCCCTCCAGTTGCCAACAAGTCGTCGACTATTACGACTCTATCTGTATTGGAAATTGCGTCTTCGTGCATTTCGAGTGTGTTTGATCCGTATTCGAGAGTGTATTCAACCTGTATAGTAGACCCGGGTAATTTTCCTGGTTTACGAATCGGAATAAAAGAAATACCCAGTTTAGTGGCGATTAAGGGGCCGAAAATGAAGCCTCTAGCTTCTGGCCCCATTATTGCAGTTGGCTGCCAGTCATTTGATTTTATTCGCCGAATAAATTCGTCTGTTAACTCTGAGAGAAGGAGGCTGTCGGACAGGACAGGCGTAATGTCCCGGAACATGATTCCCTCTATTGGGAAGTCCGGTACTGTCCGAACAGCTCCTCTCAGTTTTTGCGTTATGTCGTTAGACATGCTAGCCGCCCCTAGTAGGGCGATTTGAAACCGTCGGTTTCAATTTGGTTGTTACGTCAAGCTCAGTTTAGATTGCCGAGAAGCCACTCGAAAGTGGTCTCGCTTCCTGGACCAAGATAGAACATCGACATTAGACCGAAGATGATCCACATTACCATGTTGACATCTTTTGCCTTACCTGCAATCATCTGTATTGCAACATATGAGATTACACCCCATGCAATACCATCAGCGATTGAGAATGTGAATGGCATCAGAATCATTGTCAGGAATGCTGGTATGGCTATTTCGATGTCGTCCCAATTGATGTCCGCTACTTGCTTCATCATTAATGCACCAACAACGATTAGGGCTGTTGCCATTGCGAATTGTGGGATCGCCTTGAATAATCCAGATAGGAAGAGGCCTGAAAGCATTAGGACACCAACAGTTACTGCTGTCAATCCTGTCTTTCCGCCTTCTTCTACACCAGCGGCTGATTCAATGTAAGTTGTAGTAGTGCTTGTTCCCAATACCGCACCAACCATTGTTGCTGCAGCGTCTGACATGAATGCTTGATCTGAGTTCATAAGCTCGTCGTTCTCGTCTACGTATCCAGCAGCTCGCCCTACAGAGTATAGCGTTCCTGCTGTGTCGAAAATATCGACGAAAAGGAATGCTACCATCACAAGTAGGAAGTCTCCTAGACCTGTTTCTGATATGTCGGCTAGTGCCTCAAGTGCGGCTCCTGCTGCCCCTGTTGCTGTTAGTGCCTCTGTTGAGATCATCTTTCCATCGCCTACGCCAAGTTCTGGTGCAGTAGCAATTGGGTCGCCCCATCCTGCTGCTGCATTGACGATTACGTCGACTTGTGTCATACCGTAGGAACATACTTTTGTGCCGTCATCCCAAGTAACTGTAGTACCCGCAGTTCCTGCGCCTGGGTCCCACGATCCACATCCCCAGTGTGGAGTGGCTGTGATTGCTTCATTGCCGTAAACTACGACCATGTCTGCATTACCTAGCATGTTGTAAGGATCTGTTGCATCAACAAGCCAACCATAAACGGCCATCCCCATAATACCATAGATAATTGCGCCATTTACACCTCTGGCCATCATGCCGGCTATTGCGATTAAACCAACTAATGCGATCAATTCGCCGGAATTATACTCCCAAGTGCCTGATGCGCCGAGATCAACTAGAGTCACGCCGTTGTTGACTACAATTCCCGTCTCTTCTAAACCAATTAGTGCGAGGAACATTCCTATTCCAGCGCCGGTTGCTATCTTCAGATCTGTAGGGATTGAGTTTAGCATCTCAGTTCTCCAGCCTATTTGAGGAAGAGATATTATCATGAATAATAATCCTTCAACAAAGACTGCTGCGAGGGCGACTTCCCACGCAATACCCATAGCTCCTACCACTGTAAAAGTGAAGTAGGCATTAAGGCCCATTCCCGGTGCTAAAGCGAATGGTAAGTTCGCCCACAGCCCCATCACTGTACACCCTACAAATGCGGCTATTGCAGTTGCGAACAGGGCTTGCTCGAATTCGATGCCTGTTCCTTGCAGCATTGCTGGGTTAACCAGCAAAATATACGCCATCGTCAAGAATGTTGTAATTCCTGCGCGTATCTCTGCCTCAACTGTGCTTCCTGCATCAGTTATTCCAAATTGTTTGTCTAGTGCTTCCATTTTTTCACCTGTCTTTCTTGCGTAGCGCCTCGGCTACGTAAGGGTTGAACCACTCAGACGGCTTATTAAGAACGTTGCAAAAAGGCCTCTTTTTAGAGGATTAGTGGGGTTCTGTTGTATGGAAGTTTTGGAGAAGGAGAATTTGTGAACTCAGCGGCTATTTCTTGCCTTGATGTGTCGTCTCCATGAAAGAAAACCACATGTTTAGGATTACAATTTAAGATAAATTCTTTGAGCTCTGTGTGGCCTGCATGATTAGACAATTGGAATTGGTCTATTTCTAGATTTATTTCTGTTAGATTGCCATAAATTGGAATTTTGCCGGTGTCTAAAAGGGTTCTGCCTCCTGATTTTTCTGCTTGGTAGCCCGTAAGTAGGATTGCATTTGTGTGATCATGTCTTAGTCGATTTAGATACCATATTGCAGGGCCGCCGTCAAGCATCCCACTCGTAGTCACCACTACGTCGGCATCCAGGGCCTTTTTCCTGTCCGTCTTACTTCTTACTTTGCGAGTCCATCTCCACACTTCTTCGAGTTTTTTCGGGTTGTTGATTGAGTTGGGGTTGTTAAGCCAATGTTGTGTTAGGCGTGTCCCCATGCCGTCATAATGTACTTCGAGATGTGGTGCGTGCTGACGTAAAATCCGAAGGATGTCTTGCCCCCTACCTGAAGCAAACGCAGGGATTAGAGCTAGCCCTCCTCTTGACACTACTTCTTTCACGCGTTGGACGAATCTGAGTTCTTCGTCTGGCCTTGGTGGGTGTTCGCGCCCACCGTATGTCGATTCGATGCACAAAATGTCGCACTCGATGGGTAAGGCACCCAATACATTAGGGCTCTTTCTGGTGTCCATGTCCCCTGCCCATAGAATACGTGCTTCTGGTGTTTCTATTTCTACCATTACCGCCCCCGGTATATGGCCCGCGCGATGGAATCTAAGGTTCCATGATCCGATGCTGAACCATTCACCTATATTGTGTGTATCCCACGCATCCAATGCAGCATCTAGATCTCGCATATCCCAAGGAAGTGGGTATCCCTCGATGCTGGAAACTTTGTATGTATCTCTCCACATTATTTCGCTGACGTCCGCTGTCAAATTTGTTCCGTGGAGTGTCGCACCATGGCTGCCAACAAGCCACGGCGCCATGCCTATGTGGTCTATGTGTGAATGTGTGATTATGGCATGCTCTATTGGAGGGCACTCATCTGGATATCTGGGCGGCTTGGTTGGCGCCAACCCGTAGTCGATCAGGATTCTTGTTCCTGTTTTGTCTTCTAACACACATCCGACGTTTCCTACTTCTTCTGCGCCACCAAGGAAGTATATTCGAATTCCTTTGTCCACTGGCTCCTTTGGATACCCTGAAGTCCGTCCTGCCGCGTACAGTACCATAGTTCTCCGAAATGCTGCTGCTTCATCATCCAACCGGGTGTTTGGTATGAGTTTGGACAACTCTATCCTCATAACTATGCAGGCAATACGGTGGGTATGGTCGAGAGTGTGGCGCCTAGTGTAGATGCTTTTCTACTAGGTGCCCCTAAATGCGGAACAACATGGTTATCAGAGGCCCTTATACAACATCCCGGTATTTGTGTTTCAAATCCAAAAGAGCCGAATATTGTTGCTACTCACAAAGGGACCTTTACACGGGATGTTGCCCGGCCGGATTGGAGAAAGTACTCTGAGTGTTTCAAGGGAGAAGGTGTTCGTATTGATTGTTCCGTACATGCTCTTGCTTGTCCTGAAGCCCCTGCGCGTGTTGCTGATTTGGCGCCAAATGCCAAGTTTATTGTCTGCCTAAGAGAGCCGGTTAGTCGCACCATATCTCATTGGAATATGATTTTAGATACTGATGAAGATAAAGAAAACCACGCCGATTGGTCGGATTTTAAGGTCGCATGGGAAGATAAAAGATTGAATTGCGATACTATGTATGGTGCGGCGATTTCTCGCTGGTTGAAATTTTTTGATTTAGAGACGATTTTGATTATCGAGTCGGAGAGGATGCGGCATAGTCCTCTTGAAGTGTTGAAGGATGTTTGTGCTCATCTGGACGTCGCTGCTCACCCTTTTGATTTGTCTGAAATAAATAATGCAAATACGGCATCGGATAGGCGCCCTATTACTATGTTTGGCAGAGTGTTTCGCTCTATTGCGGGCATTTTACCTCAATTAATCAAGGCCCCTATTGTGAATTGGTTACAATCCCGTGGGACTAATGTTTACAAAATGCCTTTACTATCTAGTAAAGCAAAACCAAAGCGTAATATTTCTGAGAAGCAGCGGGTTATTCTCGCCGAAGATATAAATCAGGATTTGCGATTATTGGAGAAGTTGACGGGGTTCGATGTCTCAAAGTGGATCATTGATGGTTGACCCATGTCTTTGTCCATCTGTCGTCTGCAGCAACTAAGAAGTAGGGATTTAGAACGTCATCTACCAAGTCATAGTCTAATGTGCCCCCATCTGGCCCTATTACAATCCCTCCAGAGCCCGCAACTACTGCATGAGCGGCGGCTATGTCCCAACAAGATGTTGGCCCAAATCGAGGATATAGGTCTGCTTCTCCTTCCGCAACAATACAAGCTTTCAGTGATGAGCCCATTCTAATTAATTCATGTTCGCCGACTTCTGTGGCGAATGATTCGTCCTTTTTGCCTCTATGAGAGCCGCTAGCTACAAGCTTAGTTTTTCCTTCACTAGGACTGGTTTTCATTGGCACTTCGGTGTCGTTTATTCTCTTTCTAGAGGGGGTGTTTTCTCCTCCAAACCATGTCTCTCCTGATGCTGGTGCGTGCACTACTCCGAAGACTGGTTGCCATCTTGATTTCTTTCTTCGCATGAGAGCTATATTTACTGTAAACATACCGTTTCTTTTGATGAACTCTTTCGTTCCGTCGAGAGGATCTACTAGCCAACACATTGTACTAGAAAGTGGGTCGCCTTCTCTTCCTTCTTCGGAAACTATTGGTGTGTTGTCTATGTGTTTAAGGCCTGAAACTATTATTTCGTGGGCGGCTAGGTCTGCTTTTGTCAGAGGTGATTCGTCGCCTTTTATTTCCACTTCAATATTGCCGGCGGCGTTGTATATTTTCATTATTTCAATCCCAGCGCGGATCGCAATCTCTACGATATCGTCAGGATTCACATTGATGCCTCAGAAATCTTGTAGGTCTTCTGCAGACGTCTCTAATTTATTTCGTGATTCTTCGGAGAGATGGATTAGAAACGGGTCTTCGTCTTCAATTATGTTCTTCCAAGAAGACATTGTACGAGACCAAATTTCTTGCTCTGCATTCCATTCTAGCCACCTATCTACAAAGTCGCAGTGACGGATTACTTCGTCGTCGCCATCTGCCATTTTTCGGAGTATTGTGTTTGTTTGAGAGAGGATCATTCCGAAGGGTGGGTTGAGTTTGTATGTTGTAAATGGGTTTCTTTCCTGAACTACTGTTAGATGTTCTCTCCATAATCCGAAGGTGACATCATACACCCATCCAATTGAAAGAACGATTATTAGTACAGTTAGACCAATTCCTGCTAAACCAAAATAAGTCGGAGAAATGCCAGCTATGGGGTCCATTTCATCGAAACGCCAACTAACTAGAGGCCATACTAGTAATGTCAGTGTTGATGTCCAAAAAGCCATTGAAATCAGAGTTTGGCTTTGTTGTATTCGCCAATACTGGCGCATGACCGTCTTCTTTAGCACAATGTTTCCTCTTATCTATTGGCTTTCACCATTTTGTATACTCGTCATTGCTCAATGGGATATTAGTAGATCAGATTCAATGTGAGATTCTAGGTTTTCAATAAATTCTATATCTTCTGAAAATACATTTTCTAGGGTTTTTCTTTGTTGTTCGGTTAACTTTGGTCTGGCGCGTGATTTGGGTTTGAAACCTGGTTTACGAATTGGATCAAAAAGAATTCTTCTGAGTTTGTGAGAAGGAATTAGTATCTTAGTTAATGTTGTGAGCGATTTGGGAGGAGTTCTCAGAAATTTAGCCCAACTAGAGGGGTTCATGTCGCCACCTTCATTGTATCTCTGTAATTTTGTTTCAGGTGGTAGTTGGTCGGCACCCAGCCAAGAAAGTATGTCGTTTACTGTCGACAGGGGGTCGTTACGTATTGATGAGAGGGGGATTACTCGTACCCTTTCTCCTAGTGTCTCAACCCACTTCAACGTTGGTTCTTTTAATCTTGGAAAAGATAGGAAGCTCCATGTTTCGGGGTCGTCTGGGCTTGCAATATATCCATTGTTTGCTATTTTCTCCAACATCTCACTTTGAGATGTGTTGTAATCTATGAGTCTTTTAGAGTGTTCCTGATGCATACTAAGCATCAAATCGACTGGGTTTCTAAGTGTAATAATGACTCTCGCTTCTGGCATTTGATCTCTTATTGATAATAACGCCCTTTCCGAATAAAGGTGGAATGCTGATTTATCTAATATCCATGGTTCTTTCGAATATTTGTGATAAGTTGGCTCCGGGGCAATTATTGCCGTTCCTCTTGGGTGGGTTGGCGCTGTTGGGAATTCGGCGGCGCCCGCCATCAAGAAGTGGCTTTCGTTTGGCCAAGGATGGTATACCGACGGAGTGTTTCGTAGCCAATGCATCAAAGAAGTCGTGCCTGTTTTTGGCCCCCCTACTAGAAGTAGGTTTGGGGTTTGGTTGAATCGGTGCACACAACTACCTCGTGATTAACGGGCCGGGGGGTTGATTTTACTCTTCTTCGGCTTTAGCCGGCGAGGCTGAAAAGTCATGAGTGTCGCGGAAGTGTGAAATTACCTTTGGTTCAGTAGATTCTGTGGGTTTGATTTCGGAAAGGGAGTCTATGTTGACAAATCTCCTAGACGCGCCATGACGGCTTCCAAAGTTAGAGAAAACCCGATGCTCTGCATCTTGCTTATCTGCAGCCACTACATCTAGAGTGAAGTTCTGATTGGTTCTTCCGTTTCGGAATGTTCCTATTGCCCGGTAGGCCTTCATGGGCGCACCGACCCGCGGCTCTAATTTAATCCAAACGGATAGGATATATTTCATTGGAGATTCATTTTCTATTGAGAGATAGGGGTTTTTTGCTTTAGATTTCCTCAAGGTTCAAGAATGGTCGCTTGACAATCCTTTGTGATTAGGGTGGGTGCTCAGAATACCGAACAGGGTGAGGTTATCGATCCTTTGCCTATGAGTCGAGATGAGTTGGTGGCACACCTCTCTGGAATTTCCCATCAAAGGCTAGTTGCTGAAGTCATGGCTATGTGGGATGAATTGGGTGAAATGGAACGTGAATTGGCAATGGCAAGGCAGCGGTCTAGGGCTCTGGATTTTGAGTTGAATGGTTTGCGAACAAAACGAGGGAGGCGGGGAGACTACGCCGAACTTGAGGAGCGGTTTCGTGTGGCTGAAGCCCGGCGGGCTCAATTAGAAACTATGCTGTCAAATGAAAGGTTGCGAAGGAAAGAGGCAGAAGATTTAGCTGGCTCTACAAGAGTGGACGAATTACGGACGGAAAATTCCCGTCTCTTGAAGCAAGAAGAAGAGCAATTGCTTCTCATTTTAGATATGGAAGTGAAAATTGACCGATTGGTGGCGGCCCTAAAAGAAATGCAAAATAATGTATGATGCTTTGGCTAGAGTGTCTTGCTCTTTCTGAGTCAGACGCTCGGATTGATGCAGGCATAACATTGATGGCAAGAAGGGCAATCTGGAGTCATGAGTGCAGAAATCCAATGCCCTGCTGGGTGCGGCCCCATGGATTACAAGACAAATAGAAATCTGAAAATTAGGGCCTTCGATCCACTCGGCACAGTCTTTTATTTGGCAGGATTGATCCTAATTGCCAACTCAATTGAAGTAGGAAGCGGCGAAACTAATCCCGGAGTCATTATTGGTGCGCTACTATTCATTCCAGGAGTGTATCTCTCATCATTGGTAACCACTGATCTATCATGCAACACCTGTACTGGAGTCATTCTAGAGTCCAAGTCCATAGATCAAAAACTCAAGGGAGATCTCCTTGGCTTGTCAGAGAACAAAGCAGAGTACATTCGAACGGCACTTTCATCTTCGACGGAGGATAGCGAGCACGATTGTCCAGATTGTGAAAAGAAAATGATCCATATCAGTGTTCCATTAGAAGGAGAAGTTAGACATCGGTCAAATCATCTTGTTCCGGATATCGTTGACGACATCCAAAACCTGACAGCAACCGTGTCCAGAACTATTGATCTAGACGGTTGTAAGGAGTGTGATCTGTTATGGTTCGACAAAGCCAAGAAAGAAGAGGTGCTCTCTAAGGACGGCACAATAATTCGAAAAACGTAGATTGGAATATGTCAGAATAATCGTTATTCACTTCATCCGAGTGGATAAGGCGTGAGTCCACCTGAATTTGATAGTGCCACTGTCGAAGAAATGCCGAACGGGGTGATAAGAGTCCGGGGCAATGCCCGATCCTTCAATGAACTCCTCTATGTGTTGATGGGGTTTGCTGCTTTCCTATCGATCTTTTTTGCCATACTCCAACCTGGTAGTGTGATGACGAGGATAGGAGCTGGAGTCGGAGTATTAGCATTCTTTCTCGCATTCGCATTGTTTTCTCGCTACTTCTTATCCGGCCTAATACGCCTTGTGAGGTCAGTTACAGGTTACCACAGGTTGTGGTGGGATGAATTCACTTTCGATGGAAGAACTGTGAGATCGGGAAAATACAAAATCGAAGTAGAAGATATTTCGTTCGTAGAATCAGGAATCCAGAAATTCACTGATTCGGATAGCTGGCACTATGCCTCGATCATGAACTCAAACGGGATCGAGATAGGAAGAGTCATGGTCGTTATGAGGGATAAGAAACAAATGGTGAGGTACCTTTCACTCCTATTCGGGGTCTCTTGAGAATCCTCTAAGTCGTGTGCACCCTAGGGATTGTTCTAATCGCAAACTGATCCATCCCTTTGCTATAACCAAGCGGGGCCTATGTATGTGTCAAAGTACCAAATCAGATATCTAAATAAGAAGTACAAAATCAAAAGAGATAGCGGAGGCAATCGGCATTGAGTTCCGAGAATTCGACAAGCTCGAGGACAGTTAACCATATTTCATGGAGTGAACAAGAGGCTTGATTGTGTGAGCATGGAGTTGTGCTGAGAACCCATGCATTCAATCGGTCTTTTGGCACGGGGTCGCAGTCCGTCCTCTTCGTGCGTACCGATAATGATGTGGCGGAAGAATGAATAAATGCTGACGCCTAATCCCGCAAAGCATTCAGTAGTGATAGGAATGAAAGAGGCCAAGAAAACATTTCCAGGGAGCATTATTTCTAAAATTCTCTTTGTCTTTTCAGCACTTGCATCAGGGGGCTTATTTGTTGGCTCTATTTTTTTCGAGGGTCAAGATGTTTCGGGTATAACAGATATTCTGCATCTGCAAAGGACAGAGTTCTTTGGAATCGATAGTACATACTACCTTGGCGTTGCACTAGTT
>PAYZ01000019.1 GCA_002716085.1 Methanobacteriota archaeon | reverse complement strand
CAGGCGCGGAAGCGAGCAGCCCGACCGGGGATGCTGGATGCCTTGGGATTGCGGGGTGGAGGATATTGGCGCATCAGTCCCATGTGTAACGAGCGTCCACCGAGGACGTGCCCACCAAAGGATTAGGCTGTATTAGGTATAATTGAGTCTGGATCCTGTCCCCCCATTTTGCAAACAATCCTGAAATGCTCTTCCGAAACGGGTTGTACTGACAGCCTTTGCCCTCTCATTAGAAGGGGCATACCTTCCAAACCAGGATTGGCTCTCATATCTGGCAAACTAACTCGATCCAGTTCAATTATGGGCTTTATATCGACCATGATCCACCTGGGATTTTCTGCTGTTGCCTTTATGTCAAAATAATTCGAGTCAGGATCCAGGGCAGTGTGATCGACATATCCTTCCTTGCATACAGTAGCTACTCCAGCTACATGAGGTGGTTTACAATTTGAATGGTAAAATAGTACCAGATCCCCAATATTCATTTTATCTCTCATTATGTTTCTAGCCTGATAATTCCTTACGCCATCCCAATGGGTAAAACCGTCTTCAACTAGTTGGCTCCACGGGTATACGTGAGGCTCACTCTTCATCAACCAATAGCTTTCCATGTATATCTTTGAAAGTATATGGCCAATCAACATAACGGAAGGCTACCATGCGTCTTCCGGTGATTCGGATGTTCCTCTGGCGGACATATTTGAATCGCGACCTCTAACAGCTTCTGCTAAACCAGCTGATTTGACCATGGCGGACATACCTCCAGTCAATCCAAGATTTGAAGTGACCATGAATGAGTATATTGCTGGTAAGAGCAATAATGCTGAAAGTGCAGCTATGATTAGTAGTATGATGATTACTGTTACGAACGGCGTGATTGCTTCAATTGGTATACCATATGCGCAAGTTAGTCCCGCAGCTGTAACTGTCGTTGCCTCAAATAAACTCATGCCAGTGCTTGCACATGAAGTACGTATGGCTTCAATAGTGCCGCCCAATTCCTTAACTCGATTAGCTATGTGAATAGAAAAGTCAATTCCTACTCCTACGAGAATGGATCCAATCATAACTGTTACCAGGGATAGTGATACGCCCCCCGAGTCCATAACTAGCCACTGCATAGCTACAGTGAAACCTACTGGGACTGTTGTCAACAAGGCATACCTGATATCCCTGAAAACAAGAGCAAGCGCTAGGATTGTGAAGCCCAATGCGAAAGCTAAAGATGTCCATTGGGAGTCGACAATTAAATTGTTTACTTCTATGGTTACAGAAGCAACCCCAATCAACCTATCACCTAGAACGGAAATTGGGTTTTCCGAGTTTCCTGCTGCCTTTGCCCAGTTGTTAATCTGATTCGCAGTAAACTCAGTACCCTTTACGTCCATAAATGGCATGTCGATGTAGATCAGTGTTCTTTGGTAATCGGGGGATATGAAAAGCTGCCTCATCTCATCCGTCATGCTGTTGTAGAACACGTACAACATGAAATTCTGTATTTGCCTACCACCATCGTCCTCTTGAGCGTCAAGAGTATCTAAAACTGTCCAGAAAGAGACATTTCCTGACTCCTCCCGATTGAATATTAGATCCGCTACTTCTTTTATTGGATCGGGCAAAGGAGTATCTTCGATAATATCGTATATTGGGGTTCCAGATACATTAACTCCTACTGCAATAGCTTTCATAAGGAAAACAATAGATACAGCAGTTGCGTTTTCAACGTCGTTACACCTACTTTCGAGATTTTCTATTCCTTCGAGATTAGCATAAGGATGTTCTGCCGTAATGGAACTGATGCCAAGATCGGGAACTGCACTAATATCGGCCTCAACTAGAAGGAATCCGGGTTGGCCGGCTTCGAACTCTTGTGAATATACGTCCATCTTCTTTACAGCCTCGACTTCATTTGGAGCCATTTTCAGTAAGTCGATGTTTTCTTCCACGTTATCCCTATTGTAACCCGCTGAGATAATCATTAGTGTCAAGAAAAAGGCCAATGTGACGCGAGACCACTTAACTGGCATATTTACTGCAGCAATGAAAATCTTAGGCGGAGGGTGGGAAGGCTTTTTCAGATCGAGTAGTATTGTTAGATTTGGGACCATCAACATGGTCATTATGTAAACGACAACGATCCCTCCAGCCAATGCCCAACCAACTGTTTGAATGGGCTTCATTGGTGCAAAAGTAAGTGAGATGAATCCGATGATAGTTGTCATTGCTGACAAGAATACTGCTCTACCAGTTGAATTAAGAGCTGCAGCCATTTTTTCGTGAGGTGTTCCTTTGGACTCGGCATATCTGTTTGTTATATGGAGCCCATATGAAACTCCCAGAGCTAGAACAATGGGCCCAACAAGAATTACAGTCATTGTTACTTCATAATCTAGAAGGCCAATCATTCCCAAAGTTACCCATACGGCGCATAGTGTTGGAAGGCCCGAGATAATCACAACCTTTACTCCCTGCACGAATCGAATCCTGCCGGTTTGCAGTAAGTCGCAATGGAAAATGAATAATCCTAATGCGACTAAAACTACCCCGACGGGGAAGACCTGCCAAAATAGTTTGAATGACTCCTCAGTGACAGCATTTGTTAGTGGTGCAGGACCTGTTAAGGTCATTCTCAAGCAAAGTACGTTACCTTCATTTTCCTCCCCCTCATCACACTTTCCTTGCTCATCGGGGACTCCCCAGTTATTGATTATCGCAATTTGGTCTATCTTGGACTGAGTTTCATCGACAATATCTCCAACAGTCTTATTTCCAGTATCATCTGCAATTCCTATTATAATTACAGCTCTATTCCAACGGAATGCTTTGTCTTCAGTAGCTGTGCCAACATCTCTGACCAACTTATCTAAAGCATTCTGAGGCATTTCTTGGAGAATCTGATCAACCCTTTGTTGCTCATCGGGAATTGCATAGTTTCCAATTATGTCTTGCTGCGAATCAATGGTTTCGTTTATCTCATCCGATAATTGTTGATTTCCTGTTGCCTCAGCAATACCGGAAAACAATGCCTTGACAACCCTGCCACCACTAGAGTTAACCTCCTTAATTACAGTAGAAATAGAAAGGACGTATATCACATCGTCATTTACACCTTTGTCATTGGGAAAATTATTGATATCCCTCTCGACTCTGTCTATCTCGTCTAAGATGTTTATCTGGGTTACGTTATAGTTGTATGACTCCACGTAAATAACCATGACATTGGTTGTCCAATCTTGCTCTACTTCACTGATTAAATTCTTCACGCTGTAGGGATCATCATCAGTAGGGAGGTAGACTTCCAAGTCACCATTAACATTCAGAGCTGGCTCTTCTTTGCAGATAGAAGAGTTGTCAAAACCATCCCTACAATCGAGTATTCCTGAGTGTGGTAGGATGAATAATGTAAATAGAAGTGAGATTGCGACAGCCGCAACTGGAAACATGGTCAAAATGGAAGAGCTCTCAGAATCATGGAAACGCCTACGAATCTTATTTATTGACATAGAGATATTGCCGTGGATTTTTTCAGATTCTAATGAGTTAATCTGAGTCTTAGCTTGAGTAATTAATGAGCCAACAGACCCGTCATTTTTGCGATCTGATCCAGTCATGATGCCTCCTCTCTTTGTTATACGCTGAACGGCATAACTTCAACCCCTCGGCAATCAAGATCAGATTAGATAAGTTTGTTGACTGCATGGTAAGCGTCAATAACGCATATCATTGCCAATATTATTGGTGGCTTCTGTGGGTGGACCTAAAATCCTGGATAAGCGATGGAGCGTAGACCTAGAAAAGAGAATTCAAGAAGAGCACTTTATTGATGATTCATACAAAGATCGATATAAATTCGATCATAATTCAGGGAAAGAGATTTTCATTATCGATACTCCTCCACCATATCCAAGTGGAACATGGCATATTGGAGCAGTAGCCCAATACAGCATGATTGACGTAATTGCTAGAAGTCAAAGGCTCCTAGGAAAGGAAGTTAGATTTCCGTGGGGAGTAGATAGGAATGGGATAAACATCGAGTTCACCGTAGAGAAGAAGACTGGGAAAAAGATGAGATCTTACGACCGTGGAGAGTTTCTAGATCTATGCGCTGAAACAATAGAAAGCTATACTCAGGAAATGAGGGAGACTGCAAAGCGAGTCGGACTTTCATGTGATTATGAAAATGAATATCTTACAGACTCGCCAGATTTTCGTGCAATTTCTCAGTCAATTTTTGTAAAGCTATTCAAGAGTGGTGACATTGTAGAAGAGCTGAGGCCAAACATATACGATCCTGTAGAAGGAACAACAATTGCCGATGCTGAAGTAAATAGAATTTCTAGGAAAACTACCCTTTGTGACATTATTTGGGAAACTACAGATGGAGAAGAAATCGTAATTTCTACTACTCGGCCAGAACTCATATGTGCTTGTGGGGTAATATTAGTACATCCTGATGATAATAGATACACGGATCTCATTGGAAAAAGAGTATCACTACCTTTGCCCGTATCCGATAGAGATAGTGAGGTAGAAATTATTGCACATCCATCTGTAAAGAGTGATTTCGGCTCGGGAGTGTTAATGGTATGTTCATTTGGTGATCAGAATGACGTGTCTGTTTTCAGAGAGCTCTCCCTTTCACCATTTGTTGCCATAGATCTTGAAGGAAAAATGACTCACATTTCTGGTCCACTATCTGGAATGTCAGTAATGGAAGCTAGGGAAGAAGCGATTAGAATTCTTGACCAATCTGGAAAGATTAGTCAAGTTTCAGACAGAGAGCAAGAGATTCCAGTAAGTGAAAGAGGTGGAAATCCCATAGAAATCATTCTCCTGAAAGAGTGGTACGTTAGGCAGACTCACATTCTTGATAGGCTGTCAGAACTTTCCGATAAAAGCCGATTCATTCCTGAGAGGAACAGGCAATACCTGCATGACTGGATGAATGGTATATCAATTGACTGGCCCATCAGCAGAAGGAGGTGGTATCATACTGAAGTACCAATTTGGTATTCCGAAGACGGGACAAGGATTGTTGTACCCCCCGAAGGAGTATATGTACAGCCATGGAGGGAATCTCCACCTAATGGTTCTGAGGTAATTGACAGGGAATCAAAGACTGTGATAGGAGAATATGATCAGATTAAGGGCAGCCTTGGAGAAATTGTTGGAGAGGAGAAGGTATTCGATACTTGGATGGATTCATCAAATTCGAACCTATATGTTTCTGGTTACATTAACGATCCAGAGCTTTTCAAAAAGGGTTTTCCTACTTCAATTAGGCCACAGGGAAAAGAGATAGTCAGAACATGGCTTTACTATACTCTTCTCAAGAGTGCTTTACTATTAGATAAACCAGCATTTACAAACATCTGGGTAGATGGACTCGGAATGGATCCATGGGGAAGGAAGATGTCGAAATCACTTGGAAATGGTATTGATGCTGACTCAGTCCTTGAGTGTGGTTCTGGAGGGAGGACTGGATCTTGGAAGATCAAGGGAGCGGATGGTAAGCAGTTGGTATTGAAAGCCAATAAAATTGGAAGTGAGTGCTTCAGACTTTGGAAGGCATGCGATGCACAAGTGGGTGATGATTTTCATATCAATCCAGAGGAGATTGAGACAAAATATTACGGAGTTCTAACAAAACTATTCAACATAGCCAGATTTGCAAGTCAATTTGAGGTTCCCAAAGATTTGTCAACTCCACCCAGTCTTGAGAATGAAGATGTATGGATTCTTTCCGAGTTTGATCGGACAATGAGTGTTGTACAGGAATCGTGGGAGAATATTGACATATATACTGCAGCGCAAAGTATCAAGTCATTCGGCACGGGAATATTCCCCAGTCATTGGTTAGAAATGTCCAAATCAAGACTTTATGATGGAAATTCTTCAGGCCTATGGACATTGCATAGAATTGTAAGAGATTTGCTCGCAGCATTCTCACCAATATGTCCATTTTTCACACATTATCTTAGTACTACTTTGTACGATCAGAGTTCTGTCGATATTAGGGGCTTCCCAAGATTGCCAGAATCTTGCAAGTCGGGCCAATTTGATAATATCTGGAAGTTGACCGATGATCTTGTAAGGTTCAATTCAAAGATTTGGAAAGCAAAGAAAGAAATGGGAGTATCTCTTAAATCCCCAATAGATGGAATATATATCCCGAATGAGCTTGAGTTCTTCCATGAAACATTGAAATCTATGCATAACATTGGGAGTAAATAATTGAAGAGTCATACATTATTTAATGAGTAATCAGTCTTACCTGTTTTGAAAAACTGTATGATTAATGAGGCCATTTCAGTTCCAATCCTAGATTGAGCTTCAAGAGTAGATGCCGCAATATGGGGGCTACCATGGAAGCCATCGTGATTCATTAGTGGACTCTCGATTAGAGGTTCAGTAGAAAACACATCGAGAGCTAGGCTAGATAATTGACCATTACTTAGAGCATCCGAACAGTCATTTTCATCTACTATTCCACCTCTTGCACAGCTGACGATGTGATTGCCGCATTTTGTCCCATCCAAACCTATTCCTGGCATCATTGAGATTCGACTTGAATTCACGAGATTCGCCGTCTCTTCAGTTAGATTGCAGTGTATCGAGATATGCGTGCAGCTGGAAAAGATTGTATCCACTTCCTCATGCATAGTAATCCAACCTGGTACTTCTTCTACGTAAGGATCGTAAGCATGAATTTCCATACCAAAGCTTCTTGCGATTTGTGCCACACCTCTGGAAATTCTCCCTAGGCCAATGAGTCCAAGCCTCTTTCCACCAATTTCAGAGCCCCTGAGTCTCTTTTTCGACCATTCACCGTTTCTCATAGTCCTATCAGCAGTGACTATATGCCTTGTAGAAGCGAGTAAATGACCAATTGTTAACTCTACGACGCTTGATGTAGAAGCACCAGGTGTGTTACAAACAATAATGCCCATTTTTGTTGCAGTATTAATGTCGATATTATCAACTCCTACACCTGCCCTGCCGATGAATCTTATTCCACCGTCATCTGAAACAGAAGCCATGATTTGTTGAGAAAGTAATTTTGTGGCACTCCTGATAACAACTGCATCGAATTTAGATAGAGAGCCATTGTTAATTTCTGATTGTTCATGGTGCTTGATATGGACTTCATGGCCGGCAGACTGTAAAATTCTTACAGCTTCATCCGACAGCCCATCAGTTACAGCAATCTTCGCCATGACTCACTCAAGTGGAGAATGTGCATCAACATTTTGAGAGTAGGACATGCGGAGTATTGAAATCAAATGGCCCCTATTGGAAAATGAAGATTATGGGATTTGAATTACCTGAATTAGACTATGGATACGACGAACTAGAGCCGCACATTGACGCTGAGACGATGGAGCTCCATCACTCAAAGCATCATGCAGGATATACTGCTAAGTTGAATGCAGCAATAATCGATACTGATATGGATGATATGCCAATTGAGGAGTTAATTGTAGAGCATTTTGAAAATCCAGCTGTAAGGAATAATGGCGGTGGTTACTGGAATCATTGCTTATTCTGGAAGACTATGGGGCCCAATGGGGGGGGAATGCCAACTGGAAAGCTTGCAGCTGCTATTGACGACTCTTTCGGATCATTTGAGTCTATGAAGGAGCAATTTGCTAACGCTGCAATGACCAGATTCGGTAGTGGATGGGCTTGGTTGTGCGTCAGCTCCGGAACATTATCAATTTGTTCAACAGGAAACCAGGATAACCCACTTATGACATCAGAAGGGATACCAATTCTTGGACTTGATGTGTGGGAGCATGCATACTACAAGAAGTTCGGACCAGGAAGAGGAGATTATATTGATTCTTGGTGGAATGTCGTAGACTGGAGTGCGGTTTCGCAGAATTTTGATGATTGTAAATTTTGATATTTTCGATATTAGAATACCGCTTCATTATTGTGATTAGTCTCCACCGGATAGCATGGTCGATGACTACGAGGCGATGTTTACATCAATTCTAATTCTTGTATCGCCTGTATTCTTTGCAATTCCAGTATCCTTTGCTTGGCGATGGTGGGTAGGCATTGAACCAGTACATGAAGATTATAGAGAGAAAGTAAGAAGAGTTCTTGATTCAGGCATGCCTCTAATTAGATACCGAGCTGAGCTAGATGCAGAGGCTAGGAAGGTGCATATATCATCGGATAGGCAAGCTAGGATAGAGTCTGATCTTCTACACAAATTAAGGATTCAGCACTTCTTACTATTCCCCAGTCTTATCCTATGGCCTCTTGTAGGTATTTTCGCAGCTCTAATCACATTGCCAATGATGCCCCTTCTAAGGCTGCTTGAGTGGATTCTGATAGACAAGAAGATCTTGTCTTGGGTTGCTAGGGTTATACAGAATTATACTAGATGGGAAATAATTGGAATACCCAGACTTGATGATGGAGCCAAACAGCTTGACAAAGTATTAGCATCGATACATAGAATGCCTACAACTGTTTTCCTCGGCCTTTTTGCTTATCTTATTGTTTCTTATTCTCCTCTAAGCTCTGGAAATGTACTCCTTCTAAGCGCATTAGTATACATCATCCTAGTATCTGCAATTTCTGTAATTAGAGCTGCTACAGAGAGCACCCTTACGTTTGCTGATCCGACAAATAGACGAATCATACCTATGGATTCGTATGTAGACGAAAAGCTAGGTCCTTGGGTGGGGGTAGGGCTTGTTTTCTTACTTTCAAGACAGCTCATGTACGGATCTAAAATTAGGACTGGCGATTTACTCATTGAACCCGTGCCATTTTCAATAAGTGTACTCCTTGTATTGTACACTGCTACAATCATTGGAATATCTGTGGAAATTGTATTCTTTAGAAATAGGGGAAATATTGTAAGAAGGGAATTTCAGGAACAGATGGATGATGTTTTCAGCCCTATGCTATATCTGTTCAATAGAAATTTAGGCTCACTTAGATTGATACCATTAATGACTCTAAGAGAATGGATTGATTCGGGAGAGAGCTTCGAGTCTGCATTTAGTCAAAGGGGAGAGTCTCAAGAGTAACCCTAGTACCATCTGTGAGCGAAGTTTCTAGTATGTCATCTTCGAAGATCCTGCACATTGCCAGGGATGCGTATTCACCATTATTATGAACATTTGAGGTGATTCTGATATTGCCAACTTCTGGGGATTTGTAGGTCCCGAGATTAATTTTCTCATCGCTAATAATTCTAATCATAGATCTTACTTTACTGCCCCTACTATCCAATCTTGCATGTACCTCCTGACCCGGATAGCATCCCTTTCCGATGCTTACTAATGATGAGAGGCCTAACTCGCTAGGCAGATTTCCCCTTGCATCGTTGATTGATGGAATACCGTTGGAAATACGGAAATAATCCCAATAATCAATGGGTTTTTGCACGTATCCTAAATCTTCCAGCTTTGAGAAAGCTTCTTCAATTTCATTTTTTGGGATTAGAAAGTCAACAACATACCGGCCATTATATTCCGATTTCGAAATCAGAATATCTCCAAATTCAGAAGCTGAAAATTCTGAAAGGCTTTCAACATCAATAAATAGGTCAGAAAGGTCGTCATTTTTAGGTCCTACTAGTGACAAATGTACTATTGCCCCATCTCCAATATATGCTGTGCAATCCTCATCCCAAGATGTTCCTTCAATGATTTTTCTTCTAGTTTGTTCTGAGGTCTCTGAATGCGAAGTCATTAGAATCTGCCCTTCGATTGGAATTATTGTTGAGAAATCCTCTATTCTTCCGTTCGCATCACAGAATAATGTCTGTATCCTGTCAAGGTTTTTCAGACCTTGAAGACTTGTTGTCACGAGCCTATCCAGAATTGGAATAGTATCAGTTCCCTTCAGAACTGTGATAGCCGAATTATGTATGCGATAAAACCTTACACAGTCGAGAGATTCTGTCAAAAAACAACCTCATCCAAAGGATTGCCCGCATCCACAGGATCTATCGGCATTGGGATTGTTTATCTCAAATCCGCCTCCCATCAACGTGTCCTTGAAATCCACGGTAATTCCGGATAGCATGGAGCTATCTTTGTTGTGAATAAGAACTCCAATCCCCCCTATGTTCAACCTTTGGAATCCATCATCCCCAGGATCTTCGACGATCTTCATGTCATACATATAACCAGAACAGCCACCAGATTGGGCACTGATAATCAAAACGTGTGAGTCCTCATCCCCGTTCATGCTGTGTTTTAGGGCATTTACTGCAGCATCTGAAAAATTTAGCTTTACATCGACTACTTCAGTATCTGAGACAACTGGGAGTGAGAAACCTTCACCGCCCAAGATTCCCATGAATTGCTGGACAAATAGTTGTATTTCAACGGTTCCTTTCATTACACATCACACATATCAATCAGTAACTTCTCCACGTATCGTGAGTGGTTTCGAATCAAGAGACATTGTGAGAATTTCACAGGGCTCTCACAATAGGGATCGTGACAATGTTATTGAAGAAAGATCTCTGTCAATTTCTGTATCCACACCAGATTACGGGAGCAACAATCTCGGAGTAACAATGAGAACAAGTGGCAATGACGACCTGCTAGCAATTGGAATGTTATATTCAGAAGGAATAATCAAATCAATCAGAGATGTAGAGTCAATAAATTCGGAAGTCGACTCAATACACTTTTCTTTACGTGATTCATCTTCCTTTAATCCTGAGATTCACTGTAGAGGTAGTACCGTTACATCTGCATGTGGGATCTGTGGCAGGAGCACTATTGATGATGTTCTCCATATGCACGTACCTGATCTGCAGGAGGGTTTTGGGGTTTCGATTGAGTTATTGTCAAAATGCCTAGGTACTATGAAGCCAAATCAACCATTTTTTGCTAATACTGGTGGTTCACACGCTTGTGCATCATTCTCAGAAGATGGGCAAATAGGCATGATTTTCGAAGACGTAGGGCGGCACAATGCAATGGATAAGCTCGTTGGATTCTACGTCAATAATGATTCTATACCCTTGTCAGATATGATTCTGGTTGTCTCGGGTAGAGCTTCATTTGAACTTGTGCAGAAATCGATACGAGCAGGGTTTCCAGTTATGGCCTCTATAGGTGCCCCAAGCACCATGGCAATAGATCTTGCAAGAGAATATGGCAAGACTCTAATCTGTTTTGCAAAGAGTGATTCTGCTACAGTATATAGTGGACATAGAAGATTCTCAAATTTCTAATTTTTTCTTTGGATCGTGGTACCTTCGCTCCTTCATATCATTCTGATATCTTATTCCGAGAGTATTTCCATTATTGGAAATCCACTCAGAGAATTTTATTTTTCCGACTGGTATTTGGTCAGTTGCCATCAGTCCATTCATTAATCCCTTAATCTCAGCTCTTGTGATAACGCGGTCATCAAGATATATTCCTACCAACTTTCCGACCATCCATGCGCTGATGGGAGGGACAGGGATAATCACTCTCCTAACCCCAATTGATTTGGCAATGAGCCTAACATAATCTATGTATTTGAATTTCTCAGGACCAGCGACATCTAGAATAATATTTTCTTTTGACTCCCCTTGGTCCACTGAGACTTTTGCCACATCACTAATATGAATAGGCTGGATTGGGTAATTCCCAAAACCGAAAACTCCGAACAAAGGGAATTTCCTAATTAGCCACGCCATGTTGTTGATTAGAACGTCCCTGTCCCCACCAAAGAATACAGTTGGCCTAATAATTGCATATGAAAGTGAAGAAGATTGTAGTGCGGTTTCTACCTCAACCTTTCCTTGGAAGTAGCTCCAATCAGGAGCCTTATGAGGGTGAGCAACTGAAAAGTGTACTATTCTACTAACTCCAGCTTCCTCTGCTGCGTGAAATAGCTTCTTGATGTTGTTTACAGCCAGATCGTGTGCATATCCGCCCTTAACATCTTTGTACCTGACCCAGTAAGTGTTGTATAGAACATCTGCCCCATAAAGGGAGTTGACTAGGGATGAGTGGTCTTCGAAGTCCAGAGGATGAACTTCGACTCTGCCATCAAAGGGATCGTCCCTCCCTACAGCATTAGTTAGTGTTCTGACAGTCTTCCCACGGGAAATAAGCTCCTTAGTAATCCACCTGCCAGAGTACCCAAATGCGCCCGTAACAACATGAAAACCCTCCGGCACGTCTTCTCGAAGAGGGATGGCAAGATTATCTTGACTCTCAGTATATTGAAATGGTTGGTTATTGCCTTACAATTGTGAGAGTGGGGGGAAAGGCATCAACTCCACTCGAACAAACTCCTCCAAAAAGAAAGAAGGCGGGTAATTCTGCAGCAGGAATCCCAGCAATAATTTCAACAGCAAAGCATGGGATTTCTAAAATGGGTATTCTTCATTCAATCACAAGTTTCTCTAGAGTAAATAAATTTGATGGATTCGATTGCCCTGGATGCGCTTGGCCCGATCCAGACGATAATAGGACTATTGCCGAATTTTGTGAGAATGGGGCTAAAGCAATAGCTGACGAAGGCACTAAGAAAAAGGCCGACCCTAATTTCTGGTCAAAGTGGACCATTAGTGAGCTTTCGGAGAAAAGTGATCAGTGGCTAAATAGCCAAGGTAGAATCACAGATCCAATGATTCTCCGTGAAGGATCTGAAAAATATGAACGCATCTTGTGGCCAGATGCATTTTCTATAATTGCTGGCGAATTATCTCAGCTCGAAAATTCTGATAAGGCTATTTTCTACACTTCTGGAAGGACTAGTAATGAGGCTGCATTCCTATGGCAGCTTCTAGCAAGAAGTTACGGAACAAACAATTTACCAGACTGCTCGAATATGTGCCATGAATCATCGGGGGTTGCTCTTTCTGAGACAATAGGAATTGGTAAGGGAACTGTCAAACTAGAAGACTTCGAAAAGGCAGATCTCATCATTGTTGTAGGTCAAAATCCCGGAACGAACCATCCCAGAATGTTGACTGCGCTACGTGATGCAAAAAAATCCGGAGCATCCATAATTAGCATTAATCCACTCAAGGAAAAGGGAATGATAAGGTTCAAACATCCACAAAACCCACTGGAGTTATTTGGCTATGGTACAGCAATTGCAGATGACCATGTCAGAGTCAGAATTAATGGAGATATGGCACTCTTTCGAGGTTTTGCTAAGGAGATATTTTCTTCAAAATGTGAAGATTCAAATTTCATTCATCGATACACAACAGGGTCTGATGATTATAGAAAAATCGTTGAAAACACAGGATGGGAAGAGATTTCCGAAATCTCTGGAATAGAGATTTCCGAAATAAGGAGGATTGGGCGAATCATTGGTTCAGCTGAGTCCGTAATCACATGCTGGGCAATGGGACTCACTCAGCATCAGAACTCAGTTGCTACTATACAGGAAATTTCCAATCTTCATTTGCTTTGCGGCCACATTGGAAATCCTGGTTCTGGACTCTGCCCCGTTCGCGGCCACTCTAACGTTCAAGGTGATCGTACAGTGGGAATAAATCACAAACCCTCTGAAGAATTCCTAAAGTCTCTTGAAACTAAGTTCCAGATCTCACTTAATAGGTCAGGAGGTTATGATGCTGTAGAATCGGTAAGAATGATGTCAGAAGCCAAAAATTGTGTTTTTCTGTCCATGGGTGGGAATTTTCTCTCAGCGATGTCAGATACTAAGGCCACTGCAGACTCACTCAATTCATGTTCACTTACTGTACAGATTTCTACAAAACCAAATCGTTCTCACCTTATTACAGGCAAGACCGCATTAATACTTCCGTGTCTAGGACGTAGCGAAATTGATAGATCTGGTACTAAAAATCAATTCGTAACTGTAGAGAATTCTATGGGAGTGGTTCACATGTCTAAAGGGCGAGCTAGGCCTGCAAGTAACAACATACTATCAGAGCCTTCTATTGTTTCAGGAATTGCTGAATCGTTAGAAGAAATTATTGGTGATTCTGGGATACGATGGAAATGGCTTTCTGAAGATTATAATCGAATTAGAGATTGCATTGAGGAGACTATACCCGGTTTTGAAGATTACAATTCTAGATGCGTACAAGATGGAGGATTTTATCTACCCAACCCCCCAAGAGATAGCCTCGAATTCAATACGGAATCTGGAAAGGCCAAATTCGTTCCAAACAATCTCAGTTCTACGATTGCAAGAGATGGGTTATTCATTATGATGACAATAAGATCGCATGACCAGTATAATACCACAATATACGGAACTGAAGACCGATATAGGGGGATTTCGGGGGGTAGAAGAGTCGTGTTTATGTCCAAGAGTGACATGGATGCTAATGGGTGGAAGGATTTACAGGTTGTCAACCTAACATCTCATTTCAAAGACAAAACTATTTTCTCGGAGGGCTGGTATATCTTCGAGTATGACATCCCTCCAGGAAATATTGCCACATATTTTCCGGAGTCAAACATTCTAATTCCTTTAGAAAGTGTAGCTGAATACAGCAATACTCCGACTAGCAAGTCTGTAGTTGTTTCAATTTCTACCTAGAAATCCTAGATTGCCTCTTTGCCTGCTCTCTCGAAAGCATCCGGCACCTGCTAATATGCTTCTCGCATAACTCAACCTCATCTTTGTCAAGCCCTCTTTCTAGAGCCTGTGAGAAGCACTTCACTGCATCATCAAACATCTCCAAGGCTGCATATGATGAGCCCATATTGAAAAGAGTCCTTCCTGATACACTGTTAGGATCTATAGAAATAGCTGTATGATAGGCAACAATGCTCTCGGGAAATCTACCGGAATTGTACAGAGCATTGCCCCTGCCGTTGTGGGCCTTAACTTTGAAATCATGCTCTTCGGCAGGGCTTCCTCCTATTGCTTTTTCAAAACTAGAGATTGCCTCATCGTTCTTTCCTTCGCTCATTAGGTTGATGCCCATATTGTACCAACCAAGTGATTCTTCGAGATCTCCCCGCTCAGGAATATCATGATCTATCGTCTCTAAGTCCTGTGCTGCTTGTATTAGTGCTTCTGTACTATCTATTTCTTCTATATTGTCGTGCTTAATGTATTCATTTTCCTTGTCTGATAGAATGTCCGCCTTGATTCTACATTGTTCAGCTCGGTCTGGGAATCCTGCTGAAAGAAGAGCTTCCCCTAAACCTCTCCAAACCTCTGATGAATTGGGCGAATCCTCTAGAAGGGACTTCCAAATAGATACAGCGCTAGAATGTTCGCCCCGAGATGTTAGATCCTGAGCATCTGAAATCTTGTCATTTTGTGAAGGGTTCCTTTCAGAATGAGATCCATTTAAGTCGAATTCGTCGTCGGGTAACGGAATTGAATTTACGAAGAGCTTATCGGTATTATTGGCAGGTTCTTTGATTGAGTAAATTTCCTTGAGTCTTTCGTCATCGGGATAAAAAATCAATGCAGATTTGGCTAATTCTGAGGCTTTGTCTGGATTTTCGTCTTCCAACAAAATTGCTAGATTTACCAAAGTAGGACCATGGTTTGGATAATATTTATCGGAGTTCTCAAATGAGTGAATTGCTTCAGTAAAGTTTCCTGATTCTGACAACAATACCCCTAAACAGTACCATGCATTTGCGTTTTCTGGGTCTATAGAAACGACTTTCTCGAAGATTTCCACTGCATTGTCGTTTTTTCCGGATAATGCAAACTCAGTGGCTTCCTGTAATAACTCAGAAATTGGCACCCCCATATGCATTTGGCAAAATGGTCAATGGATAAGAGTTCGCAAAATCTGAACATGGGGATAGTTGAAGATGGGGACCCCTTGAAGGGGCCATGAGCGATGACATAATGATCATGGGCATTTGCGGGACATACAATCTAAATTCCGCAAATGGCAGGATGTTGGAGCTTCTACTTAATGAATGTAGTAATCTTGGAGCTAGGACAGTGATTTGGGATCATGGAGCTAAGCCCCTTCCACTTGTTGGAGCTGAGGGCAGTTGGGATGATGCTTATGTGAAAGAGTTCCAGGAAATGGCTACTTCCGCGGATGCATTCGTTCTTTCAAGCCCAGAATATCATGGTACAATGAGCGGGGTAATGAAGAACAGCCTGGACTGGTTGTATTCCAAACACACTTCTGGCAAGGTTTTCGGACTAATGAGCACATTAGGTGGTCAATCGAGTAACAACACGCTTAACCACATGAGGATAGCTGCTAGGTGGATCCATGGTTGGGTGGCACCGGAACAGCTGGCTGTACCTCATATCAAAGAGGCCTTCGACGACGATGGGAACCTTATTGACTATTCAATAGTGGAAAGACTGTCGAGTTTGGCCGAATCTTTAGTTTCAAATACCAATAAATTAAGACGATGACCTGTAAATATTTACTATGCTTCCAGAACCAATAATAATGCTTCAATTCGTGTTTAGAAATGATACTTGAATCCCTGCCTACTAGGAATGATGTAGATTGGACATTCACAGATGATGGGAATGTGATAATCTTCCAGGAAAAGCATTTGGGGAGATTTGAAAGAATTATTGCGGAGCTTTTTCGAGCGCCCAAAATTGTCCGTAGGACTCTTGACGAAATGAATTCGGAATTATGGATGTTGATGGATGGGGAAAATTCACTTTTGGAGATTATTTCGGCAATGGATGACAGGTTTGCAGAATCAATAGCGCCAGTATCTGAGAGGGTAGCCAAATCAATTTCTCTATTCGTAGAGCAGGGCCTAGTCGCAATCATTTTCGACCAAGAAGAAGTTATCTGGAATACTCAACCAAAGGAGGATTAGAGTTTCACTTGTTGGCTATTCCGCAGATGAGCGTTTCTGCTCATTGACTTTCTCCCTATGTCTAGCTGAAAAGTATATCATTAGAGGAATTACTAAAACCAAGAAAAAGCATCCCACTAGCGCTGAAAAGCTGTATATGGTCTCTTGGAACGGGTCTAGCTGGAATTGTTGAGTATTTACAAGCTCGTGAGTGGTGTATTCTGCTTCAATAAGAATGCCAGCACTTGAAGAGATTTCGTCGTCTTTCTCTATCGAAATCTTCCAAGTAACTACTTTCTTCGCAGAACGAATTAGATTTTCAGATTCTTCTCTTGCAGTTTCGTGATTCGCACTTTCTAAGTACCCCTTCCCCCTTATTGGAAGATCAAGAGATACCCGGCCCCTTAGTACCCCATCACCTTCCGGGAGGTAGACTGAATGAATTCGACTGTAATCGCATGTCTCGATTATGGATTCATAGTCAGAATCCGGCTCGTTGCAAATGTATGCTTGGTCCTCAAGGCCAAGACTAGGGGAGTGAGACCAATTTGTACCTTCTGCTTCAACGGTTAGAGTGGCACCCGGAGGTGCATCTTCGACTGAAAAGTTGACCCAAGTTATTGCATCATTTGTAGTGAAGAACCACTCTGAATTTCCTTCCTCTTCAGCAGTCAGTTGCATATATTTTCCCTCATTAGAAGTAGTATATTCGTAGTACTCAGAGTCTACCGTGTTAGAATATACTGCAAAAGAAAGAAGTAAAATTAGAGTTAGACCGGTCCCTACCATAGTGCGCAGCATATTGGGATTCTTGGATAGAGATCGCTTCACAACAATTGCACTAGGAACCTATTTTTCAATGCTTGTCGAATAATGGCATGCAATTAATATGTATCGAAAACCGTGACATCACGGTTAAATACGGTCTGTAAGACGGGCGGCACGCAAGGTGAAGCCATGACCACGTATTACGACGTTCCAGCGGACCTGTTAATTTCGGGAACTGCTGATCGGCTAAGGTCATTCGACACCATCAACCCACCCGAATGGGCTTCTCACGTTAAGACTGGGACACATAGGGAGAGGCCGCCGGTTCAGGAAGATTGGTGGCATACAAGAGCTGCCTCTGTCCTAAGGAAGGTTGCAATTAAGGGGCCAATCGGGACAAATAGAATTTCTCAGGAGTTTGGAGGTTCGAAAGACAGGGGTGTCAAGAGAAACAAAGCTGTAGCTGGTTCTAGGAATATATCCAGGAAATTACTCCAGCAACTTTCCGATTCAGGATTAGTTAGTGACATGATGAACACTGCTGGAACTGTCAATAGGGGCAAAATAGTCAGCCCCCAAGGACAGAAACTTCTGGATGAGGTGGCGCATTCTGTCAGAGCTCAGGCTGAAGAGAAATACCCTGATTTGAAGAGGTACTGAGGACTAAATATGGCACGGAATAAGCCCTTTGCTAAGAAGAAGAGGCTGAACAAGGTAACTAAGCAGAATAAGAGGGTTCCAGTTTGGGTAGTTATGAAGACTAATAGAAGAACTAATACGCATCCAAAGAGGCACATGTGGAGACGTTCCAAGCTCCAGAGGTGAAATAATGGCAGAAATAAAAGAGCTTACTATTCCACTTAGAGCGGCTTGGAATGTACCTCGGACTAATAGGGCCAAAAGGGCGATGGCCGAAGTTAGGAATCATGTTGCTAGGCACATGAAAAAGACAGAAGACGAAGACATTTGGATAGACGAGGCTGTGAACCATGCTATATGGTCTAGAGGGATGCAACATCCCCCTAGGAAAATCAAGGTTGTTTGTACGAGAGAGGAAGGTTTTCCTCTTGAAGTGAAACTACTGGAGGAGTGAAAATGGGAAATATCAGGCCTTCATTCATCAAGACAAGGGCCCTAAGGCTGGTTGATACGTACCCCGACCAATTTACTGATGACTTTGAAACCAACAAGCACCTTGTTACAGAGTTCTCCGATGTAGAAAACAAGAGGATGAGAAACTGGATAGCAGGATATATCACTAGATATAAGCAGCGAAGAGTTGATTGATTTCAAAGACGACTCGCCTTTACGATATTTCTTGAATTATGACCCATACGAAATGTCGTGGGGGATCGCAGGGGATCTATTGTTCCTACCTTCTCGGAACGCCTATGTGTGGTGTTATTTCATCCAGAGCATGATGGCAACATAGGAGCTGTAGCAAGAACAATCCTAAACTTTGGAATAAATGATTTGAGAGTTGTTGGAAGATCTGCTGATTGGACTTCTGAGGCTAGGAATAGGGCAAAAAATGCACAAGAAGTTCTGGATAGTGCAAAATCATTCCCATCTCTAGAGTCTGCTGTATCTGACTGCTCAATTGTAATTGGAACTTCTGGGAAAAGAGAGGATGGTGAAAAGACTTCGACTAGGCACTTCCTGCTACCTGAAGAGCTGCCTGAAAGGCTAGATAAGTTGGAGGGGAAAGCCGCATTGGTTTTTGGACCCGAAGGAAAGGGCCTTCTAAACCGCCAGCTTGCCAAATGTGATCTATTAGTCACAATTCCTACATGGGAAGGTTACCCGATTCTTAACCTGAGCCATGCTGTTTCAATAATCTGTTATGCTTGGTACATCAATTCTAGTACACAGATACCATCAGGCGCAGGAAATAGGCTACTTGACCCAAAACTTAGGTCAATTCTGAGGTCAGAAGTGAGTCGCCTTGTTCAGGCAATGCCTACAAAGGAGCACAAAAGAAAGGGGATAGAAGAGACGATAATTAGAGTAATTATGAGAGGGTTGCCAAAAGATGATGAAATCCACAGACTAATTGGGGTAATTTCACAAGCTGCTGATTCGTTTGAGGACTAATGGAAAATTTCCTGGGTCATGGAAAAAGCCTTTGTTCAGACCAGCAATCACCATTTCTAGTTAGGGATACTCTTTCGTGTAATCTATTAGGCCTTCCAGACCAGTACTCAACACGATTAATCATTATCGTGAAACCTCCCCAGAATGGGGGAGCTGGGACTATTTTATTTTCGAATTTAGATTCATAATGCAAGAATCTCTCCCTAAGATTCTCCATTGATTCAAGCTCCCTGCTCTGATCGGATGCCCAAGCAGCAATCCTGCTCCTCCTAGGTCTGGTAGAATGATACTCTTCTACTTGTTCTCTGGGCATTTGTTCTGCTTGTCCTTCAATCCTGACTTGCCTTTCCATCTCTGGCCACCAGAAAGTAGCAGATACGTTCTTATTAGCGATAATTTCCAGAGATTTATCGCTTTCCAGATTAGTGAAGAACCCTATCTGTTCGTCATAAAGATACTTTGCTAGAACCATTCTATTTGTAGGAAATCCAGATTTATTCAATGTTGCAATACTCATCGCTGTTGGCTCAATAATTCCCTTATCTTTGGCCTCATTGATCCATACAGATAGAAGTTCTAGTGGCTTGTTATTGTCGACTATGAAAATCTCACCACCATCTCGGGTGGGTTTGCCTGCTGGCTTCATTGACTTCCAATAAAGGGCCCCTTATGTATTAGTGTCGAAGTGTTATGGTCTCCAACTTGCCCATGACTTGGGAGTCTCCCTTACATGAAAGGCATGTAGAGTAATGCTATTCCCGTATGATGATTTGATGTGTGGATCTACTCTATCGAAAGCCCATTTGGCAAGATTCTCTGCCGTAGGGACAAATGGTACAATCACAGTTCTATGTTCGTCGCCAATTTCCGAAAGTGCTCTAATGGCTTCATCATCCCCTTCGAATACTATGAATGAATGATCCACAACATCGTGGATCTGCTCATTTAGAATTCTTGATACCTCAGAGAAATCCATTACCATTCCCTCTTCTGAGATTCCCTTTAATGACACCAAGTCTCCTTCAATTTCTGCCTCCCATCTATACCTGTGACCATGGAAATTTCTACACTTGCTATTGTGATTGGGGACCCTGTGGCCGGTATCAGTTTCTACCCATCTCCTGATTCTAGTTGTCATCAGTATCACCTCCATTCTTCTCAAAATCCATACTAGCGGAGTTGATGCAATATCTCTCACCACCGAATTCAAGTGGGCCGTCTTCGAAAACATGGCCTAAGTGGGCATCACAAGACCCGCATCTAACTTCAGTCCGAATCATTCCTAATGAGGTGTCTTGGATACGTGTAATACCAGCATCAGGATGTTCACTGTGGAAGGCTGGCCAACCACATCCTGAATGATATTTCATTGATGAAGAAAATAGAATATGCCCACAGCAGATACATTTGTATTCACCGGACCTATTTTCCAAGTAGTACTTTCCTGTATTTGGCATCTCGGTTCCTGCTTCCCTAGTAACGTGATATTGTAATTCAGACAGCCTGGATCTCCACTCCTGATCCATTTCTGGATTAAATTCCGGAAGCCTACTCATTTTGACGCCTCATGAGTTTCCTTCAAATCTAAAGCGTATTTTAGTGTCGATTCCCAACCATCTACATACTCAACTGGATCAATTCTACCAATTCTTTGGAAAGCAAGCACTCTCTCCACGTCGGAGCCAGATTTTCCTGAACTGCGCCCTCTAGAGTCGGGGTCATATGATGTGTTAGTATTCATAAAAATTGTATCAAAGTCAAGGCCAAGAGTTTCTGATGATTCTAGTGCATCTGTAAGAATAGAAACCTTGTCCCCGTCAATGTAAGGCAAATAGAAAGAAACCATCTCACTCCCCCAGTTTCCTACGTTGAATGATTGACCTAGAGTGTCGTAAAATTCTGGTCTACAGTCAGGGTAAATCTCATGATCCCCACTGTGTACGCCCATTGCTACCTTTACTTCTACCCCCTCAACTGAAGAGATGTTCAGGGCATGAGCAAACAGTATCGAAGAGAATATGGCATTTCTATTCGGAACAACCGTTTGCTTCATTTGCACAGATTCATAATGCCCCTCTGGGACTTGTTTTTCTGAGCACGTTAGAACCGATTCTATTGCTGAAAATGCTGATTTCAGATCGATTACCATGTGTTCAACAATTATTCCGCATTCTTGGAAATATGCGATATTTTCTCTGGCTCTGTCTATCTCGACAGAATGTCTCTGACCGTAGTCATAAGTAATGCATGTGACTTGGTATCCTTTGGCCAATAATCTAATCAGAAGAGCAGTACTGTCCATTCCTCCAGATAGAGACATGACTGCCCTCATAGTACTCCCATCCATTTATGAGTCTGTAGACTAAGGCGCCATCCTGGAGAATTTTTTACAAGATCCTCTACAGACCTGAATAATTTCCCATTATCTGCGACTGATTCTTCTTCCAAGTAGCAAGGTTGTATGAAATGATGATCGAAGCCCATTTTCAATTCGTCGTACATCGAAATATCTTGACCGCAATACACTACTTTAAGCTCATCCCCAGTTCTTTGCTTGATGGGCACGTTTGGGTAAAGCTGGTCTTTTGGACTAACGCATATCCAATCAATAACTGGATCCACAGGGATAGTGCCATTTGTTTCAATGGAAAGAAGAATGCCATTCTCCTTAAGCATCCCCCCTATAGTTGATAGGTCTTGCATTGCAGGCTCACCCCCTGTGAAAATTACTCTATTGCATGAATACTCTATAACCCTCCTAACTATTTCATCTGCTCCCAATAAGTCGAATGTCATGAAGTCCGTATCGCACCAATCACACCTAAGGTTACAGTTACCGAACCGAACAAATACATGAGGAATTCCAGTGTGGAAGCCTTCACCTTGGACAGAATGAAATATCTCTACAATAGGATACTGCTGCACATCTTCACCCCTAAGCTCGTTTAGCTTGAATTAACTGCAGAATCTCTGCCCTAGCCTCCGGATTTTCGAAGAATACACCTCTCATAGCGCTAGTTGACATTATAGCGTTATTTTTCTTTACGCCCCTACACTTCATGCACCCATGTTGGGCTTCAAGAATAACAGCGCAGCCTAGTGGTTTCAGTACCCTGACCAGATCATCTGCAATGGACAGTGTGATTCGCTCTTGGTTCTGCAATCTCTTCGAATGCATGTCCAATAGTCTTGCAAGCTTGCTTATTCCTACAATTCTTTCAATCGGAATATATGCGATATGAGCTGATCCTGAGAATGGCTGAAGATGGTGCTCACACGTGCTATGAAATTCCATATCCTTTAGCAGAACAATTCCATCATATCCCTCTGCATTGAATGTTGAGTCAAGAATTTCCTCTGCATTCAAAGAATAGCCTGAAAATATTTCATCGAACGATTCGATTACCCTTTCCGGAGTTCTGATTAGGCCCTCCCTGAGTCCTCCATCGGATTTCTCAATATATCGAATTAGAATCTCTACGGCCCTTTCAGCGTTTTCTCTATATTTTTCGTTCATTCACCGAGCCTCCCATGCCTGGCGTCTATCTCATCTAACTGATCTAACATCTTCCTACAGGCAGTCCTGATTGCATCTGCAAGACTAACGAATTTTTTGTCATCTCCTACGTGACCCTTTAGATCCTCTACAATCTCATATGGCATGTCTAGACTTACTTTAGGCATGAATTATCCTGGTGGAAAATGATGATAAATATTACTGAGATAATACTAGGGTATTATATTCTCCTACTTTCAATTTTTTCATCTAGGCCCGGATATTTGTCATTGAGTGAGTTTGCTCTTGATTTTAGATTCTGAAGTTGGGCATTTGCCTCTTCATCTGAAATGCCATTCGAAACTAGGCTAATTATTACGGACAAACCTCCCTGAATTGATCCAGCTTCTAGGAATGCGTCGTTAGAAATTTCATTAGTTGCCCTAAGAACTTCTAGTGTATCTCTAAGGTAATTCATCTCTTGTTCAACGTCTTCTATTAATGACCCATTTACGGTTTCAAAACGACCTAGAGAACTAATCATGAAAAGTCGAATAAGGGTGCCTTTTTGATGGTTCTCACTTAGATTCTACAAGTTCGATAAGTACACCTTGGCAAGAAGAAGGATGAATGAAAGCTATTCTATGGCCATTTGTTCCAGTAATGGGCTCTTCATTGATCATTTTGATTCCGATTGATTTCAGATGTTCTATTTTTGACTCGATATCATCGACGTTTATTGCTATCTGCTGAATACCAGGACCTCGTTTTGAGATGAATCTACCAACCGGAGATTCGACTGAAAGTGGCTCTAAGAGCTCTATAGTGGTAAGGGATTCACCTCTCATATACCTAACCTTAACACCCTGCTCTTCAACGAGTTCGTCATGGCTGTGGGAGAAGCCCAAAGCATCCCAGATAATTTGTGATTCATCTAGTGATTTGGTGGCAATGCCAATGTGATTTACAGATGCCATTCAAACACCACTTGGGGCAACCCATGTTCCAAACTCTTCCCTCATTATATTGTTGATTTCTCCAATTGTAGCTTCGGCTTTTACGGCACTGATGATTTTCTCCATAATGTTGCTGCCATCATTGCATGAATCTCTAAGTTCGGAGAGTTTTTTTCCGATTAAATCTTGATTTCTATTTTCCCTTAATTCAATTAGTTTGGAGATTTGTCTCTTTTCATCGTCCGGATTTATTACTAAACCCTCGAAATCAAGATCTTCATGATCTTGGTGGGAATTCACTCCAACAACCAAATCCTCACAGGACTCGACTCGATTAAGCTGATTCCATGCACTTTCATGGATGATTCTCTGTTGATACCCAGCTTTTACACAAACCATTGGCCCCCCCATTGATTCAATATCTTCGATAATCTTCTCGGCCTCTTGAATTAGTCTGTCTGTCGTTCGTTCAACTGACTCAGAGCCCCCAAATGGGTCTACATGATCAACGATACCGGTCTCCTCGGCAATTATCTGCTGAGTTCTGAGTGCTATTTTTGCAGACTCCTCAGTAGGCAGTCCGAGGGCTTCGTCGAAGCTATTTGTATGCAGAGACTGGGTGCCTCCAAGGACCGCTGCAAGAGCTTGGTATGCGACTCTAATTGCATTATTCATTGGTTGTTGGGCAGTGAGCGTTACTCCAGATGTCTGTGTATGAAATCTTAGCTGCGATGATCTATTGTTCTTTGGAGAGAATTCGTTCTCTACCATTTTGTACCAAATTTCCCTGGCTGCTCTGAATTTACTGACCTCTTCTACGAAATCATTGTGACAAGCGAAGAAAAAGGACATTCTGGGTGCGAAATCATCGATATCCATGCCCCTATTTACTGCATTTCTAGCATAAAATATGGCATTTGAAATTGTTAGAGCAATCTCCTCAGATGCAGAGCAACCAGCCTCCCTCATGTGATAACCACTGACTGAAATTGTATTCCACTTTGGGGTGTTTTCTTTGCACCAGAACATGAGATCTGTTGTTAGCCTAATTGATTGTTCTGGTGGAAAAATGTACAAGCCACGTGAAATATACTCCTTCAAAATATCATTTTGCACGGTTCCTGCAAGATTCTCTCTTGGTAGACCCCTCTCGTCAGCGACTGCCACATATAGGGCGAGAAGTGTAGTTGCAGGTGCATTTATTGTCATAGAGGTTGAGATAGATGTCATGTCTATATCGTCGAAAAGATCCCTCATATCGCTAATTGTGTCAATTGCTACACCTACTTTACCGACTTCGCCAGAAGATAGGGGGTCATCAGAATCTAGACCCAGTTGTGTCGGTAAGTCAAAAGCTACTGAAATCCCAGTCTGGCCGTTTTCGAGAAGTTTCCTAAATCGTTCGTTTGTCTTCTTTGCTGAGGAGAAACCTGCATACTGCCTCATTGTCCATGTTTTATCGGCATACATTCCAGGATGAATTCCCCTACGATATGGCGGCTTTCCGGCTTCGCCAATTTCTCGACCCATTTCTTCCTTTGTGGCATCTCTCACGAATCGCGCAGAAGGTGGCATAACAAGAACCATTCTCAGGTTATCTTCTGATAGTGTAACCGTCTACTACCTTCTCCAGTGACTCCATTTGCTGGCTATCTATTGCGCCTTCGTGGAGCTTCTCCTGAAGGAATTCCTTTGCTTCATTGATCGTTTGTCTCTCACCACGAGCCCAGATTGTTGCAAGAAGGTTTGACCTGTGCTCTTCGGCGACACCAAGCTCCACCAGGAGGCCCCTCATTTCGTACTTATACTCCATATGCCTACTCCGATCCAAGCGCTTTGCCCTCGAAGCTGGCTGGTAAGAAGACACCCTATTACGGAGTTTCTTCTGAGGTTTCTTCGGTCTTTCTGGGGCATCAGAACTTGGAAGTTTTCGGCCGTCTTGTGATTCTTTCTTCTCCATTAATACGGCCTTAGTTGCCTTTCGTAGACTATCCTGGATAATCTGCATTGCCTTCTGGCTTTTTCCTGAAGAGTCTGGTTCTACAATTTCCTGGCTTTCATTTTCAGTCTTGGTTATGCCAATATCCTTCCTACTATTATCGCCAAGAATCTGGTCTTTCTCTATGGAAATTTGGTCCTCTTCCAATTCAATATTTTCTTCTATGATAGGCGTCTGTTCAATTTTATTCTCAAGTTCATCTTCGACGTTTTTCTCGGGTTTAGATGGTGTTTTCACTGGAGCTAGGTTTGGCTTTGCTCCAGGAACAGAAGGTGGAGCAGCTTGTGGTCTAGGTCTGACAGCTTTGGGCACTCTAGTTTTGGAAGGACTGGTCTTTTTGGAGGATTGCGAACCTGTACCAAATATGTTCTTCGGCTCTGCCTTCCTCCTCCTCCTTCTCTGCACTGTCTAATCAATCCTTGATTATCGGGCCATAGGGACTCTCATAAGATTTAGTGAGGCTTTAATCCCAAACTACAGCAGTGTTGTCTGTTCTGAGAGCTGGATTTATGGCACTATCCATTAATTCTGTATAGATTCCGCATTCAAGCATCCTTCTTCCTAGCTCGGCGATCATAGTTCCATTGTCAATACAATATTGCTTTTCTGGCCAATGGCACGTTGCACCCCTTTCTTCGCACATTATTGTTGCCATCTCTCGGATTCGATCATTACAAGCAACTCCTCCGCCCAAAAGTAATTCATTTTTTCCAGTATGGGCCATTGCTCTCTCTGCAACCTCAACACATGCAGAAAATGAGTGCTCTTGCAGAGACCAACACATTCTATCCAGAGGGACTCCCTCTGATACTTTTTGGATAGCTGAAGTTAGCATCCCTGAGAATGCTAAATCCATCCCATGAACCCCATAAGGCAATGATACCTCATCTAAGCTGATTTCTTTTGATGGTTTGATATTTGATGCCAGCCTCTCAATCTCGGGGCCCCCTGGGAATGGGATTCCATGTATTCTGGCAAACTTGTCTAACATGTTTCCTATTCCGATGTCTAAAGTCTCACCGAGAACCCTGTATCTCCCATCAGCCCTAGCAATTACTTGTGTGTTTCCACCACTTACGTATAGCAGAACTGGATCTTCGCAACCAGTCTGATTTCTACCAACCTCTATGTGGGCAACACAATGATTAACCCCCACTAAGGGGACTTCTAGAGTGGATGAAAGTGTCCTTGCAACAGAAGCTCCAACACGAAGACATGGTCCAAGTCCAGGCCCCTGACTGAATGCTATGGCTATCACGTCGCCCCATTCAAAACCTTCCGTTTTTCCGACGCTGTCTAGTAATCTGGCAGTTGAATCTGAATGGTGATCAGCTGCTTCTCTAGGGTGGATTCCGCCTTCCTCAGGCCGGAATAGTGAAGATTTAGATGGAGAAAGCTTACCATCGGTTCCAACAATGCCAAACGAGAAAGTATGCGCAGTACTTTCGATCCCCAGGATAATGCCTTGCACGGACGTGCGATGAGCGCGAGTTCTTTCAACTATACTAAGTATCGAACGTCGTGAGAACACTCTTGTACAATTGCGGAGAGATCGCCCATCTATCAACAGGGGATGATGAGTTTCCACTTTCTGGCCAAAATCTACTAGAAAGGGAGAATCTGGTTCACAAACCTGGTATGGGGATTCTCATCAATAATGGTTCAATTGAAAGAGTATGTGAAATGCAAGAGTTGGTTGCGGAATATGCCCCCTGGTATCCCTCTAGTTCAAAACAAACCGATACTACAGTTATTGATCTAAACGGAATGTCTGTTGTTCCGGGTTTTGTTGATAGCCATACTCACTTGATTTGGTCTGGGGATAGGTCAAATGAGCTCTCTATGAGAATCTCAGGCAAGACATACAAGGACATTGCAGCTTCTGGGGGGGGAATAAGAAAAACTGTAATGCAAACCAGAAGCACCCCTCAAAAGACTCTGGTGGAATCAGGGGTTAGGAGAGTGGAATCCTCGCTAACTAACGGAACAACCTCACTAGAAGCAAAGAGCGGATATGGACTAGATGTAGATACTGAAGTGAAGATCCTAGAGTCGATATCTATTGTGAATAGGGCTGTAGAATGTGACATTCTGCCAACATGGCTAGGTGCTCACGATTTCCCGCAAGAAATTTCTAGGAAGGAATATGTAGAACAACTGATTTCAGAACAATTGCCTGTTGTTTCGGAGCTTTCCTTGGCCAAGTGGGTAGATGTTTTCTGCGAAGAAGGGTGGTTTACCATAGAAGAAACTGAACAAATTGTTTCAGAAGCCAAATCTCACGGATTAGGATCAAGGCTTCACGTAGACGAATTTGTTGACAATGGTGGGCTTGCTTTGGCCGCCGAGCTAGGTTCTGTCAGCGGAGATCATGCTGCATGCTCTAATGAAGACTCCAGGATTTGTGCTGCGGAAGCGGGGACGGTGCAGACATTTCTCCCTGGAACCCCATATGTATTATCAAAAGACCTAGCCTTACCAATAAAGCAATGTATTGAGGAAGATTGGCCCTTTTCAGTTGCTACAGATTTCAATCCAAACTGTCCAATAACATCTCTCCCATTAATTGGAAGTATGCTTTCACACAGAATTGGAATCGACCCAATAGTTGGGCTTGTTTCTGTAACTAGAAATCCTTCTTCAACCATGTTTGGTGGAGATGAGTGCAGGGGTGTTATTTCGGAGGGCCGTATTGCTGACCTGAATGTACTATGGTCATCATCTGCCGACTCATGGTGCCAGACTCCCGGAAGTTCTCCCGTAAAAATTACTTTCAAAAATGGAAATATTGTAAATTCTAATAATGTGTATTGATTCAAACTAAATTATTTCTTTAATTTCATTAATCTTGATAGAAATTTCAAATAATCTGAGTAAGTTTTAGGATATTGGAGAGATTTTTCCAGCCTACATAATTCCGATAACCATGATTATCAGAATTGTTTTTTGACAAATTTTACAAAACTTATTCGCAGTTAATCGTTTTTAAAGAATTTCTTGTAAATCGCATCTTACTCCCCTACTTGAAGTGATATATTCAAGTCTAGGATGTTCTAGCAAAGACATGGGTGATCAACAGGGTTTCTGTATGAAATGCAAGAGCTATGTAATGATCCTCAACCCGAAACTAATCAAGATGAGTAATGGCCGGACTAGGGTTTCTGGGTCTTGCTCCAAACATAATTGTGAAGGAAGGATTTCGAAAATAGTTTCATGACTCTCAGAATCATTCTTGTGTGAATGTTTACTCGGATGAAGGCCGGGCTCGTGGTCTAGGGGTTATGACGTCGCCTTGACATGGCGAAGATCGCAGGTTCAATTCCTGCCGAGCCCACCATTAGAAATGATACTAACAATAATATTATTCAAATTCGTAAGAAACTCTCAATCGGCCCTTGCCCTTGTTCTTCTTTCCAGTGAATCTGACCTTTGGGATTTGAGAGGTGTTGGAAGCATGTGTACCGGCGCATGGGCAAAGGTCTACGTCTTCTACCTCTACGACCCTAAGATGGGTAATCGATTCTGGAATTCGATGCATGAATTTTGTATGCCTCATCTTCTCATGTTCCATTATCCTCGTCCTATCCCACTCGTGTACTTTCACATCAATGTCTGACCCAATTATTGAGTTCACAGAATTAACTAATTCGTCGGGGTCGAATATTTCTTTATCCTCAAACAGAAGATCGACTCTGGATTTAGTGGCTCCAATCTGATTACCAACTGTCTCGGCGCCCCAGATATCCTCTGCTATTGCAGAGAATATGTGTTGCGAAGTATGCATTAATGTATGCGCGTTTCTTCTTTCGACGTCTATCTTGCAAGTAATCTCCTGTCCAACTGAGAAAACACTTACGTCATCCACTGGATGCAATATCATTTCACCTGGAAGAACCTCATGTAAATCAGAAATGGGAGCCCCATCTGAAAATAATTTGCCCTTGTCCCCTGGTTGACCGCCGCCTCTGGGATAGCAGTAAGTACGTTCCAATAAAACGTAGTTTTCCTTCGTACCTACTACCTGGGTATCGAATGGTGGGGGATCAGATCCCGGGTGCCTAGTCATATGCAATTTTTCCTGCAATATATCACCTGAAAATATTTGACAGTCGACCATTTACTATTGCTTCAGATAGGGCCTCACACTCATCTGTCATTGTTCTATCGCCCTCTAAAGGAGGCACCATTGTTCTGACCCATTTGTGAATCTTTGATACTCCCTTTCCGGCTTTCTTTTCAATTCCATCCAAAGCCACAGATGAGCACAACATCTCGTTTGCTATTACCTGTGAAAGAAGTATTGATGACCTTAGAGCTCTGTAGCAACCAGTAGAGCCCATAGAAGCGTGATCCTCCTTGCCCATGCTAACTGGAACGTTACTAGTGGTAGCTGGCGCTGCCAACAGGTTAAGCTCGGAGATTATGGCTGCTGCAACGTACTGCACAATCATTAGACCGTTCTCGAGTCCCTCTCTTTTAGCGAGGAATGCATTCTGGTTTGTCCATCTTGGATCCAATACCTGGTTAATCCTTCTTTCGGAAATTGAGGCTAGTTCGTGACAAGCAATTGCTATCGCATCACTGGCAATAGCTAGATTCTGGCCGTGGAAATTTCCTCCGCTGATAATTTCTGAATTACCCCGCTCCACGAAAACCAAGGGGTTATCTGTAGCGCTATTGATTTCAATTTCCAACATCCTTCTAGTTTCTCTCAATAGGTCGATAACGGGCCCATGCACCTGTGGTGCGCATCTGAAAGAGTATGCGTCCTGGACTTTTTCGTAATTCGCATCGGAGGAAGAAATCTCAGATTCGGAAAGAAGCTCCAAAATTCTAGCAGCCGAGACAGCTTGTCCGAATTGCGGCCTTGATGCTTGAATCCTAGGGTCAAATGGCCTTTGGGATCCTTGAATCGCCTCTAATGAGCATGCCATAGAAGCATCAGCGGCGAATGAAAGCATCTCCATGTTCAAAATGGCTATGGTAAGGAAAGCGCACATTTGGCTAGTGCCGTTGATTAGAGAGAGGCCTTCCTTCGCTTGGAGTTTAATTGGAAGTAGGCCTGCTTCCGAGAGAGCGTCCTTGCTTGATCGTGTTTCCCAAATACCATTGTTGTTGATCAAACATTTACCTTCACCCATCATTGATAATGCCATGTGAGATAAGGGTGCTAGGTCTCCTGATGCACCTAGTGAGCCTATTCGTGGAACTTCAGGCGATATCCTGTAGTTTACCATCGAGAGAATCAGATCTACGACCTCTGGCCTAGAGCCAGAGCATCCCTTAGCGATTGAGTTTGCCCTTAGCACCATCATCAGAAGGACGTGTTCGGGTTCCATCCTCTCTCCTACGCCACATGCATGACTTCTGACCAGGTTTTCTTGGAGAGCCTCGATTTCTTCTTCTTCAATCCTCACTGAAGACATCGCCCCGAATCCAGTATTTATCCCGTAAACCGTGTCTCCGGATCTGACTATCTCCTCAACTGCTGCACGAGATTGGAGCATATTATCCCTTGACTCCTTAGATAATGCAGCTGTAGATTCGCCGTTAGCTATTGATATAGCCTGCTCAAGAGTCAGTGAGGCACCGTCAATCTCGATATCAACCATCAGTGGTTTCGAACCGTTATTGCCAAATAGAGTCATCGCGTATATTCGAGCATTTCCCTTAGCACACTTTCCTTCACGGTGTTAGGGATTGTTACTTCTATCCTATCATTTGAATCCATAGCCCTAGATATGGCAAACATTGCAGCTGGGTTCCTGGCCCATGACCTCCTAGCAAGGCCGTTATTCACGTCCCATGAGATCATTGAATCGATACTCTCCTGTGAGCTTTCTGAACCATCGATAACCATGCCAAAACCACCGTTAATCACTTCGCCCCATCCTACCCCTCCACCGTTGTGTAGGCTTACCCAAGTTGCACCCCTAAATGAGTCGCCAACAAAGTTGTGAACGGACATGTCTGCAGTGAACATAGAGCCATCGTAAATATTCGCAGTCTCCCTATATGGACTATCAGTTCCACTTACGTCATGATGATCGCGACCGAGAACAATTGGGGCTGAAATGTCACCATCAGAGATTGCTTTGTTGAATGCACTGGCTATGGATCTACGGCCAACTTCATCGGCATACAATATTCTAGCCTTACTGCCAACAACAAGTTCATGTTTTTCTGCTTCTTTTATCCATCTAATATTATCCAGGTACTGAGTACGAATTTCAGGAGGACATCCTTCCGATAGATTATCAAGGACATCCTTTGCTATCTGGTCGGTTTTCCTCAAGTCGCTATCTTCGCCAGAAGTGCATACCCATCTGAACGGTCCAAACCCATAGTCGAAGCACATTGGGCCCATGATGTCCTCCACGTATGAAGGGTAAATGAATGAGCCATCCTCATTCGTGATGTCAGCCCCTGCTCGTCTTGATTCTAGAAGGAAGGCGTTTCCGTAATCCCAGAACTTAGTACCTCGTGAACAAAGAGAATTTATTGCAGCGACATGCCTTCTGAGTGAAATCTGTACTGCTTCCTTGAATTTGTCAGGATCTTCCTTTAGCAGTGAATTACTTTCTTCGAATGAGTAGTCAACAGGAACGTATCCTCCGAGCCATGGATTGTGCAAGCTAGTCTGATCGCTAGCAAGATCGACATTAGTCCCTCTCTCAACGAGATACTCCAGTAGTTCTACGATATTTCCCACATATCCAAGAGAGATTGCCTGTTTTTCCGAAACGGCCTGCTCAGCTCGATCTACTAGCTTCTCTATGTCTTCGTATAGCTCAGAAAGCCACCCTTGTGAGTGCCTTTTTCTTGCTGGAGATGGGTCGACTTCGGCAACTATGCATACAGCACCTGCAACGACGGCTGCCTTGGCCTGGGCCCCCGACATCCCACCTAGTCCAGAAGTAACGTAGAGGACCCCCCCTAGGCCTTCGTCCGGAGCCTTTCCGAGATATTTTCTCGCAGCGTTTAGGATCGTTATGGTGGTTCCATGCACGATTCCTTGTGGACCAATGTACATGTAAGAGCCGGCTGTCATTTGGCCGTACTGAGATACTCCCAAGGCATTCATCCTCTCGTAGTCTATTTGTGAGGAGTAATTTGGTATTACCATTCCATTAGTTACTACAGCCATTGGAGATTCCTTGCTTGATGGGAAAAGCCCGAGTGGATGGCCAGAGTACATCACTAATGTCTGATCTTCCACCATCTTGCTGAGATACTCCATTGTTAGGAGGTACTGGGCCCAGTTTTGGAAGACTGCACCATTGGCACCGTAGGTTATCAATTCATGAGGGAACTGGGCCACATTAGGATCTAGGTTATTCTGAATCATTAGCATAATTGCTGCTGCGGACTGAGAGTTTGCTTTGTAATCGGAAATTGGCCTAGCATACATTTCGTAATCTGGTCTGAATCTGTGCATGTAAATGTGGCCAAGCTGGTCCAATTCATCGAGAAACTCCTTTGCTAGAGTCTCGTGCCATTCCTCAGGGAAGTATCTCAGAGAATTCTCAATTGCTAGAAGCCTGCCTCTTTCGTCGAGAACCTGTGGTCTTGGAGGTGCATGAGGAACTGATGGATCTATTGACTTGAGAGGTGGAAGGTAGTCTGGGATTCCATCGAATGAGAGCTTTCCTGGGGTCATTTCCAATCAAGCCTCTCCGAAACTTTGGACCTAATCATCTCCAACAACGAGGTATGAGCGCCCAGAATTTCTTCCAATTGATTCGAGAGTTCATTGACATCATCCCCTTCGATATTATCTAGATTTATTCTTACGTTCATCGATGCTATGACAATAGCTGAGCCAGATAGTTCCGCTGCAGAAGCAAGGTCCGTAAGAGCATTTGAGTTGCATAGATCGATGAATTTCTCGATGTCTCGTAAAAGTTCCAATGATTCCTTGGCTGTTTCCAGAGGAGCTAGGGCTGCACCAATTGTCGCTTCTCTGATTGAATAGTTTCTGAGTTCCATTTCTTTTTCGTCTTTCTTTGGAAGGCGATAAGCCCCCATTACTTGATCGAATGCTTGAGCGTCCTTCACTGCGAGCCCAATAGAGGAGTCTATTTTTGGTTCCCATTTCGATATTATTGACTCTGCCAAAACATGTCCATCGGCCCACTTCTCTTTACCCAATGTAAGCCTTGCTACCATTATTGACAGTGATTGGGCGTGAGCTAGCGATAGCGCTGCAACAGAGCCACCGCCCGGAGTAGGTTCTGATGAAGCAATTGCTCTGAGTACTTCCTCATATCCATCATTCATACTGACGCCTCACTAATGGCCCACTCAATAATGCTAGATTTGGGCTTAAATTCATCCAGAATATCTAGCATCAGTCCTTTAATTGCTGCATCTACTAGAGAAGAGTCACTAGCTGAATCGGGATCTTCATGGTAATTCTTTCCAGCTGTTAACATAGCTTCCAATGGTACTAATCCAACTAGTTCTCCTGCAACAGCATTCAGGCCGATCTTCTGTGCCTCCTCGCGGATTGTATCAGTAACATGATGAAGTCCTGTGATGTTGTGATCGAGGAGATTCATTGACACTTGTGCTGTGGACTCATCGTACATCCAACCAGCGGCTTGAAGGGCCTCGAATTTGCCAGGAATTCTAAGTGGATTTCCATCATCTCCGAGTATCTTATTACCGTTTTCGTCTTTCACCAGTGAGCCGCTTGTTCTAATCGTAGATGCGATTGAGTTTGCCTTGCCTTTATTATCTGAGTCTAGATTTACATTGTATGCAATTAGGATCTGCCTAGCTCCAGTTGCAGTTGCTCCGAGCTTTGGATTGAATTTTCTGGGACCGTAGTCGGGAATCCATTCTTCAGATTGGATCTTTTCCTGCAGTCCCTCGTACTCGCCTCTCCTGATGTCAGGCAGCCTAACTCTATTTTCGCCCCTAGCTGCCTCTGCATAGAGATATATGGGAAGGTCGAGTTTCTCAGATACGGCTTCGGCATATCTTTCAGAGAGTTTGATGCAATCACCCATGGAAACCCCGCTGATTGGGATGAAAGGCACGACGTCGACGGCCCCCATCCTGGAGTGCTCACCACTATGATGTCTCATATCGATAAGCTCGGAAGCGAGCATGGTGCACTCAATAACTGCTTTGAGAACTTCATCGGGGTGGCCCACCATTGTTACTACTGTCCTATTGAAGTCTGAGCCCATGTCGACATCCAGTAGGGTTACTCCTTGGATTTCCTTTATTGGGGCCGTAATCCTTCCAATTACTGACTTGTCTCTACCTTCGCTAAAGTTGGGAACACACTCTACCAGAGGGTTTGCCATAGCTCCACGGGGGGTCAGGACGTCAAGAGAGTTTGCTTATGCATACAGTCCTTCGTTGGCTGGTCCGCTTGGGTTTTTTCTGTTATTTTCAACTTTCTTAATCGCATTAATGAAGTCCTTCTTAGTGACTGATTTTCGGTTTTCCGATATTGCTGAGATTCCTGCTTCGACGACTGAAGATTTTATTTCGGCTCCACTGAAACCTTCAGAGATAGAAGCAAGGTATGAAAGTTTCAAGCCCTTTGATAGTGGCATCGATTTAGTATGTACTCCAAAAATAGTCTCTCTGGCTACCAAGTCGGGAATAGGAATCTGGATGATGCGATCGAATCTTCCGGGCCTCAATAGTGCAGCATCGAGCAATTCTGGCCTGTTTGTTGCTGCAATCACCTTGACATTGTCGAGGTTTTCGAAACCGTCAATCTCGGATAGTAGCTGCATTAGTGTCCTTTGCACTTCCCTATCTCCAGAAGTAGCAACGTCAAGTCTCTTTGAGCCTATTGAGTCTATCTCATCAATAAAAATAATGGCAGGTGATTTCTGCTTGGCGAGCTCGAAAAGCTCCCTAACCATCCTTCCCCCTTCTCCAATGTACTTCTGTGCTAACTCGGCACCGACCAACCCAAGAAATGTGGCCTTTGTGGAGTTAGCGACTGCTTTTGCTAGCATCGTCTTTCCAGTTCCCGGCGGGCCAGTAAGAAGAACGCCTTTTGGAGGATCTATTCCAAACTTAGAAAACGCCTCGGGATTTTCGAATGGAAGCTCGATTGCCTCCTTTAGCTCGCGAATCTGCTCTTCTAGCCCGCCTATTGACCCATACTCAACCTCTGGACTATCCAATATCTCAGCATTGCTCACAAGAGGGTCCCATGAATCTGATAGTATTTCCACGACTGAAAGAGTATCTTGATTGAGGGCAACACGCGAACCGGGTTTCAGATTTGTAGAATCGAGCCTCCTGTTTACTGAAACCATGAAGACGGTTCCATTCGAACTCCTAACAATAGCCTGGCCGTCCAGAATATCTTGAATAAATCCGATTATTAATGGAGGGGTACGGATGTTGCTTAGCTCTTCCTCTAGCCTGCTAGTTCTTTTCTTCAATTGGTCGAATTCATTCTCAAGAAAAAGCTTCTCCGTAAGCAATTGTTGTGCCTTATCCGTTAGCTCCTGATAGTCCATTCTGAGACTGTCTAGTGCATCCTTGCGAGATGCTTGATTTTCTAGATCATCGAGGCCCCCAGAGCCCTCATCCGCCTCGCTCGCCATGATGTTCACGATTAATGGGTACTTATGACCCCTACGAAGAAGTCATGTTAGCATCCATACTGGGCATGGCATGGGCGCGTGCGAGCTATGTGGTGCTGAAGGAGTATCCACAAGGCAGGCAATGGTTTCCCAGTCTAAACTAGAATGTTGTATTCGGTGTATTGATTCAATGAGTCTGGTTGTCGAAAGAACTGTTACTAGAAATGAGTCACAAAGCGAACCTGAAAGCTCCGTAGTTGGAAGGGGAGTTTCCGGAGTTGATATAATGACCAAAGATGAAATGGAGCTGGCTCAAGACTTCCACAATAGAATTAGGGTATCGAGGAAGGAGAAAGGGCTATCCCAGGAGGATCTCGCCAGAAAAATGAATGTCAAGATCGCCGTGATTCAGAAGGCTGAGAGTGGAAATAGGCCAACTGACGCACTATTGAAGAAATTCACCAAGGAACTTGGGGTTAGACTATTTGTTGAGAGCGCTCCCAGTAACCACACAATTGTTTCCTCTGAAAATGATCGAAAAATGACTATTTCTGATGCTCAGAATGACAATGTTAAATCTGAAAGAGTAAATAGGGCAAAGAAGAAAACTCGTAGACTAGGGGTATCAAGATCGGGAGCGCGTTCCAGGAGATAGAAATTGGAAGAAATCCCTGTTCATGTTATTCACCTTGACCAGGATGATCCAAGTAAATGCACATCAAGAAAGATGCACTCATTGGGCCTTGTTTCCATTCATTCTTCGCCAACTTCGGCACCGAAGAGGGGATATCTACTGGATCCAAGGTCAACAGTCTTGCTAGGTCCAGAAGATAATAGTTTGATAGGCCTAGGTGCCTCGATAGTTGTTCTAGATTGCTCATGGAAAGCTATTGATGAGTCATTAGCACAAATTGCCAAAAGCACTAGGCTTAGCGGTAGAGTTTTGCCATCACTTCTTGCTGCTAACCCAGTATCTTGGGGCAAAGTAGGGAGGCTTTCTTCCGCAGAATCTGTTGCAGCATCATTAGCAATACTTGGAAACTGGACTCAGGCTAAAGAAGTGCTACAGCCATTCAAATTCGGAAGTCAGTTTCTGGAGTTGAATAGAGAACCCCTCGAAGCATACTCTAAGGCCGTATCTAGATTAGAGATTGAAGAGTTGCAAAAAGAGTTCTTCTAATACCATAGCGTATACTAGGCGGTATTTCGTTTACAGGCTGGGGAGTCACCCCCCCAGCCTGCTTGCGTTAGTTTTGTTGGCAGTTCTATCTTTTCAGAGCATCTCGTCGATCTTGGTACCAAGAAGGGCACCAGCACCTACGAACAGGCCGTCAAAGACCCAGTTGACCAGGGTGTCGGCAATGCCATCTCCGGCACTAGCTACTGAAGCACCCATCTCGTGGGCCCCAGTCATGGTTATTGCAGAAGCGAGTGCCATCAGACCGAAGGCACTAGCCCATGCGCTATCGCACCTGGTGTGAACCTGCCACCAAATTGCACCAGCGGCAATCATTCCAAGGACGTCCCAAATACTTACAGCTGCATCATCTGCAGTGATGTCGGCGATCCACATCTCTGTCGCTGTCCAGCCCGTTTCCAATCCACCGAACTCGGTGGCCAATAGTATGGCCAGAAGTGCACCGACAACCTGCGCTAGTAAGCGCATTCCGTTGGCCATCCAGTTGCCTTCTGTGTCGCTCATGTTACCCGTCATCATGTGACTCCAGGTAACTATGGGCAGCACATGAGCTCCGGAGAAGGCCATCCACACGACGGCGAGGGCTGCAGCCCCCTCCAACGTGTTCAGACCCAATCCGAACACCATCCACGATAGCACAAACGCGCCACCTACTTCTGCTTTCATTGCATTCATATCTACGTTCATTTTTCAATCACCTCGTTTACACGAGTGTCTCCTACTCGGATTATTGGAGTATATAATGGAGAAGGTAGTGAGTCTGCTCAAAACGGCTAAAAAGTGACCTTTTCAAAAAATCCGGTGTGTATAGCTACACTTGGTAATTTCAGTTAAATCGAGTGTGATTAGTTGCTAATAACAAGTTTGGCAGCATTAATCCTGATCTGCGTAATCTGTTACTCTTATTCCTAGGCTTCCTTTCCTGGCCTTTCTAGTCATAATCTTATCCATCTTCTTATGGAACTCCTGCTCCAGATCAACCTTCATTGCAAGCGAATGTCCGAGAATCAATATCAGTAGATCAGCCAGTTCCTCTGATGCCTCTTCATCTGGCTTTCCCTTCGTGATAGCTGCTGAAAGTTCTCCGAGCTCCTCGATAGTCAGGGCTATTCTATACCCCATGTCGTGCCCATGGTTCTCACTGGAGGAGAATCGGTGCTTATGATGGAATTTAGCAACCCTGGACATCATTGTCAGCCAAGATCCATCGGGCACAACACCATGCTCAACCCGTATCCATTCATCAACACTCAGTCTACTACCCATGAAGCTATCATATAGAGAGACACCATCAAGTTAGTGATGTATTCAATTATTGCCTTCCATCAAGGTGACGATGCAATAAGCAACTAGATTCTGCATTTCGGAAGCATTTTCGTCTACTGAATTGTGGTCAATATGCGCTTTTGCATCTCCTGGCGTCCTGCCAGAAGCCCAATTTGACGAGCAAACAAGAGAGATATGGGGAATTCCAGTCTCTGATACAAGTCTCTGCTCGGGGCCGAGAGTCATTCCCACCACATGGGCACCTAGAATTTCCAGTGCGTCGATTTCCTCGGGACTTTCGAATTGTGGGCCTACGCATTGTGCAACAACGATTCGTTCAGGTGAGTCGCCTTGCTTTTCATCTAGAGCATGACGACATTTTGCTGATGCATCTGCATCGAATGGCGATGTCCTGTCCGAGTGGACTGCATCTTCATCATGGAATGACCAAGGTCTAATGGAGAGATCTAGGATTCCGCTCGCAACCCCTATTTTCCCAGGGGGCATTGATTCAAGCATCGAGCCTACAGAATTGATGCTAACCACAAGATTTGGAGAGCAACTTGCTGCTGCATGTACATTGGCTCTGTGCTCTATAGAATGGGGTGGAGTGCGGTTTTCATTGGAGGAATGATGCCTGTCTATTACGAATACCTGTCCATTGGGTAGGCTGACAGTGGTCATTGGGACCTCTCCCCAAGGCGATTCTGCTAGCATTTTCTCAGATGAGGACCTCTCTAACGATGATAAGGATGAGGAAAAGTCACTCATCCCCGTCCCACAAAGCACCGCGATGCGGGACATCTCCTCACTCCGAGAGTCTGGAGATCAGGTCGGCCTTCTTACCTGAAACTGGCTTTCCTGCTTCCTTTAGGAGATCCTTTAGCTGTGCTACGGTCATTGATTCGTAATCTATCTCATCGTCGGATTCTTCGCCATCTTCGTCCGCATGTTCTTCACTTACTGTTTCGACCTCATCTCCGGTTTCTTGGAGTTCATCGGAAAGTGGTTCGTCTTCCATTTGATCGTCATTGGCCTCTTCCTCAATGGCATTCTTTTCGTCTTCTTTGACCTCTTCCAATGTGGGTCCATCATCAATAACTACGCCTTCTTGGATTAACTGGCTCCTCCTGAAGAAGACTGCCCTAACTGGTTGAACCTTAGATACGGCCTTGGATACCAAATCCTCCATGGAACCATCCATCAGAGCATTCTGCACTGAAATCCAAGTCGACTTGGCACAGAATTTTATTACCTCATTCCTTGCTACGGCTCTAGTCTCTTGCTTCTGGCTAGATTTGACTCTGGATCTAGTAACAATGAATGGTTTAATCCTGATGAAGTAGCCATCCTCGGTAACCACATCTATTGTATCATCTATCTTTCCTCTGTCCCTACGAATCTGCCTTCTAACGTAATCCTTCATCACATCATGACCGACGAATTCAGTAATTGCGTCATTTCCTATGACTTCCTTAATCCGAAACCTAATTTTTACGTGCATTTTGGAGAAATCTCCATCCAGCTCATTCTGCATTAGCTCAAATGGCCTTCCAACAAGCATTTCTCCTTCCTCAGCTAGTGTCTCCCCAATAATCCTGAATGACCAAGGGTTCCTTGGTGCCCTAATTGAGTACCATCGCTTTGCCTTCCACTTGTCCTTCTGCCTTCTAGCCGCTGCCCTTGCCGATGCTCCCTTGGCCATAGAAAAGACTCCTTATTCCGGGGGCTGCCCCGTTTGCGGGCCGTGCGAAATGCAACCAGTATTTGAACGGAATGCCACGAATACTGAATAATGACCCGTCGGATTCAAGTTCCTAGCATAGAGGCAGTGTCATGGGACTTCATGGTGGGGAATGGCGAGTATATGCCAGCGCAGTGGATGACACTGCTTTGATTGTAGACTCAATGCAATGGTTATGTGGTGATTCGGTTGAGATTTCAATAGAAAGGGAGAAATCCGCTCTTGGAGCAATAATGTACACAATCGTGGGGAAGATGAATTCTAGAGCTTCGAAAGAGTCACTGGGAAGAGTGTGCAATGACTCACTAAAAGAAATTTTGAGCAATGGCATTGCCTCAAGAGTAGATGAGAATAAGAATCTGCACATTAGGCTAGGTTTGGCCAGTCTGGTTCGTGGCGAAGCGGTTGTAGCAGGACCTAGCGGCAGCCCTGTAGCTAAAGGGAAGTTCAAGCTAGAGGTTTATCCGGGCCAAGAGGCAGCTTCTGTCGCTGAGAGTGTGATAGCAAAAATGGTTGATTAGGGAATTTCAACACAAGATTTCATATGCCACATACATGCACACATTGTATTAATGACCCATGTTGTAACGAGCGCATGTGTTAGTTGTAAATACCAAGACTGCGTCCATGTCTGTCCAGTAGAGGCATTTAGGGAAGCCGAAGAATACCTGGTCATCGACCCTGACGAATGTATAGACTGTGCGGCATGTATTCCAGAGTGTCCTACCGAGGCAATATTCGCTGACACCGATCTTCCTGAAGAAGAAATGAGTTGGCTTGAGAGAAATGAGGTAGAGGCTCCAGATCTGCCAATTGCAGAGGGCGATTCGCCTGTCCTTGCTGATTAGGGGTCCCTTCACAATAATAGGGTTCTTGAGTGCATGCCCGGAGGAGGTCTTGTGTCTGAGAGGGTAAATCTTGAGTCCATGAGGCATGGCACAGAGCTCCTCAAGCGAGGATTTGCTAAAATGCAGGAGGGAGGAGTAGTAATGGACGTAGTGACTCCCGAACAGGCTCACATAGCTGAAGACTCTGGAGCAGTGTCCGTAATGGCTCTTGAGAGAGTACCATCCGATATTCGATCTACAGGAGGAGTTGCTAGAATGAGTCATCCCTCATTGATTAAGGAAATCATCGAAACTACTAGCATTCCAGTAATGGCAAAGGCCAGAATTGGTCATGATGAAGAGGCTAGGGTTTTGGAATCATTAGGCGTTGATATGATCGACGAATCAGAAGTTTTGACTCCTGCTGATCCGTTCTACCATATAGCAAAAAGCAAGTTCACGATTCCTTTTGTATGCGGGTGTACGAACCTTGGAGAAGCAGTAAGAAGGATTTCAGAAGGAGCTGCAATGATTAGGACCAAAGGTGAGGCTGGTACTGGTAACGTGGTTAGTGCTGTAAAGCATGCCAGGCTTATCGATGCTGAGATTAAGACGGCCATGAATGCAAAAGAAGAGGAGAGGGGGGCAATGGTCGATTCGATAATTGAGAAGTATAGTATTCTTGAGAGGCACTCCGATATAGGGGGCAAAGTCATTACCACCCCATTTGGGGAAATTGAATCAATAAAGGAAGAGGTCTCAGAGGTTCTAGATGAAGTGGCAAATTCGGGTAGGCTGCCAGTTGTTACTTTTTCTGCAGGAGGCATAGCTACTCCAACTGATGCAGCATTAATGATGAGACATGGCATGGATGGAATTTTCGTTGGTTCTGGTATCTTCAAGAGTTCTGATCCCACTAGGACTGCAGAGGCCATTGTGCTAGCCACTCACCACTTCGAAGACTCCAATATAGTAGCTGAAGCTAGCGAAATGGTTGGAGAGGCCATGCCTGGTTTGGAGGTAGATAGCCTTGAAGTTAGACTAGACGAGAGAGGGTGGTAGCTATCTCTTTCTCCCCCTAGTTGTGCCCAGCTTCCTAGTTGTTCTTTTCTTTCTCCCAGTGCTGGATTGTTGTATGGTGTTATCTGAAGAGACGATTCCTCCGAATTTAATCGATTTGCCATCCAACAATCTCTCTGACAAAGAGTCAGCTAGCTCTTCATCTTCGTCCGGACCTCTGAGAGCCTGTCTTACTGACTCGTTGTGCTCACGAATAGTTCTCTCCCTCCGTTCATTCTGGGATCTGATCTCGTCTCTTATCTCGTTGACTTTTGAAAGCATTTCTACAATGTCTTGGTGAACCTCATCTGCCTTGGCCCTCTCTTCTAAGTAGATTGAGTGCAATCTGTCGCCCTCCCCTCGAAGGAAGTCTCTTTCCTCAAGCATTGGCTTGATTTCTAGCCAAATATCGTCTGCCAATTTGTTCTGTTCAATCATAAGGCTATGCTCGTTATCGGCCTCGGCTCTTAGCTTCTGAATCGACTCATCCATATCGCTAAGGTCAATAGAAATTATCTGATGTTCCTCGACGTCAGGAATTAGTTTGTCCCTTCTGGAAATTAGAGACTTGAGTTTTTTTATCAATGAGTTCTCCTTGTCTAAAGAAAGAGTACCATCAGTCATAATCCTGTTCTCAATTCTCTCAATCTCACCGACTGTCTCAGAGAGTTGGATTACCACAGACTTTCCAGGGCTATCATCTCTCTTTCCTCTTTTTCTAGAGACAAGATCTCGAATGCTTTTCTGAATCTCATCCCTTCGAGCTTGATGTATTTTTGCTTGGGCACGGGTTTCCTTCTGATCTTCCATCCTAGAGTTGATTATCTCCCTCAGTTCCTTTCCCTGTGAGTTAACTGAGTTCCTGGAGTCAGAGGACCTTTTTGCGGACTCATTGTGAGAGTTCCTCTGATCCCTCATCCTTCTGAGTTTAGACTCCATAGCGTGCAACCTAGTCCTTAGGTCATCAACAGGCTGTCCCCCTTGGTCCACACTATCGGGATAAGAGTCCCCTTATTGAAGAAGACTAAAGTCCCAATATTCCAGCGGCGAATGGTAAAATAGGGGAAATTAACGCCAATGCGGCGCCTAGCATGAATATGGCCCCAGTTGTCATTCTTAGTCGAGTAAATAGGTCTGAACGAATTTGGGCGGTTAGGACTTTTCCTGAAATCAGGTTTCCAGATGAGTCCTCAAGCCTTACAGTCACAGTAGCTTCACCCATTGAAGATGGAATGAGAGATTGCCAAATAATCCGTGAAGAAATCATTGAGTTTGATACTTTATCGTAAACAGTGTAGCTAGCAAATGACTCGGAATCTAGAGGTTCGGCCCTTATCCTGTATACGCACTCATTAGGTCTGAAGTCTGGAGTCTGCACCCTTAGTATCAAGTCCTGTGGATCGGGTGTTTGGTTCAAAATGTAGGCGAATAAGTTTGCATGACCGAAGGTAAGATTCTCCATATCAACATCGAACCAGATTGCATGTTTTGAAGGGCTAGCTAAGTGCATCCTTAGTCTGTCATTAAGTCGGAAAAATGGGGCGCACCTTTCCCTTGCATGCACTAGAAGCCTGTCCAAGGTCTCTTCTCCCAGTTCAGGATGATTGATTATTTGATCTATTGTCTTGGTATCTACCATGGTAGACAGTGCTATGTGGAAATCCTCCTCACTAATCACCCCGGATCTGAACATATCGAGCATCTGAAGGAGGTATTCCTGGAGATCTGAAAGGGAGACTCCCTTCTTCAAGTCACTATTGAATGATGAGACATATTTCGAAAATCTTACTGCGAGCAATGGATCTACATGTGCCCTGATTACGTCTGTGAATGGCTTGTTAAGCAGAGCTGGATGAATGGGTGGGGAAAATGAATCAAGCAGGCCCCATGGGTTTACTGTGTTGAAACGAGGCCTCTCGGACACCATGTATACGCTGTGACCGGAAAGTAGAGCACCAGTAGAAAGAGCAATTAGGACAGGAACACCTTGGGTTTCTGTGGAGAAATTAAGTGCAACAGAAAGAAGCAATGTTGCTAGAACCATAAGGGATGTAGTTAGATTTAGCTGATTTGAGGCCCCCTCGATTACTGCCCTCATCTCGCTATATCCATGAGCACTGCGGAAAGTAACTCCAGAGGATGTAATTTCATCAGTATCAATCTGGAAGATTTTGCGTGTAAGCCATAATAGATAATGAAGGATAAACAATAGTACGAGATCTGCAACCATAATCACTAGGGACAGAAGATATACTGACTTAGAAAACGATAGGCCGAAGAAAAGTTCTCGAACACTACCTTCCCACCACTCAGGATCTGCGCCCCTGTACGACTGGGCCAAACCAAAAAGGAAAATGACAAAGATTGGCAAGAATAGAACTAATCTTGCACCTCTGCTGATTAGGAGATCGTCTAGCCCCGAGAGTATAGCTTCTCGATTCTTGAGAGAATCCCTGAGTTCTCTTTCTTCAAATTTCGATTCTTCCTTGATCATCTTGTTTATTTCTGGAGCAGGGGGGGTTTCTGACTCGAGTGCTGCAACCATATCCTCGATGTCAGACTCGATGTCTACCAAGGTTCTTAGATCGGAGTTTTCTTCCATGATTTCGACCTACAATGAGCTAACCCTAGCCATAATCTTCATGCCAATCTCTCTAGAAAAATCCAGGCTGCTGCCTGAGCATGTAAGTTTCCCTCCCAAGTTAGTAATTTCTGATCCAACTGAGACTCCCGCTTCTCTAATGGTAACCTTCTCAGGTTCGTTAACAATTATCAACTCAACGGATGCCGAGTATCCTTCAGGTAATTTTCCGATAGGAAGAAGCGTTCCTATCCCTATCTTGTGGAAATCCCTCTGCATGGATGGTATTGATGAGCCGTCTGGGGCCCTTTGAGGGTAACCGAGAAGACGGTCCAGTGCTGTTTCGAGTTCTTTTCCAACTGCGTGTTCCATCTTGCAAGCGACGCTCTCCACATCTCCCTGGAAGCCGACTATATCGGATAGTAGGATCTGTAGCAATACCTCCCTCCTCTTTATCCTAGCAGCTAATTGGAAACCCTCTGGGGTAAGTCTGAATCCCCTATATGGGATGTGAGTAATCATTTCTCTTTCTGAGAGTCTTTGGATCATTTCAGTAGTTGAAGCAGGGCTAATGCCCATTTTTTCTGACAATTGAGTAGTCTTTACAATGTCCCCTGGTGATTCGCTGTGTATCTCAAAAATCCTCTTCAAATACATTTCTTCGTTCTCGGAGAAATCCGTCATTTACATCACCTCAGACTCTGCCATGAACTCAATCTTGCAAACAGGGCATCTAGACATAACTGGTCTCTTTTCAATAGGAACCCTGAGTGCTTGGTCGCATTCGGGACAATTTAGTATATCCTCTTTTGAACGAACAACGACTTTCGATTCTTCCGCTACCCCTACCTTGAACTCCATCGTGCATGAAGGGCACCTAACTGCCCCAACGTGTCCCGAGGGCACCATCAATCTTTGATCACAGTGGGTGCAGGAAATTTCTGATTTCTCCTTTCTTGACTGGCTCTCAGAGCGCTCCTTTGTTTCTCTCAATCCTTCATCGGAAGTAGTGGGGGTCCTTGTTGAAACGGCTCTCCAAATTAGTGTGCCTACCATTATTGACATCGAACCAGCAAGAATGCCAAAACCTGCGGAGACGATATCGAAGGGTACGTCAATTAGTGGATCCTCCACTTGTGAGTTTACAGAGAAAAACTTCTCTGAAGATACTTCTCCAGTTGACCATTGGACCTCCAACTCAATTCTATCACCACCGGGCCATGATTGTACTGCGACATCGCTAGTTACTGTTGATCCGGGATTAACTGATTGAACGGATGTCTCTGCTAGAATTGTTTTGTCAGAGGAATGAATTACTCTGACCTTTCCGGCTTCTGCCTGGAATTCATTCGAGTTCGAAAGTGAAATTTTTGCTACAACTCTTTCCCCGGAAGTTGGCATCTCGGGACTGAATGTTGCCTCAACCGAAAGCATAGAGGGGTCCAATGAGGGTAATTCGACAGGCATAAATGATGAATCTGTGGAGTTTGAAGAATGAGCCCATCCTATTGGAACTGCTTCGATGTGAATCGAATCTAACTGCGGATTTCCTAGCTCGAAATTTAGATCCCTCTTCCCAGGGTCAAGTTTGACTGAAATACTCTGTAATTGAGAAGTGGCCCCCCCATGCTCTTTCGAAAGAATGAGATCGATATTCCTAGACTTTCCAGGAGAAAGAATTACTGAAATTGAAACTTCTAGGCCTAGCTCATCTGACCACTCGTAAGATTCTAGGCTAAGAAAAATATCCTGACTATCGTAAGCTTCAATGGAAAATTCTCCGAATAGAGTGGAGCTGATGTTCCCACCATCAGAAGAAACCCACCATCTGAAAAAATTTTGTCCCTTTTCCACTGGGGAGAAGTTGGCTGCGATTTCCCTAGTTGAGCCTGGAGAAATAAGAGTTTTTTCTCCAGAGAAAAATTGACCTGAAGAAACATGTTCTAGATTCAAATCAACAGAGCCTGAAGAGTTACCAGAATTGGAAACAAGTACAGCAGCAATTAGTGAGTCCCCAAGAAATGCTGGCTCGCCCGAAACTGCAATTCCAGAATCTCCAGAACTACTGAAATTTGCAGTCGAGTTGGAATCTCCTGAGCTCATTTTTCCGAAATCTTGGCCATTGGTCAGAGTATGATCTGGAGAAATGATGCAGATAGAAAAGGAAGCGAGCAATACTATGCAAAATGCAGTCGATCTCTCGATTGATCCTTTCATTGCGGCATCCTAGTAAAGTCATCGTATCAATGAACCCCAAAAAACTGCTCCAAATAGGGCTATAATGGATGCATTTCCGGGATGCCGAACGAAATGGACACGGAAGCTCTGTTGAATGTTGGTCCTGAAGAGTTGGCGAGCTCTCTTCTAAAGCGTAGGCTGATGTTAAAAGAAAGCCTCCCAGGAGTAATCAGGAATCTTGAAGCTGAAGAGGATTCATTGACGCCGAAGGTCGAGAGGGGCTCCGAAGCCTTTCAAGCTGCTAACAAAAAGGTCTCAAATCTGAAAGGCGAGCGAGACGATGCGCAAATTAAAGCAAATATTATCGTTTCAGAGATTAAGGAGATTAGAGAAAGGCTAAACAAATCTGGAGGAATGATTAGTCTTGACCCGAAATGGAAGAAAAGGAAGCTAATTGAAGAGATTGAGAAACTAGAGCATGAAATTCAAACTTCTGCTCTAGATCAAAGGTCTGAAAGAAAGCTGCTTGAGAGAAGAAGGGTGCTAATTTCTGAGAATGATAAGTGGCTCAAAGATAGAAAAGACTCTAATCCGGATATGTTGCAATACATAGACAAAAGTAAAGAAATGTCGAGGCTATTCAAAAAGGCGGACAAAGCACATTCGAGAATGCTTGATTCTGTAGAAAGGGCACAGTCCCTGTATGAAAAAAGTTCTACAGCCTCTGAAGAGTTAAGAGAGATAAAAGGTCAGTTGGATAGGGCCAGAGAACTATTATCTCAGAGTGACAAGGCAATAGGGCATTGGGAAAGAAGGCTCGAGGAAGGATTTGGCCAAATAGCCCCAGGATTCAAGGATCTGCTGAGGGGAAGAGATACTGTCAGAAATGGTGGTCCTTCCACATTTTCAAAAAGATCTCGTTCCAAGAACACCAAGAAAACAAGGAGTGAGGAGGAATGAATAATGATAAAACTCATTCAAAATGGGCTGATCTGGAGGATCGCAATAATGAGGAGTTGAAGAAATTAATTCGTCAGAAGAAAGATTTTCTGAAATCTCTAAATTCTGAAATGGGCGAGTTAAGGGACGAGCGGAAGAATCAGGTAATGATCGTGAAGGCACTCAGATCTGCAATAGGGGGATTGGAAGAGTCGGGATCTGGTCGGAAGAAATTACTAGGTGAATTCCGGAAAACTAGAATGGAGGCTCAGAAACATAGGGATAAGAGAGATGCCATCAACAAATGCATACCGCCCCCTTCGAACATTCTAGAAGAATGGTTGAGTGATACATACAACGCATTAACAAGGATTGACAATGATCTTACTGCAGTTCCAATGCTAAATCCTGAACTAGCTGCTTTTAGCAGATTCTTCGAGATTCAAGCATCGATAATTAGGAAGAGAGAGGCCGAGGAATCTCATCGAGAATATCTGTTAAGAGTTAGCAGCATGAAGGATATCTCAGGTTCTTTGGACGAAAATAAACAGAAGTCAAAAAAGACTTTGTCTGAGTTGAAAGATGATGCAGGTCTAGACGAGGAAAAGGTCAGCAGGAAAGAAATTAGGAAGGTTAGCAAAAGCATTTCAAGGATAGATATGAAGCTGGAAAAAACAAAAATCTCCATTAGTAACGAGAGAAAGGAGCTTAGAAGAATCGAGGATTATTCAAAGATTGCATTAGGAAGACCGGGTAGGGCAAAGATGTCAGAAATCCGTGGAATTGCAGCTACTGGAGGTCCTCTAAGCGCAGAAGAAATGGGGGCTTTGCTAGAATCGGGGGGATTTGCCTCTATTGCAGATTCAAACGAAGGCTCTAAGGATTTGCTCAAAGGAGAAAAGAGACCCAAGAAGAAGAGGAAGAGAAAGTTAGGGGTGTCGAGAAGAGGTGGCAGAAAGGGCAATGTTGCCGCTAGGAAGGAGTAAAGAAATATTATCGGTATTGCTTAAATGGGAATCCAATTCACGAAGGAACGAGGTGTGCCTATGAGTCTCAATCAATCGAATGTTCAAAGAATGTTTGAGTTGAAAAGAGATGAAGTCGGAGAGAAGCTAAATGATTTCAAGGATAAGCGTGACGAGTTGAATTCTAAAGTAAGGGGTCAGCTTGACAAGAGAAATGAAATTAATCGGCAGGTAAAGGAGCTCATCACAGAGGTCCAGAAGCAGAAGGCCATCAGGAACGAGGCGAATGGAAAGGTCGCTGATCTCAGAAAAGTTAGACTAGAAAAGACTCAGATCTTGAAGAGTTTGAGGTCAGAATTTAGGAATTCGTCAGAAAAGATTTCTAGCAACGGAAAGAAGGGAAATAGGCAAACTTCAAGGAAGATTAGAGATCAGATGAATAAACTCGAATGGAGGCACCAAACAGGTCAGATTGGCCCCAAAAAGGAAAAAGATTTCTTCTCAAAGATGAAGAGGCTGCAGAGTCAGTACAACGATCTGAAGGCCCAAGAAGAAGCTAGCAGTTCAAACGTTCTAAGGAAGGTCAAACTGGCGGAAAAAAGCCAACAGAAGGCTCATGATGCGGTGACAAAAGCTTCTGCTGAGTCAGAAGAAGCTCATTCTTTGATGATGGAGCTTTCAAATGAAGTGGATAGGCTTAGAGAAATGGCTAATTCAGAACATGTACGTCTTACTGCCACAAAAAATGAAGCCGACAAACTACATAACAATTACATTATTTCCCTTCGATGTATTCATTCTATGCAGGATATTATCAAGTTTTCAGGATCAAAGAGTGAAGACAAAGACGAGGATCGTGTTGAAATGACTGATTTGATGTCAAAGTTGATGTCAGGAGATACCCTTTCCACGGAAGAGTTGATGCTTTTACAGAGGAATTAGGTTTCGTAAAGTCTACCATTAATTCCATGAAGAATGCTTTCTCTTTCTGAATGAACCAGCCAGCCGGAAATATGCATTGGTGAAGATTTGCAACTAGCACTGTCTTTGTTAAACCTCCACCTCTGTAGTAACATGCTCCGAACTGCATCCTTTTTGTCCGGGTTTGGGGAGTTACTTCTTCTTCTGACATCAAGAATTCTTGCTGCTTCCGAAATAAGAACATCATGAGTTAGCCATGAATCATGTGGAGGGGGGAATATTCGTAGATCTGGTGCTTCAGTTAGATCTAGTGTGTCCTTCATCTCTACTATAGTTGATGACCATGGATCTTCTATTAGGTCCCAGATTCCGAACTCAATTTCATCTTTAGGCCCAATTATCTCACCCTCAACTCTCCAAATCCTTCCCTCAAGAAGAACTGGGGTCGAGGACAAATGCTCCATTCCTCTTTGAGTCTTCCAAGTGGCAATGTCCACAACGGGCCTCAATAACTGGCTCTGCTTCATTGAGTTAGCTTCGTCTAGGAAAGTAGTTGTATGTTCCATCTTTTTAATCGGTGATTTGGCTACCAAATCACCATCCATTACTCCTTTTCCTATAAACATCGATATCTCATCGGGCCCCCAAATCTCAACATTTTTTTGTTCGGCCGGGATGAGATCCATGTGCAACGGTCTTTCACTCAAAATCCAATGAAAACCTCTAGGAGAGTCCAATTCCCATCTCGTGAATTCACCGGAGGTTATTGGCAGGATGCCCTTAGGAACATGCCAAATGTGCACATCAGAATTGTGTTTTCCAATTTCAGGAACAGAATCAGACATTCCCAATAGAGAGAATCCGTGGGTTACAATAGAGCTATTAGATGGTTTGAAATTTGATAATCGAGCATTTATGAGGTCTCTCAATGCCCTTTCCATGACTCCAAGAGGATGGTAAGGACTTTGAAGAGAACCCAAGAAATCCGATCATTAGTGGTATTTTGGGGTTATAGGTTTGGAACGAGCTGCAGTAAATCACTTTGCCCTGGATCCAATATGCAGAGTGAGCTAACAGGGAATGGCTTTCCACAGGCTGCACCGAGTTGCCTATTTACCAGAGTGACCTGATGAATGGGAATTGATGGATTGGAGTTCCTAAGATCGTTGATGAATGACTCTGGGCAATTGGCTGCGACAAGTACCAATTGTGCACCCCCATTGGAGCATTGTGACACGGTCTGCCTTTGCCCGAAGACAATTTTTCCCGTGTTTATCCCTTGCTTCAAATGTCTTGCTATGTCCATCTTTTACCCTCAGTTGATTTCGCCTGGGATGTAGAAAAGCTCTACGCTTCCTGTTCCGAGAGCTACTGGTTGCCCAACAATTATGTTTTCGGTTACCCCTGAAAGCATGTCCCTCTCCCCTATTACGCCTGCCTTGAGCAAGTGTGTAACAGTGACTTCGAAAGCCGATCTTGCAAGAATTGAGTGCTTTGTTCCGCTAACCCCGTGCCTTCCTATCGCCCTTACCTCTCCACCTGTAGTCATTACATCTGCGACCATGATCAGATGCCTAACATCGACATCAAGTCCTGCTCCCTCCAGAGTATCCCACATTTCGTTTATGATTGCCTGCCTAGCTGCCTCAATTCCCAAGTAGTCGTGAATCTCGTTGATGTTGTTGGTGTATGTCCTCGCTCTATCTATTCCGTCAAACTGGCTTACCTTAGCTAGATTAGAGCCGATAGTGGAAATGTAATACTCCCCCGTTTCCGATACTGGCCCTTGGACGGTGGCCCTACTAATTCCGGGTAGACCCTTTAGCCTGAGTTTCTTTATTTTGTCCTCTAGCTGCAGAAGTGCCGTGTAGGTTGGTGGATCGGATGCTAGGCTCGCCAAATCTTCTTCCTTTGAAACGCCCGGGATAATTCTAAGGGATCTTGGACGATCCTCGTCATCGGCTTGGATGTAAAGCCTCAGTGCACGGGAAAGCTTGTCTCTGACTTCTACCCCTGTCATCTTCTTCAACTTCAAATTGCTGAGGTTCAGCTGAAGGCTAATATTTCTCTGTGCAACGTCTACGTCGATTGTTGCAATATCCATGGCGGTTGTGGTCTCAATGCTAGCTGCAATGTCCCGTACTAATTTCTCATTAGTTCTTAGTGGCTTTCCTTTCGAGTTCTTTTCGTCCATGTAGATAATCATTGTAGGAGTCTTTGGGACCTTCCTCGCATCCACAATTTCGATTATTCGAGGGAGTCCTTGAGTCACATTGACCGTTGCTACTCCAGCGTAGTGGAATGTTCGCATAGTCATCTGGGTTCCAGGTTCACCTATTGATTGGGCAGTTGTGATTCCAACTGCCTCATGAGGGACAGCCCTAGCCTCTTTGTAAAATCCCCTCGCAGAGTCAATTATTTTCTTTGCCTTCGGTTTCGTAAGTTTCTTCTCCCCTCTCTTCTGGAGGCCCTTGACTAACTGGTCAATCATCATAGGAGTCATGTTTGCACCGGCATCTTCTGCTGCATCAGAAAGTTGAATGTACATTTCATCTTCATTATCTATGTCCCTAATGATTTGCGATTTCTTCGTCTCATAATTGTAATCTTGAAGGGGTAGGGAGCGTTTTATCCTCCTGGATCTAGACGCTGTTCTCCTCCTTACAATCGTCTTCTCTGTAGTGGAAGAGGATGCCCGTGATGACTTAGCAGAGGTTGCCATCACTTCGTGAATTTTCTGGGATGTTCCAGAGTCTATTCCGCATATCTGCGCAATCTGACCGGGCGAGAGTCCCTTGACGTCATCCCATTTCCTATCGTCTGCCAGCTTGTGTGCGTACTCCTCCTCGATTCCGAGGTCCATGAGCTTCTTTTTTGTTGCACTCTTGACGACCATCAGTTTACACCCCCAAGTGCGTCATTTAGAACCTGATCGACATCGAATGGGCTTCCTTTCCTGCTCTTAGCTGGATCGGTTCCGTCTTCACCGTACTCGAACTGAACGATTCGATTTGCCGTGTTCCTGACTGAAGCCATTTTATCATTAGAGACTTTTAGATCGTCCATTGCATTGATTAGCCGCCTTTGCATGTAACCCGATTTGCTTGTCCTGACAGCGGTATCGACTAGTGACTCCCTTCCTGATACTGACAGCATGAAGAACTCTGTAGGCTCCAAACCACTCTTGAATGAAGAAGAGACGAACCCTTTCTCCTTTGCACCCTTAACGTTGCGTGGGAAATGTGATAGGACTCTGTCTTGGTAACCTCTCTCTAGCCTCTTGCCTCTAACCTTTGGTTGGCCTATTGAGCCGGCCATCATTGCGAGGTTATCCATAGAACCCCTCGCTCCAGAAGTTGCCATTAGAACTGCTGAGTTATCGTCCCCAAGTAGTGACTTTGCCACTTTTCCGGTCTCAGCCTTGGCCTCGTCCAGAATTGTCAGGATATTTTCTTCAAGGGTCTCTAAAGGTGTTCTTCCTGGCCTTGGATCGTACTTCCTGCCGTCCTTTCCGAACCTTACTAACTCAGAGTCTACCTTCTCGCTTGCCTCGCTATTTATTCTATCAATCTCAACTTTGGCCTCTGGAGGAAGGTCTTCGTCATCAATTCCCGTAGTGAAACCCATTGCAGTACAAATTGCAATCGTCATCTTGGTCATCTTGTTGATGAATTCGGCGCCCAAGTCGGTCCCATGAGTTTGAACTACTGCGTCAAGAAGTCGACCATCCTCTGCCCCTATCCCTCTCTTGTCAATGGAACCTGAGACATCTCCCTCTGAAACGAGTACTTCCTCGCCTGCTCTATTCTTGAAGTTTAGACTGAAGCCCCCAGACACTAGAAGGCTGAAGAGATCATTTCCAAGGAATCCTTCCTGTCCATTCCTCTCGACCATGTCAGGTAAATCCCCATCCCACCCAATAGAGCTCAAGACATTCATGGCAGCATGAGTTGGTAGGAACGCTTCACCATGGGTAAGCAGATATGCGCCAGTAATGTGGTCGTGAATTCCACCAATTACGCTTCCCCCGTATCTGGGTGAAATGATGTGTTCCTGGACCCTCATCAGAATCCTTGCCTCGGCCCTAGCTTCTTCACTCTGAATCACGTGGAGGTTCATCTCATCTCCATCAAAATCAGCATTGTAAGGAGTACAATCCGCTAGATTGAATCTGAACGTCTTTCCCTCCATCACCCTAATCTCGTGTACTAGCATCGACATCCTGTGAAGTGATGGCTGTCGATTGAAGATAGCAACATCTCCGTCGATCAAGTGCCTCTCAACGACGACTCCTGGACGAGGGTTTCCATCCCTGTCATATGTGCTAAGTCTATCTTCAGTCTCAGTAGGATACACGTTCCCGTGCTCATCCTCTACCTCGGGACTTCCGCAATGGGGGCACTTTACCTCAAGATATTCGGGCAAGTACTCATCTGGATGGTCTACTTCCCACTTCCACCTGTGGTGAATAATTGCATCAGGGTCATCTTCTTTGAGGGGTTTCCCATCTGATTTCTCACCTCTGAGGTTTGAAAGTGTTGAAGCGAGGTCGACATTCCATTCTGGAACAAGTTCATCCGTGATTGGGTCCCTCCTCATTTGTTCCATAATTACAAGTCCAGGTAGGAAATTAGGAGCAGGCAGGACCTCATTCAGATCTGGACGGTACCCCGAGTAGGGCTCTTCTTCGCTACCAGAATGGCAGTCTGGATTCAAGCATCGAAATCCTGCCCATATGTATTTCGTTCTATCAGTGATTCTTACTCTAAACCTATCGCCTCTGATGATGTAGTTTACTCCGGGATGAACATCTGGGCCTCTGAGGATCATCTGTCTGAGTTGCTCCCTGTTTCTACCCGTAACCCGAATAGGCACAGTTAGTTCCTTTGCAGTCTTAACCGGGACTCCAACTTCATTGATTCCTAGATTTGGATCGGGGCTTATTACTGTTCTAGCACAGAAGTTAACCCTCTTTCCTGAGAGGTTGCTTCTGAATCTTCCTTCCTTGCCCTTAAGCCTCTGTGAGAGGGTCTTCAGTGGCCTTCCTGATCTGTGCCTAGCTGGGGGAATTCCGCTGGTCTGATTATCAAAGTAAGTTGTGCAGTGGTATTGGAGGAGCTCCCAGAGATCCTCGACGATTAGTTGTGGTGCTCCCGAGTCTCTGTTTTCCCTAAGTCTCTGGTTTATCCTCAGAACATCCACTAGCTTGTGGGTCAGGTCGTCCTCGGACCTATCTCCACTCTCAAGAGTGATAGATGGTCTTACCGTAATTGGCGGAACTGGAAGTACCTTCATGATCGTCCACTCGGGTCGACTAACGTCTTTCTCCATCCCGACGAAAATTAGGTGCTCATCTGGAATCTTTTCGAGCCACTCTCGGATGTCTCGAGCATTCAGCTTGTGCTCTCCCTTGTCTGCTTTCTTCTCCTTGAAGGTTGTAGGTTTGTCTAAGATAATCTTTCCTTGCTCGGCGCCGCAGTGCATACAAATTGCCCTCTTGGCACCGGCACAGATATTCTCGATGTCCTTGATAATCTTCTTGAACTCCCTTCCACCAACTCCATGCTTCAGGATTATGTCATTTACTTTGTCTCGATAATAGTCTTGTTCCGACTTCTCTGGGTCTGTTGGATGCGTCTCTGGTGCATCTAGTAGCAGAGCCTTGCTACAAGTGTTGCATGTTGTCTTAAGGCATGTCTTGATTAGTCCTGTGAAACCGATATGCATCACGGGAAGTTCAAGCGCGATGTGTCCGAAGTGGCTTGGGCACTCTTCATGTTTGTTTCCACAAGTCTCGCACCTGATTCCTGGGTCTATCACGCCCATCTTTGGATCCATCAATCCCTGCTTGAATGCATGACCGTCATCCTTGTATGTATCCGCAGTCTTCACTTCAACGGAAGACATCTTTCGGATTTCATTTGGATCCATTAGAGTGAATCGTATTGAGTCGATTCTCTTAGGGATCTTTGCTGCGTCTCGATTACTCATCTTCTATCCTCCAGTTCTAATCTCATTGCTACACCCAGACTCTTCATCTCGTCCAATAGTAGTTTGAACGCATACGACGTCTGGACGGAATGTACGTCAGCCCTATCGCCGCAGACCGGGCAGACGCTTGTCCGTCTCTTCCAGTCATAGTAGGCGATATGGCCGCATCTTGGAGTATTACAGACCATCAAGTTCCAACCGTCAGACTCATCGAGCAACCTGTCCTTGATCACCATTGAAGCTCCATGGGAGATCAGGCAATCCCTCTCCATCTCGCCGAACCTTAGACCACCCTGCCTAGCCCTTCCCTCAGTGGGTTGTCTGGTCAGAATCTGGACCCTGCCTCTGCTTCTTGCGTGAAGCTTGCTACTTACTAGGTGATGTAATCTCTGATAGTAAATCACTCCTACGAATGTATCTACAGGGAACGTGTCGCCAGTCTCTCCATTAATCATCGACTCTCTTCCAGTGTGCCTTAGTCCGTTCCTCAATAGTCCAGATCTGAGGGATTCTTCCTTCTCCCCCGTGAATGCAGTCCCATCTATCCTCCTACCATCCATAGAGCCTACCTTTCCACCAATCATCTCGAGGACGTGAGCGACGGTCATTCTGGAAGGTATTGCGTGGGGATTGATTAGTAGGTCGGGAATTACTCCGTCCTCTGTGAATGGCATATCCTCCTGTTCCACGAGTCTACCGATGATTCCCTTCTGCCCATGCCTACTAGCGAACTTGTCCCCAAGCTCGGGAATCTTATTTGTCCTCAGGGTGATCCTAACCAGCCTCCCTGAGTCTAGAGATTCTGTTACGAACACGTTGTCTACCCAGCCCTTCTCCCCATGGCGAACGAGCATGGAAGATTCCCTTCTCTCCTGAGCTTGGAGGAATGCCCCATGAGCTTCTTCCAAGAATCGAGGCGGGCTAGTCTTTCCAACGAGGATGGACCTACCTCCCTCTTCGCTAGTTAGTTCAACTTCGGGAACTGGTAGTCCGTCTCTTTCTAAGTGAGAATATGAATCCCATGACTTCAATCCTTTGATCTCATCCAAACCGGTACCGGGAACCTCGATCCTTTCCTCCTGGCCTCCTGGGAATCTCTTATTCTCTGCATTATAGGTCCTAATGAAAGCAGATCGTCCAAGTGCCCTCTCAACGGATGCTCGGTTCATGATTACAGCATCCTGCATATTGTATCCATGATGGCTCACTATAGCCACTACGAAGTTCTGCCCTCCCGGCCTCTGATCGAAGTTAGTAGATTGCATGGCCCTAGTGCCCACAATTGATCGCTGAGGATAGTGCATAACATGGGCCCTAGTGTCCGGCCTCAGTCTAAAGTTTGCACTCGCAACGCCGAGGCTTTGCTTGACCATTGCTGTTCCCCCGGTCACTCTTGGTGTGGAGTTATGCTCCGGATAGGGTACCAATGATGCGCATACCCCAAGGATAAGCTGGGGATCTATCTCAACGTGAGTGTAGATTAGTACTGTTTTGTCTTTCTTCTCCTTCCTCTTTAGGGAGTCAATGTTGTCCTGGAAGTAATTTAATGGAACTTTGAATTTCTCGGTTTTGGTTTCTCCATTCGGCATCTTCACTTTGGCGACTAAATCCGCGTTAGATATTCCATGTTCTCCCAAGTTCGACCATTCGACCATTGATGGGTTGATCGGGCGCTTGTATTTCGGAGAAATAGATGGAAGATCGAACGGCCGAGGGGCAATAAGAAGGTCTTCTTCTTCTTCAGCATCGACCCACTCAACTACTCCCCCAGAGACCAAATCAGCGAACGAAATCTCACCCGAATTTAGTCCCTCTAGATGCATCTTAGTTATCTGTAGACTTCCATGATCTATAATCAGAAGAGGACGTAGCATTCTTCCTCTATCTGTATTGATGAATACGTCCCTATTTTCTAGGTCGTGCCTGATACTTACCTCTGGCCTTATTCTTCCTGAGCGCCTCCTACTCTTGAACTGACTGACAAGCTTGTGAGGCCTTTTGTGTAAACCGAAAATATCTCCGTTGACGTGGATTCTAGATCCGTCTGCCCATCCATCGGGATCGTCGTCCACCCCAGCTTCTCTCAGAAGTTCCTTCACGTCATTCTCAGAGACCTCCTCGGATATGTCTATCATTTGCGCGCCGTTCTTGACTAGGCCGCAGTTCTGGCCCTCGGGGGTTTCGTTCGGACAAAGTCTACCCCATTGTGTCGGATGTAGGTCTCTTGCCTCGAAGTGTGGTTGGCTTCTTACTAAGGGACTAGTTACTCTTCTAAGGTGAGAGAGAGCAGAAAGATATGTTGTTCTGTCAAGAAGCTGGCTTACTCCAGACCTTCCTCCGACCCAGTTTCCAGTGGCTAGTGCGTGCATAATCTTGGTAGTTAGGACATCGGGGCGTAGACATGAAGAGATTCTTAGTTCCCTCTTACGGTTGTGGTGCCTCTCAAGCTGGTACTTTAGATCCCTTGCGAGTTGTTGTAGGCTTACTCTGAATAGGTCCTCGACGAGGTCTCCTGCTAGCCTGACCCTCTTGTTTGCGTAATGGTCCTTGTCATTCGGGTCCTTGTCCTTAATCGCCATCTCCAGAACCTGTCTAGCTATTCGACCTAGGAAAATGGCCTTCTTTTCCCGATTTTCGATTGATGACCCGAGATGAGGGAGGAGCTCGTTATCCAGCAGATTTTGTATCCTAGACTCTCGGTATTCCTTCTGTTGCCCTGCGGCGAACTTCTTCTCCAACCAAGCCATAGCTTCCTCAGAAGTATCAACCCCATACTCTTCATTATCACGAAGGTCGTTAAGGTTAGCAACTGTGAATTTCATTGCCTCTGGAGGTCCGGCTATTGATGCGAAGATCTCCCTATCGTTCTCCACGCCAAGTGCCCTCATCAGAAGGACAAGAGGCACAGGAGTAGTCCCTGCACTTGGAATCTTCACCATCAGCATCCCATCCCTCCTCTTCTCGACATTGAGGGGTTTCCTCACCCCGTCTTTCTGGGAGAAAATCTTGGCAACTTGAGTCTCGTGAGCGTACTTCTTGTTCTTCTCCACCGTGACTCTGTTTGGAGCTAGGTCTTCCATAGAAATTAGAACTCTCTCGGTTCCGTTAATTATGAAGTATCCTCCAGGATCAAGGGGATCTTCTCCTGATTTTCTAAGTTGATGTTTATACCTCTCAGAATCTTCCCCTGATACATCAGGGGAGAGCCGTCTATTCTCATCTATGTGGTTGCTGTGAAGATTGCATCGCGCTGACCTCACCATAATTGGGAGGTTTCCAATGTGGACGCTATGTTCCTCTTGGAAGCCCATCTCAGAACCCGGGGAAGGAGGGAGATCATCTCGAAAAATCTTGAAATCTAGGTAAACTGGGGAGAAATAAGTTAGTTTCCTTATCCTACACTCCATGGGTGTCGCTGGGTGTTCAGCCCCATTTGCTTCCTTTATTGTGGGCTGGCCCAGTCTGAGATTCTTCATTCGAACGATGATTTCCTTGTCCAAGAGATCCAATTTTACTAGTCCGCCTTCCTCATCTTCAACCTGTTCTTCGCTGCCTATCCGGATGTTTCTGACGATTCTTTCCATTCTGCTCTCTTTTCCGTCCCCAACAGGAATACAGTCGTTGTAAGAAGCCAGCTGATGATTTACCAGACTCCTTTGCTTGAAGTAACTTTCAACTATTTCTTTCATCATTCCACCTTCTATATTACGTAGTTTCTACAATAAGCCGATATGCCTCGGAGCTTCCCGCAGATCTGCTATATCGAACTACTTTGACGACCCTGTTTGCAAGCCACCCCGCTGGGAGCTCGTCGTTTTCTAATTCCTCCATTTCTTTGATAGCCTGGATAGCAGGGTCAGTGATGAGAATTTTGGGAAGGAGTTCCTTGGCCAGCCTTCCCGTGCCGAATGCATCGTCAGTGGTTAAGGCCCATGGCTCAAGTATCTCTGCTTCGGAATCGATGGGGACTAGTTCGTGATGAGGCACAAGAACATGATTTAGGACATTGAATCTGTAGTCTCCGGTGGGGATGTCTTCATCCAAGAGAGCCTTCCTAGAGATAGTAATCCTGTTACTCTTGCTCCGCTTTCTTGATCCGACATGCTCAGAAATTACCCCCATGATGTGCTCGAGTTCGGAAGAGTTTTCTTCTACTCCGACCTTTTTTGCCACCTGTTCTCGAGACATTCTTTTGATCGTGTCCAGATTGGCATCATCAGCGAGCTTATGGGCGTGATCCTCTTGGATTCCTAACTCAATTAGCCTTTTTTTTGTGGAGCTTTTGACTGCCATTTTCTCATTCCCCGGCCCAAAAAAGCGAGAGCCTAGTAAGCTGCCAGGCGGGCCTGAGGGGATTCGAACCCCCGGCCACCGGGTTAAAAGCCCGGCGCTCTACCTGACTAAGCTACAGGCCCATGGCTATTGCTGGGCCATCCGCCGTCCCTAGGTCCCTTCAAAAGGGTTGCGCAAGCAGTGCTGTCGCTGGTTGATGCAGATGCTCCTGGGAATAGGAGCATGTGCCCTTATTCGCCTCGAAACATAAAGGTTGTTGAGAAGAAAATATGCAGCGGAAAAACTTAGACGGTGTTTTTTTTGTACGTTGCATGCACAAAGTATGCCTCGATATAGAGGGTTTGGGAAATTGGGAAGTGATTGTGCCGCATTCGGTGTATCCTCCTAGAGAGGACACAGAGTTGCTTTGCTCGACAATCGCCCAGTTGAAGGAAAAGACCGGTAAAGCCTTTGAAATTGGATGCGGTTCTGGAATGGTCTCAATTGTTCTCAGCAATCTTGGATGGGAAGTTTCTGCGTGTGATGTAAACCCTGTAGCCGTAGCTGCGGCACGTGGGAACTTAGAGTCTTACGGCCTTTCAGAAAAGGTGGAGGTGTTCGAATCTGGTATTGGGGAGGGGGCCATTATTCCAGAATGTACTGATTTGTTGGTATGGAATCTACCCTACCTGGATAGGATGGGTGAAATTCCTGAAGGTATTTCCGAGATAGAAGAGGCTTCCATGTCGGATATCCCCAATGGGGGCTGGGGCGGAGAACTATTGAGGCATTTATCAGATTTTGAGCCGCAGAATTTGGAGAAGCTGGTTGTGATTCTTGTGTTAAGGACTGATCCCGAAGGTGAAAGCAAAGTTTCAGATTGGAATTCTAGAGGTTGGTCATCCAGATCTTTGAATTTTTTGAGGATGGGGGATGAAAAGATTGAGGTCTTTGGCTTTTGGAAAACAGGATCCGGAGTCAAAGAAGTAGTGTTGGATTCTTGCAATTCAACAATGGAAGAGGCAGCTAAGATTTCAGACGGTGGTTGGCAACGAGTATTCGCCTATGAGCAGACAAATGGAAGAGGCAGGAGGGGTTCAGAATGGATGGGTCAGCCAGAGTCAGTTTTTGCCACTTGGAATCTCGAAGGAGAGATAATTGAGCAAGTTTCTCCGGGGTTGCTTCAAACTAGTATTGGAGCCGTAGTTTCGAGAATCATAGGAGCTAGGATGAAATGGCCAAATGACATAGTTGATGATGATTGGAAGAAGATGGGGGGGATTCTCTTGGAATCATCCGACTCCGAAAAAATCAGAGTAGGTGTGGGAATAAACAAATTCGACTTCAAAAAAGACGAAGTAGAGGGTTCTGGATGGATAAATACTCTTGGGAATAAAGTGGCTGAAGAAGTTTTCAGTGAGATCGATTGTGCCATATCATCTTTGTACGAAGAAAGTAGACTGTTGGGAGTTCCCTCGGAAGAGTATTTGTTAGGAATTTCTTGGAGTGCGCTTTCGTCTCTTCTCTCAAGAGGAGTTGAGGTTTCATTTGGGGGGGAAATAATGCGACCTATTGGAATAAACAATGTTGGTGAGCTCGAAGCGATAGGTTCCGAAGGGGTTGTTTCAATTGGAGACCTAGATGGGGTCCAATGGCTCATTGATTAATTGTTGTAAATTCTATCCCTGACAAGCCTAATTTTCCCAGAGCTAGTGATTGTAGAAATTTCTTCTATTTTATTCACGTTTTCTTTTACTTCAAGATAGTCGCAAAGCGGTACTTTCAGTATTGCACGCGTTGTTTTTCCATTGTCCTTTAGATCGAAGACTCGCGCATCTGAATTCTTTATCGATGCTCCAAGAGTCCTCTCCAAATCACTTCTTGAGAGGACTCGGTTGATTTCCAAACCCACCCAACGGTGTTTGCCTCTCTTGGCTCTTTTTGGTGCGGGCATGGCCCCGCGAAGGGGTTTACCTTAACCAATGGTGGGTACCGCAGGATGTATGGGACACGGGAGTGAACAGATGGGGGAGAATCCCCCGGGGATGTTCAGATCGTTTTCAAGCCCATCAACACTACCTCATTTTCTTCTACTAGTTTCTTGTTCTGGGTTGCTGTATGCAATGATGAGAATTGACCTATGGGGCTTCGAGGATAGGGGAGGGGTGATATTCCTATCATTGGCGATGTCATATATTCTAGCTGCTTTGATTGCGCCGTCTGAGCTAGGAGTTAGGATGTTGAGGGTCAGTCATGATGGGGTTGGAATTCTAAATTCTGCATACTGGTACAGAAGTTTACTCAAGTTAATTCCAATAATCCTAGCATCAGTATTATTCTCAGCATTGATCATTACCCAGTTGGGGTCAGAGAACATAAAATTTGTAAAATTATTTCTGGCATTTTTGTTTGTTGCAATGTCGGCCTTCCAGGCCCTGTCATTGAACTATGGGTGGGTGATTTATTCGAGGAGGATTTCTAGAAAGGAAAGGCCGAGCAAAGATGGTAGAGTTATTCTATCGACAAGGATACTGATTTGTATTGTTTTATTTATTCCACTAGTTTGGTGGTTTGGCTTTCAAGCAGGTGATCCTTCAGAAGCAAATATCATTGACAAACTGTATTGGATTTTTTTTCTGGGCGTGGCATCTTTGTTGATGATAATCTCGTATAACAGAACCAGGAAAATTAGGAGTTCGCGGGGGGTTGATGGAAGGTCACTTGATCGCTTGGTTTTCCTAATCGTAATTACTGCTTGTTGGCACCTACTTGGTGCTTGGAGGAGAAGCCCAGTAGTGGCTGAAAAGACTACTGGATCGATGATGATCGAAGAGGCGATCCTGATGTCGGTATCAATCATTCTAGCTGTTTGGTCTATGGCAAATAGGGGAAGAAAGGGGGGTTGGAAGTTTTTCCAGGGCCAATCGGCTTTATTCTGGGGAATTGGATTCGGATTTGCTTATGCAGGCAGTATTTCATCGCTCACTGCTCTTTCCGAGGGAACATTGCTAACTACTACTGCGATAGGTCATGGGTTTACTGCCTTAGTCATGATCGGCATTATTCCAATCACTGTTTCGTGGGTCGGTCCTGCTATTGACGGCAAAGGGGAGGGCGATGAGGAGATAACTAGCATTTCTAATCCTGAAGAGGGCCTTAAAGGAAATATAGCAATGAATTTTCCAGGAAAGCAAGTTGAGGAGGAAATCGAGTTATTGGATTAGATCCCACTGACCACCGCTACTAACCTCAACCTACCAGCCATTTCGTCGCTTGCTCGGGCCCCTAGAATTACTTGGCAGTCTTCATCGAGAGAGGAGACGAAAGCCTCCGATACTCGATTTAGGTGACCAAGGGTCATGTCTGGTCCACCTTCAACCTGAATTAGGCAACCCTTTGCCCCATCTACTTCAATTTCTGAGAGTGGTGAGCTCCTGGCAATCCTCACTAATTCGTCCGGATCATCTGTAGTTCCGTTTCCAACAATTAATGTCGCATTTCCAGGCCTCTTTACAATTGTACGAAGATCCATGAGATCTAGGTTCATCTTCCCCACCCTAGCAAGAGTAGCTACCAGACCTTCAATAAGCTCGCTAATCCATTCAGAACCCAGCTTCCAATCAGAATTCCTTTGCCTAGCCTGCCAAGCCAATCTCTCCAAACTTACTCTGATGCAGAGATCTGAATTCTTCTCGAGAGTTGGTAGAGACATCTCGGCTATTGCACTCCTCAGGGGCTGTTCGACGAAGGGGATTCCAACTATCGAAATTACTATGCTTCCGGTTTTCTTGGCTCTTGAGGCTATCTCAGCAGAAGCTCCGGAACCTGTCCCACCACCTAGAGCTGTGAGGATTATTACTAATTCGGATTTCTCCAATAGTGGCGAAATTCCAGAAGCGCCTTCCCTGAGTCTGTGAGCGGCCAAATTTGGGAGAGCTGCGGAGCCCCTTCCGTTACCGTTAGCGTCCAAGTGTAGACAATGTGCCTCTATTGCAGTCGAGAATGACGATTCTTCGGAGTCCACAAGTAGAAGGTCGGCCAGTTCGTGGCTGGATTCGTGGGCTTTTGAGGACCAGTTGCACCCAATTCCTCCAACCCCTACTAGAAGTATGGCTCCTTCCTCCACGATACTCGGATTCAGTTAGACTAGATTATTGTGTTCTACTCATATGTGACATACCGGCGATATCTTCGCCTCTCGTCCCTAGCCCAAGCATTGTCTGGCTCCAAAGAAAGGACAGCATCATAATACTCTATTGCGGCCTCAAAGTTTGAAAGATACCTGCCATTCAAGTGACCTAGTATGTTTAGAACGGGTATGCATTCTTTGTCACCTTCTAGTAATTCCATCAATATAGACTCAGCGCCATTGACATTCATCACTTCCATCTTGTTCTCCGCTTCCTCTAGCATGTCTATCTGATGTTTGCTGAGATCGTAGACATTTTTCCACTGAGGCGCCCCCATGAATTCATTCATCGCCAACAGGTGCTTGAGGTTTTCCGGATTCTGAATTAATCTTCGGCCCCGTAGGGGCCGAGGTGGAACTTTAATATCCCCCTTTTTTTTGGCCCTCTTTGTTAGCAGTTGCTAGGTAAAGATTCGGATGATATCTCGTCAAAAAACATTGGTAATGATTCTGGTTTCGGTTTTGGTTGCTGGAACGGGTCAGGCCTTGCATTCTGGGGTCGGTGGAAACGCCAATGGACAGGGGGAAGTTTCACTTGCAGGGTGCACATGTCACGCAGAGGAGCCGGATAATTCGGTCACAGTAGTTCTTGATGGGTTCCCTTTTCACTATTCACCAAACACTGTTTACGAAATGAAGCTCCAGTTAATTGGTGGTCCTGAAGCTGATTTGTCATCCTACACAGCGGGTTTTTCCATGAGGGTTAGCGATGGGGTGCTTGGTCCTGGAGAAGGATTCGATGAACATGTTCAGAATTGGGAAGGAGACGTATCTTCCCTCACCCATACGGATTATGGGGCAAAGACTAGCGATAGAACTTGGATGATTAGCTGGACTAGCCCCGAAGAGGGAACGGGGTCAGTAACGTTCTCGATTGCAGGAAACTCCGTTAATGGCGATATGGCGCCTTCCAGTCTAGATCGATGGAACAGACTCACATCAACTGTTGACGAGGGGGAAGACAATGGAAGGGTTAGGACTGTTTTCTCTGGAAATGGGGACATCACGCCTCCTGCACCGACTGACCAGCACACTGACTTGCACCACATGGGTGCCAAACTTCTGGCACATTGGCTTGGCCTTCTTGGATTCGCAGCCGTAATGCTGGTGATAGTATTTTGTGGATTTTTCTTGAGGTATGGGTTCTCCAGACACTATAGCGGGAGAAGTAACTTACTAAGGCTCAGGATAAAACATCTTAGAAGGGGGGATCAGATATGAAAAACGATGCTGTTTTGGAGCTACTGAGGAAAGTAAAATCAGGAGTCGTTAGCATAGAGGATGCCAGAGCGGCACTCGAAGAAGTGACCCTTACAGAGGAAGCTTTCTCCAAGGCTATAGACCACGGCGTATTCAATGAGCCAAAGGCTGGCACCATCGTTAGAGCTAGCGTTTCACCTTCTGGAGAGTCGTGGTTAATCATTCTAGTAGCACTTTGGGGACTTCTATGGACGCTATACTGGGCTGGCGCTTTGGCATATGGCCTATACAATCACTGGGATCAGCAGCTACTTTCATTCAACTTAGCAATGACGCTGTTGACGCTGATAATTATGGGCATAGTGTACCTGAAGTACGTGCTTCCCGACGTCGTGATCGTAAAACATCGAAGGAACAAGTACATCACAAGTCATGATACGGAATCTTGGAAGAAATACGAGGTGTGATGATGGCAAGGAAATTCAAATTGCGCCCATTGGAATCTTCTGCTGGGAACTCACACGAGAAGAGCGGTTCAATTGACAGAAGGGAGTTCATGAGGATGTCTTTCAACACTGCAGCCGGGCTAATCACTACAGCTGCATTGGGAAGCGTAGGTTTTGCTTCGTTCTTAATGGGGCAGTCAGGAGGCGGGTCCTCAGATTCAGCTATCAAGTTCTATGTACCTAAGGGATCTGATGTATGGTATAGTAGCATGGATAAGCAAGCTATGACCATACAGGCATTCGAGAATGAGGCATCAAACTCCAACACCGGAATGGCCGGTGCTGCTGGACTCTGGTCCGGACTTCCAGTAATTGCAACTTACGTCCCTCACGAGGAGAATAGGAACAAGCCCCTTGATGCTGGTGTCCCTCGATTCCAGCTAATGGATGGATACACTGCTGGAGGGGCATACGTCGGGTCTGGATTCGAGATTGAGGAGAAGGAGGAGTATGCCTCACTTAACATCCATGACAACATGATTATTGTCTTCGCTAGATGCCCGCATCTTTGTTGCATTCCGGGATGGCAGCTAGTCTCTAATGATTTTACGAATGATACCTGGCTTCCTGGGGGGACGGATAGTGGCGGTAACAAGTCGTTCTGTATTTGCCACTCGAGCAGATACGATCACACAGTGATCGAAAAGAACACAGCTAGGAACAGATCTAACGGCCAGGAGTTTGATTTCATCGGAGTTAAGAAGACCGGGGGTCCTGCACCTTATGGGATGCCACTCATTCCATTCACTGTTAATGGGGGAACAATAGAGGCCCTTCCAGACTTTTTGGATTGGTATACATTTTGTGGGTAGGTGAAAAGAAATATGATTCAATTCTGGTTCCTATGGATTTTCATCGCCATAGTAGTAGTGATTGTTGCATTTACCCTTAGGAGAGAGAGGGATGACATCCCACGAAAAGACATCTTGAGGGCCGTTGAGTCTAATGCAGGCAGCATGGGACTTGCAGAGAAGGCTTTCCTATGGGCTTTCTCATGGCTGGACACTAGATTCAGGATTCAGGACTACTGGGGAATGAGCAAGGACTCATACCACAGCATGCATAGGCAGATGCCCCTAACTCATGCAGAGAAGTACAAGCTCAGGATCATATGGTACTGGTACCCATTATACTGCCTTGGTGGGATATCTTTCTTGGCTTTCATCATCCTCGTAATTACTGGTACAATTCTCGGATTCTATTATGTCCCAGGGGGTGATCTAGAATCGGATCCAACTCCCGCATATGCATCAATGGAGTTCATAATGCTGGAGCTTCCTTTCGGATACATCATCAGATCAATCCACCACTGGACGACTCACTTCATGGTCGCAGCAGTTTTCCTGCACATGTGTAGGGTTTACTTCACAGGCGCATATAGGAACCCTAGGGAGCTGAACTGGCTAATTGGAGTGGCCCTTATGTTCTTCACCATATTCTTTGGATACTCGGGCTACCTACTTCCATGGGATAGCCTTGCTTTCGGCGCGGCCACTATTGGAATCAACATGGCAATGGCTACACCCCTAATTGGAGAGTGGGTTGCAAATGCTATGTTCGGAGGCACTACCCTTACTGGACAAACTGTGGTTCGGATGTATTTCCTCCACGTTTTCGTCCTACCTGTGATTGTTACGGCCCTAATTCTAGCTCACTTGTTCATAGTTTGGGTCCAGGGGATTGCGGAGCCGCATTGAGGTGATTTATTGGGACTTATTGAGAGGTTTGGGAGAATTGCTGATACATACATCAGTGAGAAGGAGGATTTACTCGAAGCAGAAGAGGAGAGAAGGAGGGTTTTCACGGGGCATCCTTTCTGGCCCACAGAAATACTTCGGGACACGATAATTTTCGCATCAATAATCATGGTAATAGCATTCTACTCCTGGATTATCCCCCCTCCACTGCATAATGCGGCAGATCCATATGCACAGGCTGGATTCGTTTTCCCAGACTGGTACGTCTTATTCTCATACGGATATCTTAGATGGGGAGAGTACCTGCCTCAGTTCGATATTCCTGCAGGCCCAATAGGCGAGTTCTTCGGGCAGCCTATTATTTCCTGGAATGCAGGCTGGTGGGGGGCCCTGATTACTGGACTCCCTGTTATGATCCTAGCATTGCCACCATTCATCTTGGGGAAGAGGGAGAAAAGAGGGGTAGAAGACCCTTGGTTCGCGACCGCAGGAGCAGTTTACCTGGCTCATGTCTGGTTCATCTCTGTTTTCTCGATCAATATTTTCCTGGAGATGTACGCTCAGAACAGGACCGACTATTGCTGGGGCAATTCTCATGGAGTTTTCCAATGCGGAACCCAGTCCCCCTGGACTGCTGAGGTTTTCAACTCAATTCCATGGATATTGACGGGGATTTTCATCTTCGTACTACTTTACTTCACAATTAGGAAATTCCTTATTGGACCTATGGGCTCCAGGCTGACTCCGCTCCTTGGAAGGCAAATCGCGGTAGGATCGCTAGTTACTACCGTACTTCTGTGCACAATAACTTGGCCTGTATACGAGAATGGCTTCTGGAACCAGAGGGGCCTTGGGACCATGGGATTCTGGGAGTACCAGTACGATGCCAAGCTGGAAGAGCTTGATGGCATCAGAGGGCAACCCTCGGACACCCTAATCCACGTTGAAAAAGGGAATGTCTGGGATGACTGGGGAGATAATTGCCTACCATACGAAGAGACTAGTCACCTGAGTGCCTGGGAGAATATACATGAGGGAGATCCATTATCAGAATGGTGCGTAATGCCCGCTGTTTACTGGAAGGATTGGGGGATATACCAACCGACAAGGGAGGCGATGTTCGACTTCAGCGGGGCTAACGGGCATGCAGATATGGAAACTTCTAGGAACATAGGTTCCAACGAAGACACCTATGATGGATTGGCAGATGGAAGTCCAATTGAGATAAGTGAGACAATTAATTTCGAAGTAGAAGACCTTGGCATTTCTATGGTTCCAACAGACATAGGGTGTAACTTCAGGACAACTGTAAGAGCTGCTGGTTCCCACTCCCAGAGCCTGGTCCTAAGCGATGATGCAGGAGAGGTTATTTGGTCAAATAGTGGGACGACATGTGAATCAACCACAATTTATCTAGAGTCTGGAAGGTCATACTCAATTTCATTCGTCACGACCTCCCAGGATGTCAACGAAACTGTGACTATGATCTACGAATACACTGCCGTCTCATATCAGCCCCTACTTCTAGATGAAGATGGCACTGCATTAGTTAGGAATTCGGACGAGATCATGAGTTCTGAGCAACTAGCTTCTATGTCAGTAGCTAACCCTACGTTCCAGAAGAACCCTAAGAGTCTGGATGCTAAGCTAATCTATTCGCTATTCATACCATGCCTAGGAGTTGGAGCCCTTGTGTTCATGCTAATGAGAAGCATGGCTAGGGGATATGAGTGGGAAATGAACAAGTGCTATGGTTGCGACCTTTGTGATGATGCTTGTCCTGTAAGGCTATTCAACGCGGGAGACAAGCTCAACATCATCTACAACACGTGGAACAACGAAGATGACGGGGTCCCGCTTTATTCATGCCTGACATGCACAGCATGCACCAACGCATGCCCTCAGCTTGTTGACTATGACTCATACGTCGACATTAGAAGGAGCATGGTTGTAGGTGGCCCGCCTGCGGCCGAGATCCCCCACACAGTACTTCAGGCAGTCCTAGCTGCAGAGGCAGAGGAGGATGCCGACGATGCCTTCATCCCCGTAGAAGATTACCCTCTCGACTCAAGCATAGGTTACTATCCCGGATGTGTAGATTACATCGACCAGGAGATGGTTTTCAGCCATGTAAACAAGGGCAGCATGGATCTGGGGGATGCTACAACTTCGGCATTTACAATTTTCGAGGAGATGGGCGAGGAAGTGACCTACCTAGGCAGGGACTTCCTGAAGTGCTGCGGTCACGACCAGAAGTGGCAGGGAATGACCGAGGTATTCGAGAAGCTAAAGAAGTACAATCAGAAGAAGTTGGGCGAGAGTGGAATCGAAACGTTAGTCACATCCTGCGCAGAGTGCTTTAGGACATTCGCCCTTGACTACGAACTAGATGACATGAAGGTAATGCACACAACGGAGTTCCTAATCGAGAGTGGATTCGACATGGAGCTAAAGACCAGTGAGGATGTTACCGTTACCTATCACGACCCATGTCGGCTAGGGAGGCAGATGAACATCTACGACGAGCCTCGTGATCTAGTTGGCTCGGTAGATGGTGTCAACCTGGTGGAAATGGAGCATACGGGAGAAGATGCCCTTTGCTGTGGAGTCTCAAGCATGATGTCATGCAACGAAAACAGCAGGGGTCTAAGGATTCAGAGGTTCGAAGAGGTTAGGGAAACTGGTGCTGACATAATGCTGACTTCCTGCCCGAAGTGCGTTGCTCACTTCGAATGTCTGAAGTTCGAGGGCGACCCAAGACACGATTTCGAGATACTAGATGTGGTAAGCTTCCTTGCCAGACAAATAGAAGAGTCGAGAGCTAGGTGAGAAACTCACTATGATAAGCATGATCTTCTCGCGGATAGCTGAGTTAGCATGACAGATATTCAGAATCTTATCGAAAGGAGGGCTGCTGAGCAGGCTAGGATTAGGATGCAGCTAAACTCGATGAGGGCCGAGGAAGAAGCCAAGCTAAAGGGGGGGCCAGAGGCGGTTGCTTGGGTCAAAGAAGAGCAGTGCATAGGATGCGACCAATGCACAATAGTCTGCGATGACGATGCAATCGAGCTTTACGATGCCCCGATGTCTAGTCCGATCATGAACGTGGACGTTAACAGAAAGGCAAAGATTCTGAGAGACCCATGTACGGGATGTAAACTGTGTGTACTGGCATGTCCCACTGATGCAATAATAATGATCGATAGGTGAAATTATGGCTGGAGACGACCCAATCAGATTCGGTGCAGAGTTTGGGCCCAAAAGGACAAAGAGGACCAGCGGAGTCTCGCTTTCGACCTTCAAGACCCTTGTTTGGGTCTCCAATATTGGGGGTTTGGTTCTCTGTGCTCTCGGAATCGAACTAATGATTAGGGGGTCATTCTGGACGGGTATTGTCTGCATCGTAGCTGGAGTAACTATCGCACTATTCCCTTCGAATTACGAGATTGTTGGAATGGAGGAATTGGAGGGCTCAAGACCTTCTGATGATTCAGAATGAAGGCCCTATTGAGTGGAACATCGTTCCAGAAGAAGGTCTGGCAGGAGTTAGGAAGAATCCCCCGTGGCCAGACTAGGAGTTACAAGGAGATTGCAACCTCCATAGGGAATCCCAATTCGGCTAGAGCGGTCGCAAATGCATGTTCGAAGAATCCCTATCCAATTGTGATTCCATGCCATAGAGCAATTAGGTCTGATGGTTCTATTGGCGGATATAGCGGACCAGGGGGAGAAGAGGAGAAGGCCAGGCTTCTAGAAGAAGAGAGGGGTTATTGACTCTCAGTTCTAAAAGTACTTGAAAAAAATTGCAAAGGATGCAAGAGAGGCAATAGCCCAGATGAACATATATGTGCTCTGCTTTAGGGGAGAGTCCCAAATTTCGCTGACCATGTCGGAACTGTTAACTTCCTCTACTTCTACTTCGAGAGAGTCCATTGACTATTCCACAGGAAATCAGGATGTAAACATGACGGGGTTTTAGTCACAGGAAGGGCAATAGAAGGACCAGCCCAGTTAACGGAAATAGGATCATGGTAGCATTATCATCTATGAGTTTGTTCGAAGGGACCTCGCCAGCCACAGTTAGAGGAGCCAAGATGAGGGCCACAATAATTTCAGTCCCTATCCAGAAGTGACAAGCAAACCAAATAGAGTATGATGCAAATAGTCCTGTAAGAATTGCCAAACGCAAATCCTTCTTCACCCTCTTAATCTCGCCCATTAAGGGATCGACCAAGGTCATTGCAGCAATCAATGGGAAACCGTAGATTCCTGCATCAATTCCTTCTCTACCGTTGTCCGGTGCAATTAGCAGCGCAAGTGCTACAGCTATTGACCCCCAAGCTAGTGCAGATATCTGATTGGATTCGTAAGCTCTTTGTCCCACTATGACGATTCCAGTCCTGAGTCGAATGGCCTCGACTAATAGTATCAAAATGCAAATTGTACTTACGAACTCCCTTGGTTCAAGATTGAACAATGAAGAGATTTCCTCACCGTGGACATAGTAGAGGTAAGGTACAGAAACCATTGAAATGTGGGTTGCTCTTCTGAATGCATGGCCCCCCATCCCTCCAATCGAATGCTCAACGTGATCTACAAACAAATCACTACCTTCAGAAGAAATCTACTCCACCTCCCTTTGCAAAGTGTTTCTCATGGCATCAATAGCTTCAGTGATAGTTAATGAACTGTCACATAGTTTTTCCAGAACTGACTCGAGTTCTGGGTGACCAAGAAGGAGTGAGTCCCATTCACTGATTAGTCGCTCCCTCATCCTTAATTTCTGCCTTGGCATATCTGATTTGCAGGAGTCGATATCTTTCATCAGCAAATCTATGCCAGATCCGCTTTTTGCTGATACAAGATGCACATTCCTGTTGTCACCACTGACTAAGCCTAGTGAGAATCGGATATTTTTGGCAGCTTCCTCTGCTCCGGGGAGGTCAGACTTATTCACAGCTATTACATCGGCCAGCTCCATTACACCTGCCTTTTCGGCCTGTATCAAATCCCCCCTATCAGGACCATCGACCAGAAGGATTCTATCGACGAATGCTACAACTCTAAATTCAGATTGCCCGGAACCCACAGTTTCGATGATGATTCTGCTCCATCCGCATTCCGTAAGGGCAATGCACATATTCTCGACATTTGGTCCAATAGCTCCAGGAATATTTCCTGAAGAGAGGGATCGAACGAAAAGATTCTCTCGCAAACCACTCTCTTCCATCCTTATTCTATCTGCGAGGAATGAGCCTCCTGAAATGGGGGAGGAGGGGTCGAAAGCAAGGACAGCAACTTTCTCGCCGTTGTTAATCCAACTTCTTGCAATCTGCCCTATTAGTGTAGATTTACCAGCCCCTGGGGGGCCTGTGATTCCCAATGTCCAGCTTTTTGAGGAGGGAGATTCGAATTTCTCCCCTGATTCGATTCTTGATATAAGTCGAGAAAGGCTACGTCGATTTCCTGATTTGGCCGATACTAGTAGCTCATCTAGATCGTTCAATTCCAGTTCCACCCTAAACTATCTCCCACACCTGTAGGGTCCCCATTCTCTTTCCTAGATAGGACCTCTTCTAGGAAAGAGAGGACTTCTGCGGTTGGGGTCCCCGGACCGAAGACTGCTCTTACTCCAGAGCTATAGAGAATTTTCAAATCCCTCTGAGGAATTATCCCGCCAGCAAAAACGATTACTTCACCTAATCCTGATTCCCTGAGTCCTTCGCAAATCTTGGGAATCAGAGAGTCGTGGGCACCGGACAGGGTTGAGAGGCCCAGTACTTCTGCATCCTCGTCATTCACTATCGCAACTATCTCATCTGGAGTCTTCCTTAGTCCGGTGTAGATGACATCGTGACCCCCATCTCGCAGAGCTCTAGCAACTACCTTTGCCCCTCTGTCATGGCCGTCAAGACCCGGTTTTGCTATTACTATACGCATCTTTATGGGCCATTGCAGATGGGCGTATGCCTTCAAGCAACCGGAGGTGAAATATTTTCAAATTTTAGGAATGCTCATGGGCGGCCTATTCCCATTTGCATATGTGAGTGGTAACTCGGACAAGGTCGACGACCTTAGGAGGAGGAAAGAAAAGTCCCAATCAGGAGGTGGTCAAGAGAGGATTCTAGCGCAGCATGCAAAGGGTAAGATGACTGCTCGGGAGAGGATAGAACAACTCCTTGACTCTGGCTCATTCATGGAAGTAGATGCATTGGTAGAGCATAGATGCAGAGATTTCGGGATGGACAGGAACGTTATTCCAGGAGATGGGGTAGTATGTGGCCATGGTACGATAAATGGGAGATTAGTGTACTGTTTTGCTCAGGACTTCACTGTCTATGGGGGATCCCTAGGAGAAATGCACGGTTTGAAAATTTGTAAGATTCTAGACATGGCCCTTAAGACGGGTGCACCTGTTATTGGACTAAACGACAGCGGTGGTGCCAGGATACAGGAAGGAGTCGCCAGTCTGGGGTCATATGCAGAGATTTTCTTTAGAAATGTTAGATCTAGTGGAGTGATTCCTCAGATTTCTGTAATTATGGGGCCTTGTGCTGGCGGGGCAGTTTACTCGCCTGCGATAACAGATTTCGTGGTAATGGTTGAGGATTCGTCACACATGTTCATTACTGGTCCTGAGGTTATCAAGACGGTGACAAATGAGGAGGTAGGATTCGAAGAGCTGGGGGGAGCGATCACCCATGCGACAAAGTCGGGCGTTACTCACTTCACTGCCGAGAGCGATCAAACGGCACTTGATGTTGTTAGGGACCTTGTCTCTCTAATCCCTTCCAACAACCTAGAAAGGGCACCAGTTGAAGAAACCAGTGATCCCTTCGATCGACCTTGCTCGGCACTAGAAGAGCTAGTTCCAGAAGACCCCAGCACCCCATATGACATGACCAATGCTATTGAAGAAGTTCTGGATACGGGTAGCTTCCTAGAGGTTCAGTCCGAATTTGCTAAGAATATCGTTGTTGGACTAGGTAGGCTTGGAGGTCACTCTATAGGAGTCGTGGCAAATCAACCGCTACACCTTGCAGGATGTCTCGACATAGACGCTTCAGTCAAAGCTGCTAGGTTCGTAAGATTCTGCGATGCTTTCAATATCCCCCTAGTAACTCTTGTTGACGTGCCTGGCTTCTTGCCCGGGGCTAGTCAGGAATGGGGAGGCATAATCAGGCACGGAGCAAAATTGCTGTATGCGTTCGCAGAGGCAACTGTTCCAAAACTAACTGTAATTACGAGAAAGGCATACGGAGGTGCATATGACGTGATGTCTTCGAAGCACATCCGAGGGGACTATAACATAGCGTGGCCTACTGCTGAGCTTGCGGTGATGGGTGCAAAGGGGGCTGTGCAGATCATCCACAGAAGGAGGATAAGGGGCGCAATGAATCCCCAGCAGGAGCGGGATAGGTTGGTCGATGACTACGAGGAGTCGTTTGCAAATCCATACAAAGCCGCTGCTTTAGGTTATATTGATGACGTAATCAGCCCGTCAGATACCCGATCATCTCTCATAAAGGCACTTGGGGCCCTTCTTGAGAAGGAGGAGCCTAGGCCCGAAAGGAAGCATGGAAACATACCGTTGTGATCAAATGAGTTCTGAAGAAAGAGACAGGAAGATGCTTGCTGTTGCTATTGCTTCAGTTCTTCTGGAGGAGTCTGTTGGGGTTTCTATATCCCCTTCAGCAGGTAGGGCGGTTGGGAGTCACTGGTCGAGTGCCCACAGGAGAATGTCGATAGGGGGGGGCTCTCTTCTGAAATCTAGATCTAGCAGGAGCGTAAACAGGTGATTTCTTGAAAGAGAAGAGGATTCTGACTGTAGATGGCGAAGAGTTCGAAGTAGAAATAGAGCTCAAAGAAGGCCTATGGGAGGTTTCAGTGGAAGGTAAAACATACTTGATTAAATCTGACTCAGTGAGTAAGGTTAGACCTAGGAAGAAGAAGTCGTCAGGAAAACTAGCTGGGGGTTCTGGAATAGTCACTTCGGCCATCCCAGGAAAGGTTGTTTCCATCCTTGTCTCCGAAGGAGACACAGTAGCAGCAGGAGATGTCGTAATAGTCCTTGAAGCCATGAAAATGCAAAACGAGATTAAGGCGGCAATTGGCGGCTTGGTCAAGAAGGTTGGATGCGAATCTGGCGAGAGGGTAGAGGCAAATGTCCCCTTGTTGGAGATAGAAAAGATAGAGGATGTAGGTTGAAATGGCCAATTGTGACTTTGACGATTGCAGTGATTTATCCACCTTGGTTAGCAGGCTTTCCCCGGAGGGCTTCCTAGTCTCGAGCGGAAAGAAGGCGTATTCATTCAGGGAAGCTTACGAACGCTTCAACTATTGCAAGGATTGCCACGACAAACTGATGAAAGATGTGTGGGATAGAGTAAGGACCTCTGGTGGTAAGGATGATGGCCACGTAGCACCTACTGCTGTCTAGGCGGCATGTTCATCGGGCATCCGAGACCTGTGAAGCCAATGGGAAGATACGTCAGTCACTTGGAATGCGCCTACACGGGTAAGAGATATCAGCCTGGGGCTGTCCACACTGTTTCCGACGATGGCAAGCCTATCGTTGTGAAGTACGACCTCGAAGCGATCAGAAGAGAGGTTTCAAGAGAATCCATAGGCGAATCAATGGAGAGTGGATTTTGGAGATACTCCGCTCTTTTACCCGTAACCAAGAAGGAAAACAGAATATCCCTAGGAGAGGTCTTAACCCCCCTAATTGACTTAGAGGGCTCATGTGAGATTCTTGGCTCAAGACCCGGATCAGTTACAGTGAAGGACGAATCAAGGCTTCCAACTGGTTCCTTCAAGGCCAGGGGGCTGGCTCTTGCGGTGTCCATGGCAAAGGAGCTGGGGATCAGTCATCTGGCCATACCTACCAATGGAAATGCAGGATCCGCTCTAGCTGCATATGCAACAAGAGCTGGCATAATCACTACCGTTCTTTGTCCTGACAACACGCCTGAGATAAATGTGAGGGAGACTCAAATCCAAGGTGCGAAAACTCACCTTGTGAATGGATTAATCGGAGAATGTGGGAAGATAATCGCCGACGGAGCCCCCCATATCGACTGGTTTGCAGTTTCTACCCTAAAGGAGCCTTACAGGATCGAAGGGAAGAAGACTATGGGTTTAGAGCTAGCAGAGCAATTGGGATGGAAGCTCCCTGACGTGATATTTTATCCAACTGGAGGAGGTACAGGAATAATCGGCATGTGGAAGGCTTTCCATGAACTCAGGGAGCTTGGGTGGATTGATTGCGAGATGCCTAAGATGGTTGCAGTTCAATCAACAGGATGTGCACCAATAGTTAGGGCTTGGGAAAACGATGACGAGTTCGCAGAATTCTGGGAAGATGCTGAGACAATTTCATCTGGAATCAGAGTCCCTTCTGCACTTGGGGACTTCATGATCCTGGAAGTAGTTAGGTCTTCAGGAGGATTCGCCATCGCAGTCACGGACGATGAGACATTGGAATTCCAGAACGAAATAGGCCTTAGGGATGGTTTGCTCCTCTGTCCAGAGGGAGCGGCTACTGCTGTAGCATATAGGAGATCAATAGAATCTGGTCAAATCTCCCCCGAAGAACACGCGATTCTATTTAACACTGCCACTGGACTGAAGTATCCCCTGCCAGAAGTAGACTCCAGAATCGATAAGGAAATGGTAGATTACACGAAATTCTAGATTTTTCTAAATCTGTCAGTATTCCACAGGATGGGGGTCCAATGACCTCCATAGGAACCAACATGCAGCAGTGCGAAATGGGCGCCAATCTTCTGCCACTACGGTCATTTCCTCCTTGGTAAGTGCCTCTGGAGCAAGGCCTTGGATCCCCTTAACTACCCCCAGATCGCCCAAGCTCAGAACATCTGGCCTCATTAGAGAAAAGATTAGCATCATCTCAGCAGTCCAAGGACCTACTCCTTTGAACTTCACAAGATGCGCGATAATTGCCTCGTCATCCAGTTCCTCATAACCCTCGGGAAGAATTGGGGCGTCGCTGGTGGAGATTGCATGAATGTAAATGCTCTTTTTTTGTGATAAACCACAAGAAGTTAGGTCCTCGACCGAACATGCCCCAATTGACTTCCTGCTTATTTCACCGCATAAATTCTCTAAGCGACTGTGGATTGAATCTGCAGCCTTTACAGAAATTTGCTGGCCAACTATGCTTCGGATCAATGTCTGAAATATTTCTCCTCGACCAGATAGCCCTTCTCCATGATAATCCCCAACTAACCGCCCTATGAGTGGATCTTTAGAGAGGTGTTCAACTGCATCATCCCACCATTCGGGCCTGCCTGCCTGCATGTTTGTACGGGAATCGTAGCATCGTGTTCTATTTTCTCTATTCATGATGGTTCCGGGAAATCTTTGATTAGGCCTAGGACAATCGTGACAACATGAACCTTAGTAAGTTCAGAGTTTCTTTTGCTATGCTTGTCGTGACTATTATTCTGAATAGAGTTGGGGTGAATCTAATCATGAGTCAACCAGACAATGATGACTTCTGGCTATTGGGATCTTGCTTGTCAATCTGTTCGGTTCTAGCATTCTTGGCTACTGCTGTCTCATTTTCATATTCGCTTGGTCTGAAAGAGGTTCCCACAGAGATGGTTAACGTTTACAGGGACCCCTCTGATAACACTTGGAAGTCGATAAAGGAAGAAGTTGTTAACTTCGAGGGAGATGATGCTCGTGTAATTGGTTTCACCTTCCTAGGGCTCAGCATCCTTTCCATTGCAATGATGGTCCTACTTGGGATGGTTTTCCTTATTATCGTGATTTTCAATAACCCCCTATACGGACCTACGACCTGTGGGAGTATCTGCCAGGGATCATACGATGGGGCTGTGCTGAGTATTAAGGCCAGTGTTGCTTTCTTTGTCTTCGGCCTAATTGCGCTAGCAAGGCCCTGGTCGTGGATACCCCTCTCATGGAGACAAAAATCGGACGGCTCTGATGAGTAATCAGATTAGCCCCAATGCGTCCTCGATCCTGTTCAACTCGGGCCCAGTGGAACCAGCGCCAACTAGAGCGTGGCTATCGCTTGCACAGCACCCTGCACCCACGAAAGGAGACCCGAATGTTACTGTTCCAACCATGACTGGGACTCCTAGAGCAGACTCAATTGACTCGACCTCGGATGTCTTTACATCAGGATGGGTTAGAACTCCCTTGTTGTTTGCCACTACCATGCTTCCGACAGTGTTGTGTCCTGCCACTTCTGTTCTGGCAACGGTGACGCCCAGTACGTCAGAAATCATTTCTGCACCTAGTTCTGGGATGGTGGTGCTAACCACGGCTCCGTTGTCATTGCATGCCATCAGGTTTCCTGCAGCATTTACTCCGCTTTCCAAGACTACGACGTCCCCGAAGCTGGAAAGCTCATCGAGATCTTCCTGAGTGGCGATATCGGCCACTGCCACGCCCTTCCTATTTCCTCTAAGCAGGCTTCCGAGCAGAGAAGAGCCACCTACGAGGAAACGATGCGTCTCCATCTCGAAGGATGATTCTACCTCTTCGACGATCTCTGACTCCAGTGTCCCTGGTACGAATAAAACGTCCCCTACTACGCTAAGATATACTCCAACTTGAGAGTGGCCGAGTACGTCTCCTGTGGAAATTGGCATGCTCTTCCCTGCTCATGACTGCCGTCGGCCGTAAATTTGTTGCGGGGATGTGAAGGAGAGTGGCACAGCGACGACCTTTCCCGTGGGCTTGCGCACCACAGTACCGGAATCGACGCAGGAGGGCTTGACTTCCGGGTTCGGCATGGGACCGGGTAGGGCCCCTCCGCTATGGCCGTGCACAACTCTTCCTTCGATTGTGAATTGATATGCTCTTTT
>PAYZ01000017.1 GCA_002716085.1 Methanobacteriota archaeon | reverse complement strand
ACCATGGGGTATTCGAGCCTGCCTTCGACAAGGAGGGTTAAGTCGTAACAAGGTATCTGTAGGGGAACCTGCAGATGGATCACCTCCTAAGAAAACTCGGAAACCGGGGGTCGGGGCAGCTTTTGCTGCCCCGCCTCCCACCTATTTCCGAAATTAATTTCTAAATAGCTCCGAATATGGTGTTTTTTCCGCATTTAGGAGAAGGTATATACCTAGTACATCGCGTCAAAGGCATTATGCAGCGATTACTCGCTACAACAATGATGCTGTTAATGATGACTGCAGCCCTAGCGGGCTGTGCGGGCGATGACATAACACAAGATGACGTCGACGCCGCGAGAGCTGAAGGAGAAGCCGCTGGAATCGCTAGCGCAACGCCTGTTAGCACCCTGGACACGATACACGAGCGTGGCACAATGAAGTGCGGCGTTAAGATCGACCAGTGGGGCATGGGATGGCTGAACCCTGATGGATCAAGAGAGGGGCTAGACATAGCTTACTGCAGGGCTGTAGCCGCTGCAATAGGCCTGAACCCGGACACGGACATCGAGTACGTCCTGGCAACAGGATCTACTAGGTTCGACCTCCTTTCTGGAATGGACATTGACGTCCTAATCAGGACAACCACCTGGACAGCAGGTAGGGACGCAGGCCTGACGGCAGACTTCGCTGGAATCAACTTCTTCGACGGTCAGGGAATCCTGATTCGCGGAGACATGGTCCCAGACGATGGGGACTACTCCCCAGCTGACCTAGATGGACTATCGGTATGCGTAGGAACCGGAACGACCACAGAGGGCAACCTCGCTGACTGGGCATTGGTGAATGGAATCACCATCACCTCCGTCAACGTCGCAACCGGAACCGAGGGCGCACAGAAGTTCGTGGCCGGAGAGTGCTCAGCATTCACCGGAGACATGTCCGCAATGGTCGCAAGGAAGTACGTCCTAGAGAACGATCTACTAGACGAGAACGGAACCGTGACCTCTGCAGCCCAGTGCGGCCTTGTAGCCGACTCAACCGACGATGACTGCGATGGCCTTTGGATCGCTCCAGAGACCCTATCAAAGGAGCCTCTAGCAGCAGCTGTCCGAGATATGGACACTGAGTGGAAGGATGTCGTCCAGTGGGTCTGGTGGGGCATGGTGACTGCCGAGGAGATGGGAATCCACTCCGGCAACTACCAAACCTTCCTGACTTCGGACAACCCTGCAGTTCAGAGACTACTCGGAACGCACGCTGACAGCCCGTTCGGGCTAGGCACTGCAGCCAACCCTCTGCCCGCAGACTGGATGCAGAAGGTCCTGGATGCTGCAGGAAACTACGGAGAGGCATGGGATGCCGCATTCTGCGACGGAACATACGATGGCCACTCCGGATCCGATGCAATGACGGGATGCAAGCTGTCCCGTACAGGAACCCAGAACGCCCTAGTTTCTGAGGGCGGCCTTCAGTACGCAGCTCCAATCCGCTGAAATCCAATATTCGGTGAGAGACAGAGTTACGAAATCCTGCCAGGGGGCATCACGCTCCCTGGCGGGACCCAACAATTCCCCCTTTAGGGAGGGCAAGTGAGATGTCGTTATTCAGAGAAATCCAGAATGACATCGTTTCTGCGTTTTCCGATTTTGATATCAGAGCACGCGCCAATAAATTTGCAGAACGTGCTAAGAACGATCCCCGGGGAGTGAGCAGGGAATCTGCAATCCTTTTATTCTATATTTTCCTAGCTTGGACATACAGCAATAGGTTGTTCACCCCATCAGCCTTAGCGATTACAGATCTCACCAGGTCAGTAGTCTTCGCTGGCGAGCAACTCAACCCATCATTCATCGGAACAGGAGAAGTCACCACTAGGCTTGCATTGGTGGTGCTCGTATTCTTTCTTCTGGCTCAGAACGATTTCAAGGCATTATTGAGGCCAAGGGAGTGGCAGGGTTGGATAGTTAGTGCGACCGCGATAGTTATCGCTTTACTAGCCCCTTTCATAGTTGGGTCATTAAACCCCTCTCCTACATCGGGCCTCCCCCTACTTCTCCTGGGAACTCCTATCGTGGTCGGTTTCGCACTGTCGACCGGCGATCTCCCACTGATACTATCCGGACGCTTCGAGAGAATACACCTAATGAGGACAGCACTCCCCATTTTCGCTTTCGTCTCCTTCTGCTTCTTCGGAGTTTCCTTTTTACCAGTCGTGGTCGAAGACCTGCCAAGGACCCTTTCATTGCTATTCTTGCTCGTAGTCTTGTCTTCTGCCTACATCATAGGCAAGGGAGAATCCAACCCATCAGAAATGGATCGGAGGAGCTCAGCGTTCTTCTTCACAGTGATCACCCCCCTAATGCTATACATGGTCACTAGGTTCTTGTACCTACAAAACAATCCAGACGTCAATGCCGCAGCACGCTGGGACGTGGATTGGGGCTTCATGGATTCGAATAACTCGTTCGACATGACTGGTTGGCCCTTGATTCCAGAATTCGGAGAAGACTCCAGGTGGACATTCTACTGGGCTTCAGTAATCAACTCCATCAGAGCCACGTTATTGGCAATCGTCCTGTGCACAATCCTTGGCATCACCATCGGGGTCCTGAGGATGTCTTCAAACAAGGTCGCATCCGGGATGGCAACCGTCTACGTCGAGCTATTCAGGAACTTCCCACTGGCAATTCTCCTCTTCGTCATTACCACCCAATTCGGACTAAGCTTCCCAGTCTATGGGTCGACCAGGGCCTGGTTATTCGGCTCCAACGCCTCGGAGACAGAGGGGATCTTCTATGCATCTCGCCAAGGAATGTTCATTCCACTGTTCGAGGCATCCAGGGCCATCCTATTCATTGTCATCTTGCTATCCGTGTGGGGTGTGATGAGGTATCTGCAGAGGGACGGTGTTGATGACTCCAACGCAGCCGTCCTCAGGCGCTCTGGGATATGGGGGGCTGCCATTGTTCTTGGATTGGCGCTCATGCTTGGCGACTACTCCACTCCAGTAATGGACAAAGTTAGGCCAGAGGCGTCAGGTTCGTGGATATTCGTGGAGGGCACTTACTTCAAGGTCACACTAATGTTCACAGCAATGGTTCTCGGTCTGACCCTATTCACCGCCTCCGTCGTATCCGAGATAGTTAGGGGAAGCATACAGTCTCTTCCAGTTGGCCAGGTGGAGGCGGCCGTATCCCTCGGCTTGACTCCTTATCAGAGGCTAAGACTAGTCATTATGCCCCAGGCCCTCAGGAGTATGGTCCCACTTCTGAATAGCCAGTACATGAACGTCTGGAAGAACAGTAGCCTCGCAATCGTCGTAGCATACAACGACGTATTCTACGTCATCTCAGTAATGATGAACAACGTTGGCAAGCTCATCCCACTCTTCATTCTGCTTCTAGTCACATACCAAGCAGGTAGCCTGTTGATCTCAGGAATAATGAATGCCTACAATGCCAGAGTTACGAGGGTGAGGATATGATTTCAATAATTCCCAAATCGAAAGAAGAGGCGCTGATCGCCCTCCAGAAGTCTGAGACCGCGGTCTCAGGCAGATCGAACTTCGAGGGCAAGGAGGTCGACACGAAGCTATCTCTAGTCGCTCTTTCAATCGGCCTCATATCATTCATTTTCTACTTCATGGATTCCATGGGGATGGAAGCAGTGGGCGAGGTAACAGAGGCGGACAGGGCAATCTACTCGTTGCTTTCCTCTGCATTCGCAGCTCTGGCTGTCTGGGTAATTTGTCTGGTCCTGCTAAAGCAAACTTTCCTTCGTTCCAGCTCAGCTGCTATTCTAGGCATACTAAGCGCATTCCTCAGTGCATTCCTTGTCGAAATGGCCCTTGAGATAATGCTCTTGGAAATGAGGTGGGACATTGTCTGGTCGAACAGGGTTCTACTGGCTGTGGGGCCCGACCTAACCTTGGCGATGACTTCGGACCTAATTCCCGCCCACAACTGGAGACTCTGGCCATTCGTGGTTTTTTCGCTAATCCTTCTTGGTGCACTGTACGGCACTTCGGACACAAAGTCCTCGACATTCGTACCTTGGTTCCTTGTCATCTCGATAGGATTCATAGCATTCGCGACTAACGAAGAGTACTCCAACTTCAACGCAGAATCAGTCAGGACTAGGCTATTGACTATCGCTTTGCTCTCCTTGGCCTCATTCGCTATATCCCGGTGGTACAACAATAGAAGCGAAGAATACCAAGTCAATAGGGTGAAGAGGGTTCTGACGATCTTGGTCGTCTGCAACTTCTTCTTGGTCATCTTCATGATGGATCCGCCCGATTTCATGCAATCACTTGCATCATTCCTTTCCCCAATACCGATTATCGGACCCATGCTGGACCCCCTATCCGAACCCGGCATCCCCTCTACCCAATGGGGCGGACTTTTCGTCAATTTCATCGTAGCAACGGCTGGATGCGTCCTAGGTCTCGGGTTGGGCATCTTGTTTGCATTTGGCCGGCAGAGCAATCTCCCAGTGGTCAAGTGGCCTACAGTCGCCTTCATCGAGATTTTCCGATCAGGCCCTCTGATCTGCTGGCTATACTTCGCCCTATTCATGCTGGGTGACGTCGCAGACCCCCTATTCTCCGACCCTGAGGACTTCAGCAATATACTCAGGATGATGGCAATCTTCAGCTTCTTCGGTGCAGTATACATCGCAGAGGTCATCAGAGGTGGTCTACAATCCGTGGATTCCGGCCAGAAAGAAGCCGCAATCGCATTGGGGCTGTCTCCAATCCAGACAAAGCAGTCCGTGGAACTGCCAAATGCCATTAGGACTACTCTGCCATCGATAGTCAGCGTATTCATAGGTCTCTGGAAGGACACCACCCTTCTCTACATCATCGGGGTTCTTGACTTCTTGAAGATCGCTTCGACCCTTTCTCAGACGGACTTCAACTTCATGGGTTACTATCTCGAGCCACTCTACTTCGCTGCCATCGTTTTCTGGCTGCCTGCATTTTACATCTCCCGAATTTCTATGAAGGTCGAAAGGAGCCTTGGGTTAGTGAATGAGGGAGGGGCGGAGAGAGCATGAGCGAAGAAAACGAGATAATAATTAGCACTAAAGGAGTCAAGGTCAACTTTGGGGAATTCTGGGCTCTGAAGGGAATCGACATGGAAATTAGGAGGGGCGAGATCATAGTGGTCCTAGGCCCCTCTGGATCGGGCAAGTCCACATTCATTCGCACCCTAAACAGGCTCCAGCCGCACAGCGCTGGAGAGATTCACGTGGAGGGGATCGAGATCAGCGAGAAGACCAGCGTAGCCGATCTGAAGAAAATAAGGGCCGACATCGGTTTCGTTTTCCAGCAATTCAACCTATTCCCGCACCTGACAGTAATGGAGAACATCACTCTAGCACCAATGAAGGTCAAAGCCTCGTCCAAGGCCGATGCCGAGGCAAAGGCGATGGAACTCCTAGAGAGGGTCGGAATCCCAGAACAGGCTTACAAGTACCCAAGTGGCCTGTCAGGAGGCCAGCAGCAGAGGGTGGCTATTGCTAGAGCTCTGGCAATGGATCCAAACATCATGCTCTTCGACGAACCAACCTCGGCACTAGATCCGGAGATGATCAAGGAGGTTTTGGAAGTGATGATAGATCTGGCCAGGAGGGACATCACAATGATAGTGGTTACTCACGAGATGGGCTTCGCAAAGGAGGTCGCCGACAGATGCATCCTCTTCGACGAAGGGGAACTCGTAGAGGAGAATACCCCGGAGGAGTTCTTCTCAAACCCTAAGCACGATAGAACGAAGCTGTTCCTAGAGCAGATCCTTTGATGGGCTAGCCAACCATTGATCCACCCCTCCCAGGATGCTTCCTCTGAATGTCAGAAGACGCAACTTGGGACCATCGATTCCAACGGTCAATGTGGCACCCCTGGTGAAGTGTGTCTCATCCCATCCATCGCTGACCACGTAGCCCCTGTGCATGTCGCTGGTAATCACCGTGGGCCCACTGCCCCACCCCCAGTAAGTCCCATCCTCCGACCTGTCCGAACGTGGGAGCTCCCTGGCAACGAACAGGTAGTGGTCGTCAATCTCTTCAATCGGGAATTTTGAACCCTCTATGTCCACAACGTGCCTGAACCAGGCTCCCTGGCCTAGGAATGTCGAGAAGAGGCATCCAGAAGAGTGCTGAGCCGACTCAACACCATCTCTATTTAGCTTGTATTTCGATGGTTGGTACTGATGAGTATTGGCTACCAAAAGGTCATTGAGGGCCGGGTCGCATCGAATCACATTGCCACTAGTAGTCTCAATTTCGGCCTGAAGCCTAGGGAGGACATTCACAATAGCGTCTCCATCTAGTGCGGAAACTACATCTTCCGCGAATGTGCTAGGGTCGCTCCCCATGTAGAAGCCATATGAGCCACCTTCATCCTGGCTTCGGGGGTGACTGTTTACTCCCATCACAGGTGTGTTGTCATCCACGGAATGCGCTATGGAAGTCAGGGTTCCATCCCCGCCGAGGACGATTACCAAGTCCGGCTCAACGAAGTCTGCCCGTCTAACTGTCTCTCTTGCAGTGTAACCGACGTTAAGCCCCCTGTCCTTGACAAGCACGTCGAGCACACTTCTGATCTCATCTAGGGACCTGTCGTGCACCTCCTCGAAGTTCTTCTTGTAAACAACTAGAACTTCTTCGCCCAAGCCACTCGCCCCGCTTTGCCCCCTACGTGCATCCCATATAGGCGCGACGCAACGACAATCCACATCTTGTCTCAGGAACGCATATTTGGCCTACCATTATGCGAGCTCCAGTGATTAGGTCCATCTTCATTTCATTCTTACTCTGCCTGACGTTCGTGCCCGGATGCCTGGAGTTCGAGAGGCCATGCCCGGAGAACACTTGCTTCCCACTAACCAGCAGCGCCCTAAACTCAATTCTCGAGCAGCAGGGGGAACTAGATGCGTTGATTCTAGCAGAAGAGTTCGCGAAGCTAAACGTAAGGACCGTCTCCAAGTTCTCCGATGACGGAATCGAAGGAGAGATGGTTTGGGAGGTTGAGAAGGATGATGAGAAGAATCGTAGACTGGTGAGGAACACTGTTTGGGTTGGAGGGGTCCAAGTAGTAGGTTACGAGATTTGGGATGGCGGACATCAGACTTTCACTAGGACATTGGGGCAGTGGATGCTCGGGAGGGATGCGGACCCGGTCTACGAGGACCCATTTGCCGAATTAGCTAGGCTAGCTACCCTTAACCCAGAAGGAAGATGGCCCCCATTCAGGTACGACATATCCCAATTCTCAGGACTTAGCTGGACAATTACTGGGGACGCAATGGAATCTTACCAAATTGCCCATGGCAAAAGGGAGTCAGATGACATCTACCTAGAGTTGCAGGGAATAACGCCAGAGATAGTCGGGATTTCTATTTTCTCCGGCGGCCTCGATGACTCTAATCTTGTTTTCGAGATGAAAATTGCCAACGAGGACTGGCAAGGCGGACTAGAGTCTGGGACATCAGCTGACCCTCACGAAACATTCGCAAACTCGCAAGAGTCACCAAAGTCCCCAGTTCCGTTCATTCCAATTCCGCAATACCAGGAATCCCATGGGGGCATTACATCCGTAATCGGAACTGTCCCTAGTGGCATGGTCCACGAAGCACCCCTCTCAGAAATAGAGATGCACTCATTTTCTGGAGGAGGGTCAGTAGCAAGTCTAACACTGAGCCTAGGGGAGACAAACGTCACTTCGGGGGACGGCTCATGGTGGCATCTCTCGTGGGTTGACGCCGGAAGGCCAGGCCTACTCTCAAATCTCGATACTTATTCAATCAGGACGAACTCAACATCTGTCTTCGACATTAGGATCTACGACAATTGGGCACAGGCATGGTCCGATCGCGAGTTATGATTTAGGTAGGATTAATCTCGACCCTTTCTTGTTTCTGACGCCCTTCATCCGGGACCAATTCTATAACCGGTGTGTATGGCGCCAGAACATGAACAAGAAGGCCCTAACGCTGTCCATTTGCTTGCTGCTCGCCACCTCCATGGCTCCATCCTCCATAGCAGAGGGCCAGGAAGACTCGGCAATCTGGGGGGTAACTTACGACTGGTCGCACTTCGAGGGCGATGCACTGAACATGACGGGTGTGGATGTAAACGAGCTAAACAGGGACTTGAAGGAAGCCGCTACATTCGCTGGCTTCGACTTGGATTACGACCAGGTACTGAGCGGGAATTCGCAATTCTTCGTCGAGACATGGGAAGAGGCTGGCCCATTCACAGTCAGTGATGAGGAAGGCACCTCCTACAATGTCAGCAAGAGGGTGACTGAGCTCACAATTAGGCACGGAAGCATGGCTGACACGGGAGTTGTGTCCAACTGGTCTCACAACGACGAGATGATCGACGTATGGGCCAGTGCATACCAGGACTACCTAGTTGTTCTTAACGCCAACTATGTTGAGTACGTAGACAGCGATCTAGTGGTATACGGGGCAGACCTACATTTGGATGGAGAGTTCTCAATATCCATGGGGTTCGACTTTGAGTTGGGAGTTTCAGCTGCAAACGAGACAATATCGCCCGACATCTCATCCTCTGCTAGCCTGTCGTTCATCGTGCCCAATATAACTTCAAACTGGAAGGTCAACGAGCCTGTCGACTACCACTTTTTGATGTCCTCGGAGCCAACCGAGGAATCGGCAAACTCCTCCGGAGCGGATTTCGATCCAGACCAAGGGGCCATTGGGAAGGGATTCGAGAACACCGGGTACATCGATGGAACGTACTCTAGCGAAACCAGCTACGCTCTGGGACTGTCAGCTTCTGGGATTCCAGCAGAAGATTTCGACGTCGACATCGACGTCTTCAACGTGGCCCTATCGGACACTATCGTCGACCAGGGAATATTCTTCCAGGAGATGCCTCTTTTCGCTGGTGCCGTCTGGGGCCATGACTGCCCACCAGTCATGGGCAAGGAGACCATCGTGGTGGATGGCACTCAGTTCCAGGCCCAGTGCGGATTGGTCCCACCAGTGCCATGGGGGATGGGGGCCATGCTGGCCTTATCTCTGGCAGAGGCATTCGACAGCGGCGTCGAGCAACTCGGCGAAGTGGCAATAGGGCAGGCGGAGGAATGGCTGGGAGAAGCAGGGCTCGAATTCGAGGATGGGGACGATATCGACGATATCTTCGTATGCGCCAACGGCAACCAGATCCCCGGATATTGGGTCAATGACGGCTATGATGACTGCGGGGACAATTCCGACGAGGTTGTCATTCGTGATTCTGTCTGGCACTGTGTTGTGAATGTCAACCTAGATTCACTGGAAGACTACAACTCAAGTTCGTTCAGGAGCAAGGTTTCCGATCACCCGGGATTCCCTGAATGGTGCGGGGAAGAAGTGCCTGAGAACCTCTCCCTAAAAGACACTCAACCAAACCTCCCACCTCCGGAAGTGCCTTTCGGAAGCTACCACGAAAACGCTAATTTTTACAATGCGAGGAACGAGACTCACTATTTCGCGAGCGGCCACCCCAACTGCGGCGATTCAGGCTCTCACTGGTCCGAAGCCTACGAGCTATGCGCAATTCCTATTCAAGGATCCTTTGCCGCTGATGCGGACCACATGTACGAGGATTGCTGCGGTTGGTCCAGATACCACTGGACAGGCGACTACCTATACATCGGGTTACCAGCTCCTGAGTATTTTGACGCAGTCGATCTTTCCTATGAGTTCGGCCAAGCCCAAACAGATTTCTTGTGCGATGACGGCTATTACATCCCCTCATATTTCGTAGATGATGGCGAGGAGGATTGCTATGACGGATCCGACGAGGGAAGTTCCGACGACGGTATACTAGACAAGTACGAGAGGATGGCGGAGGAATTGGAGGCATCAAACCTTGAGAAGACCATGGAGGCATTCTCCGAAAGACTTGAGGCACTAATGGAAGACAATTTCCCCGATGAACCACTCTACGAGCTGGAAGACCTCTGCGCTACAATGCTCTGGAGCCCTTCTGAGATGCGAGTCTTCGGAATGGCCATAGTCCTCGAGGGCAGGATCCTGCTAGGTCCATCAATTACCAACGTCAACTCACACCCCATAACGATGATCAACGCAGAGTTCCTATCAGGCCAGGCTGCAAAGGATGCAAAGTCAGGCACCGAATCCCAAGTAGATCTTGACGACATGGCCCCTGAGTCGATGCACGATGTTCAAGAGCTCTACGAGATATTAGGTCTAGAGTTCTTCCCCGATCTAGACCAGACTGACACCGACAAGGACGGGACGACAGACTTCTTCGACTCTGATGATGACAATGATGGCGTCTCCGATTGGGAGGGTCCTGAGCCCGCCGAATTTTGGGAGGATTCTGAGCCCGCCGAATCTCCCGGGGATGAGGAGGCCTCATCTTCTGGGCTGCCATCGCCAGGTGTAGTGGCAGTGTTGTCAGTTATTACCGCCGCTGCGATAGCCATCCCCAGAAGAGAGCACTAGGCGAGTTCCATGGCCGGGCGTCCAGAGGCCCTAGTCCTTGCATCGTTGCTGGTCCTCGTTGCCTGGTCTAGCTCTTGGTTCGAGATTACCGCGGAAGGGACGTACACAGAGGGCCTAGATAGGGAGCCAACTATCAAGACAGAGTACTCCATAGATAAGGAGTTTCAGACATTCGAAATCAGCATTGAGAACGCAACGCCACTCCTTCTCTACTGGATGCATAGGGAGGAAGTAAATGAGCCAGCGGATTCAAGTGGAAACCCAAATGGCGACGATGTCTCTTCAAGCGATGATCCCGAAGAATCCAGAGACGAGGGCCCCTGCCACGGAGAATGCTTGGAGCTAGCTCGGAGTTCTATCGCGATACTAATGGCTTCCTTCGTAGCTTCTCTGGGAGTGGCCTCACTAAAGCCTAGGAGGCTGACGAGGGGAATATCTGGCTTTTTGTGGGTCTCCTGCCTCGTCGTGATAGCCCTGGGTGTCCCGCTTTCAGCCGTCGCTGACTTCGGTATCTTCTCAGGGGGGGAGGAAGATTCAGAAGGGTCCTCAACCGGCGGATTCGACTCTGAGACTACAGACTCTGTTTCGGTGGACCAGTTCGCACACTTCTCTTCAAGAACTGGACAGAGTGCTTCTCTTGAAGGGCTTATTTTTACTTACGACTCGGTGGGCTTCGACCTTGGGCTACTGGAAGAGGATGAACGGCAGTTGGTTATTGAGGTCGCACCAGAGGAAGGGGAACCTGGGTACGAATCTCTGATAAGATTCCACGGAGAAGTAGTTGCAGGACCTGGATCCATAGTTTCGTGGTGGTTCCTAATTCTCCCTCCAATGGTCTATGGGCTAATAGGCACAAGTCCGATGGACGAGGAGGAGTGACCAACGGGTGAGTCAACTTAATGATTCTAGATCACATTTCATGATGGCTACCTAGGATGCATTAATCTACCATTTTTTTCTGCAATACCCATGCTGCCATCATTCAACGTTCTCGGAGGGGATCTTCAGTCATGCTCAGTTGACCCCCTAACTGGATGGTATCGTGATGGATGTTGCAATACCGATAGGGAAGACCGAGGACTTCACACTGTTTGCTGTGAAGTTACGGACGAATTTCTCGAATTCGCCCGTTCTCAGGGAAACGATCTGATTTCTCCAGCCCCCGAATTCAACTTCCCAGGACTCTCAGCTGGTGATAGGTGGTGCGTGTGTGCCCAGACATGGCAGGACGCAGCAGAAATCGGACTAGCATGCCCTGTGTTCCTTGAGGCCACCCATGAAGAAACCCTACAAGTGGTATCGATGGAACTACTCAAGGAAAACTCGATAGAAGAGTCATGAGAATTGGAGGCTTAGACGGTGAAACCAGTCGTCGTGATCTTTGTTTCTTTACTAGTCGGGAGCTTCCAAGCTTCCGCCGAGACATACAGCATAATTGGAACTGCCAAGTTTTCCAACGGCCCCCCAGTGTCATTGGAAGATGTCACCATAGAATGCGCCGAGTTTGAGTACGACTGCCATTCATTTAGGGGCATGGGCTCGGAGACTAACAGGTTTGGTGAATTTGAGATATCTATCGAGGTGGATGACTCTTATGATGGCGCGGAATTGATCCTTACCATACTGGGCGAGTCATTCCCCCACGTCATAGAATTGGAAGATTCGAGGTCATCTTCCGACTCAGTGAACCACGACATTATTCTGGATCAGAAGTCACCACCATCAAACGTCTTCACCGGATTTGGTTGTGCAGTCATTGTTATCCTTCTTGCATTTCTGGCAGCTATTGGGAGGCTCCCTCAAAGGACCCCCATGTCTACCAAGATTAGGACTCTAAACCCCCGGATCCTGAATTGCCCCGTTTGCGATGGCAGATTGGAAGGCCATCTTCTGATTAGGCACCTAATTGTAGGACATCAGATGGATGTGGAAGAGGCCTCAGTTTTGGCGCAGGAATCTTTTGACTCAGAAGAGTGAACAAGTTAGAAACCAAGCTCTTCGAGATCGACTTCGCTGTTCATGTTGACCCTCACAGGATAGGCAAGAGTAACTTTGCTCTCCTCAAATCTACGTAGAATCTCTGTTACGAAAAACGATTTTGAAGGGCGCATCTTCTTAGCATTCCCTACGTAGTATCTAATCTCCATTACTACTTCTTGGTCTCCGAAGCCCCTCAAAACAGCCTCCGGGGGCTTTGGATCTTGCACTATGTCGGGATGGTTATCCGCGATGTCCCTTACGATCTCTTCTGCCTTTGTTACATTGGACCAGGTCGCCGTAAGGCCCAGTCTGATCCTGACTCTGAGCTCCATGTCTGAGCTGTGACTGAAATTCGCCACGGCGTCCTTAGTCAGAAGCTTGTTTGGAACCGTTAGAAGCACTCCGTCAGTAGAACGAACCCTAGTTGTTCTCAGGCCAATGTAGGTAACATCCCCCCATTTGGAGTAAATCCCCCCTAGGCTCTTTGGCAATAGGATCCTCTCTCCCTCTCTAAATGGCCTATCGATTATGATGAAGACCCCTGCAATCACATTCTCAACGGTGTCTTGAGCCGCGAAAGCAACTGCCAGCCCGACGAATCCGAGGCCAACAACTAGGCCAGTAACATCGATTCCGAAATTGTCAGCAGCCGTTAGAATTACGAGTGCCCACATTGCCACCGCACTCAGTCTGAATAGGAAATTCTCTAACCCATCGTCGAAATCTAGCCTGTCAAACAGTTTCCTCAAGTAAATCTTGACAAGCCCTATCAAAGGAACTCCGAGTAAAAGTATCAGAATCCCAGATGCGGGTCCCGCGGAAAGTGCATCACTCAAGCAAGAGAAGCTTGGCTCTAGTTCGTTCGGCAGATTATCAAGGCAGCTTGGCATGATTTAGCCTCACACTAGAAGGCAAAATATCCTATCCCTAAAAGATTGGATCAGAGATCTAAACCCAATCATCATTGGGAGCCGTTAGATCTCCGGGGGAAGCTCCTGTGTTTACTGTGCCCTTGGGTTCAACTAGCATCACTCTGCATTCCTCCTTTGCACATGGTTTGTGCCTGACTCCCCTGGGCACTACGTACATTTCCCCTTCCGAGATCTCCACAGTTGGATAGTCCTCGAACTCTATCCTCATGCTACCCTCAATTACTATGAAAGCCTCATCGGTCTCTTCATGCTCATGCCAAACAAAGTCCCCCGCGATCTTTACCAGCTTGAACTGGTAATCATTAATTTCCGCAATTACCTTCGGGGTCCAGTGCTCGCTGAACTCCGAGAATTTATCTCTAAGGCTTATCTTTGCCATGACGCGACAAGTATAGGGCTGGGTAATAAACATTGAAACGCTAAACCCACATGGACTTCTTGCTGATATGCAATGGTCGACCTATGCTGTCTAATATTACTAGCAATTCCACTTTTCTTCTATTGGATTCAGAAGAGAAATACTGCAAAGATGAACGTCAACTACCAACAGCTAGCAAATCAGCTGAAGATGGGCTTCAATCCAGAACATGGATTCGAGGGAACTCTGATGAGTGGCGAGATTGGCGAGTTTAGGCATAGATGCAGAGCATACTTCCAGAGGACTCGTTCTGCTAGCAGGAAGACTAGAGATTTCCATCTAGTAATAACCGTGAGCTTCCTAAAGCCCCTGACACTAGGTCTGGAGATTAAACCTCAGGGATTCCTTTACGAGGGCCTTACTTTCGGATCTCCCAGGGGGAAAGACATCAAGATTGGCCACCCCGAATTCGACTCAAACTTCAGGATTAGTGGGTTCGAGGATGATAAGGTCAGGCAGTTCCTAGACCAAGATCGAATGCAAGCAATGATGTTGCTCAAGGAGACAATGCCATGGTACAATTGGATTGTAATTAACGATGAAGGGATCTCCACAGGACTTCCAGGCTTAGTCGACGATCCCAACTATATTGGCAGCGTGATGTTCCAGCTTGTCGCACTAGCATCCAAGATTGAGAAGTTGGGCTGACAACCCCTACCCGTAATTTGAAGCCCCTCATTCCGAGCGGGGAGCATGTCTCGCCCTAGGCACCCCCTTGGTAGGCTACTTTCCCAGCTGTCCGACCACAGGGGAACAATCATCCTAGCATCGATATGTTCTGTTCTAAACAAGATCTGGGACTTGGCTCCTCCGATCCTAATTGGATTAGCCGTCGATGTAGTAGCAGAGAGGGAAGACTCTTTCCTGGCAACTTACGGATTTAGCGATCCCTGGGAGCAGTTGCAGATCCTAGCTGCAATTACTGTGGCAATTTGGGTCCTTGAATCACTATTCCAATACCTCTACGGGGTCCTATGGAGGAACTTGGCACAAACAGCTCAGCACGAACTTAGGATGGATGCCTACAAGCATATCCAGGACTTGGAGATGCAATGGTTCTCCGAGCAGAGCACCGGCGGTCTGATGGCGATATTGAATGATGACGTCAACCAACTTGAGAGATTCTTGGATCACGGAGCGAACGACCTTCTTCATGTGGGCACTACTGTTATCGTAGTCAGCGGAATCATGTTTTCCGTAGCACCGGAGGTGGCCATCCTTGCAATCATCCCAGTGCCGATTATCGTAGGTGGATCTTTCCTATATCAGAGAAGAATAGGAGTAAGGTACACCGAAGTTAGGAAGGAGGTAGCAGAGCTAAACTCCATACTGAACAACAACCTCCAAGGGATCACTACGATAAAATCCTTCACAGCAGAGGAGAGGGAAGCAGAAAGAGTTAGCGAGGCATCCGAGTCATACAGGAACGCAAACAGGTCAGCTATCAGGCTCTCTGCTTCCTTCGTCCCACTGATTCGAATGGCTATTCTTTTCGCATTCACTGCGAACCTCCTTGTCGGGGGGAAATACGCCCTTGAAGGCAGGATTGGCCTAGGCGAGTACTCTGTAATTGTCTTCATTACGCAACGACTCTTGTGGCCACTAACTAGGCTCGGTGAAACTTTCGACCTGTACCAGAGGGCCCTTGCATCCACTACTAGGGTTCTTGATCTTCTGGACACTGAGATAGGAATAGTCGAAGGGAACCAAGATCTTGAAACTATAAACGGGAAGATACAGTTCAGGGATATAGAATTCACTTACCCAGGCAGGGAGGATGTTCTTCGGGGCATAGATCTCGATGTTCCTTCGGGAATGACGGTGGGTTTGGTCGGGGCAACAGGCTCTGGCAAGACTACCCTTGTTCGTCTTCTTCTCAGGTTCCATGACCCAATCGGCGGTAAAGTTACCCTAGATGGGCATGACGTCAGGGAACTCACTCTTAACTCACTCAGAGGATCAATATCCCTGGTTAGTCAGACCACTACGCTATTCCCGGGCTCTGTAAGGGATAACGTGCTTTACGGGAGCCCAGATGCATCAGAGGAAGATATGATTGATGCGGCTAGTATAGCGGAGGCAATCAGTTTCATTGATCAACTTCCGGATGGATGGGATACCAACATCGGGGAGGATGGCCACAGGCTCTCCGGTGGTCAGCGCCAGAGGATTGCAATTGCAAGGGCCGTCCTCAAGGACGCTCCTATCCTTGTTCTCGATGAGGCAACTAGCAATGTGGACAATGAGACCGAGGCCGCTCTACAACGATCAATAGATAGAATCTCCAGGGATAGGACTACCCTGATTATCGCACACAGGCTTTCCACTGTCAGGAATGCTGACTTCATCGCAGTAATGGATGAAGGAAAGATTTCCGAAAGAGGGAGTCATGACGAGTTGGTAGAACTAGGAGGGTTGTACTCTCGGCTATGGGATGTGCAGACGGGGGTATCTCAATGAGCGAAAACACGTCACCCAGGCTAAACGAGCTTGCTAGGACCCTAGGAATGGAGATTACTGAATTCAAAGAGGGATCCTGTGTGGTTGAGCTGAAAGTAGGAGGGGAGCATCTGAACATGGGCGGTATTGCCCATGGGGGCGTCCATGCTACCCTGCTGGACACTGCAATGGGTGGAACCTTAGTCTCAATAATAGGCGAAAATGAATGGTGTGCAACCGCTCAATTGGATATCTCGTACCTAAATGCTGTTAACGAGGGAGACCACCTTATCGCCACAGCAGAAGTTATTCGTAGAGGCAGGTCTATTGCACATGTAGAAGGGAGATTGGAAACCAGTGAAGGCAATCTTGTGGCATCTGCCAAGGGTACATGGGCAGTTTGGGATCGCAGACCAACAAGTAGGGGTGGCTAGAATCGACACTGTAAGGGGTCAAATTCAATAGGGGACAGCATGTCTTCCAATCGTGGCGAGAAAGGACTCCCTTACTTGGTTCATGATGGGGATTGCACAGCTTCTCATAGGGGAGGCACTCTTGGATTCAGGGACTCCCGAGCTCATGGCGCAACTCATACAACTGACAGGAGGCGGAACCATAGCTCTGGGGATTTACTTCCTCCTATTCATTGCGCGCCATGAGGATGAATTCTCAAAGGTATATAGTAAGGCTGAGAAGACTGTTATGGTCACAAATCCCGGTTCTGGAAAAAAGGAATTAGTCGATGACTCGCCAGGTGCAATTAAGGCAGCTTGGTATGCAGTTCCAGTTGGGATGACATTCATAGGTCTCTTAGCATGGCTAGTTTCCTGAGGTGGAACATGCCACAAAGTAATGAAGAGGATCTCGTTGACAAGGTGATAGGAAACCCAGCCTTTGATCAGCTATATGGATACCACATCTTCTTCAGAAGAGCAGCTATACCGATCCTTCTTTTTCTTATAGGGCTGTTAACATACACTCTTCTGGACTCATTCTTTTCTCATCAGACAAACCTGACACTTTCCTTTATTGTTGTAGGCCTGTGCCTAGGTCCTGTCCTGAACATCGAACGGTACTTGGGAGTCATTATGTCCCAGAGGAAATAGGCAGATTTTCTAGCTAACGCCGAACAAGTAAAATCTTACTGCCACTACGCTTGTCCAATGGCCGGTTTGCTTGACTTCAATCTCTTCGACTTAGTAGGGCTCGGTGACGCATCCGGAATGGAGCTCCTTTTTGCTGCCAGCGCCCTCGTAGGGGGGATTCTATTCGTCCTCTATTTCTTCCTACTAATGATAGGCGGAATCGCCACAGACGTTTTCGATGGACTCTTCGGAATAGATGTTGACATGGGTGCTGATGCATCTTTCAAAGCCTTAACTTTCCAGGGCATAATGGCATTCATGATGTTCTTTGGCCTGGGTGGACTCTACGTATTGAAGTCCGATGGTGGGACTTCATTGGCAGTAATCGCCGGAGGGGTTACCGGAACTGCATCTATGTTCGCAACTGGCAAGCTGTTCGAGCTTTTCGTAACTCTCCAGCAGGATGGTACGACCGATCTCTCCGAGGCAATAGGTTCTAGGGGCCAGACATATCTGAGAATCTCTGGGGACGGGGTAGGCCAAGTAACAGTGGAAGTCAATGGGGCTCAAAGGACATACAACGCAAAGTCCGCAGATAATGCAGAGATAGGTACAGGTGACTTCATAGAAGTCACCGATGTCATCGGCGAGGTCCTAGTAGTGAAGAGAATCTAAGAAATTTGATTTAGATTCGCAGCCCACTTTTATTCTCAAGAGCCTGTCGGGTAAGGATTCATACGTGACCCTTGTTTCATTCACCATGAGTTGAGCCAATGGCAGAGAGTGGAGCAATACTTACGATAATGATTTTTGCAGTGGTACTGATATTAGTTGCTGCGGTGATGTTTTTCGCCCAGCGCTACAAGAGGTGTCCTCCAGACCAGATCATGGTGATTTATGGTAGAACCGAAAGAACCCCCGATGGAAGGCCAAAGGCCTCTAAGACACTCCATGGGGGTGCAGCTTTGGTGTGGCCTTTGATTCAGGATTATGCCTATATTTCTCTGAAGCCTATGACCATAAACATCGACCTTAGGGGCGCACTTTCTTTGCAGAACATCCGAATCAATGTGCCAAGTACATTCACCATCGGTGTGTCCACTGAACCAACTATAATGGCAAATGCGGCAGAGCGTCTTCTTGGCTTCAGAGTCGAGGACATCGAAGAAATGGCCAAGGAGATTATCTTCGGACAACTACGTCTAACTGTTGCCACACTGACAATAGAGCAGATTAATCAGGATAGGGACGCATTCCTGGAGCTTATCCAGAAGAACGTAGGGCAGGAGATGAGAAAGGTCGGTCTTTACCTCATCAACGTGAACATCGCGGACATTACTGATGAGTCGGATTATATCGACAGTATCGGTAAGAAGGCAGCTGCTACAGCAGTAGAGCAGGCAAGAATAGACGTTTCCAATGCTGAAAGAGACGGTGCAATCGGTAAGGCAAAGGCAGACCGAGTAAGGGAGATCGAGGTAGCTGAGAACCAAGCTGAAGCTGAGAAGGGTAGGAAGGCAGCTGAGGCTGACCAGCGTGTTTTCGTTGAGCAACAAGAGGCAATGGCAGTTAGTGGTGAGAATTCAGCTCAGGCCGAGATAGCCAGGGCCAACGCAGACTTGGCGGAAGCAGAGGCAGCCACAAAGCAGAGAGCCGATGTGGCCACTGCCCAGGCGGAAGCCGAGATCCAAAAAGCAGTCTACGAGGAGGAGGAATCAAAGCTCAGGGCGAGCGAAATCGCACGTGAGACAGTAGCAAAGCAACAGGTTGAGATTGCCGCAGACGCAGAGGCAGAGAGGCAAAGAAGGATTGCCCACGGAGAAGCTGATGCAATTCTAGCAAAGTACGAGGCCGAGGCAGAGGGTATCCAGAAAGTTCTGGACGCAAAGGCACAGGGTTACAACAACCTAGTCTCTAGTGCTTCAGGGGATCCCAAAGCCGCTGCAACGCTTCTAATGGTGGAGAAAATCGAGTCTATGGTCCAAGCTCAGACCGAAGCAATAAGGAACCTGAAGATAGACAAGATTACAGTTTGGGATAGCGGAAATTCTGCTGACGGAAACTCTGCAACTAGCAACTTCGTTAGCAGCTTAGTGCAGAGCCTCCCTCCAATCCACGATGTAGCAAAGATGTCTGGAGTGGAACTCCCAGACTACCTGGGATCAATGACAGACGATGAAGACCAATCCTAGAGGCTGTAATATCGTCAGACTCTTGAGTCCCCACTGGTTGGATATATCGTGACAGATGACGGAGTAGTCATAGTTGGGGGTGCAAGAACTCCTTTCTGCGAGTGGCTCGGAGGGAAGAGGGGCGATGGGGAGCCGGGAGGGAGGCTTGCATCAGTTTCAGCCGAAGAGTTGGGTTCTATAGCGATAAGGGGGGCATTGGAGAAGACGGGGACTGATCCGGAATCAGTTGATCACGTAATTATGGGGCATGCCCTACAGACTTCTAGCCAGGCAATATACGGGGCTAGGCATTCCGGACTCAAAGCAGGAATCCCATATGAAGTTCCAATGCTCACTCTAAATCGTTTATGCGGAAGTGGGGCCCAATCGATAATTAGCGCTGCACAGACAATCCTTCTCAAAGAGGCAGAAGTAGTAGTCGCTGGAGGAATGGAGAATCTTAGCCAAGCTCCCCACGTCCTGAGGGAAATGAGGCAGAAATACAAGCTGGGACGTCCTCCAATCGCAGGGTCCGAGATCGACAAGGACATGGAGGACTACCTGTTCACAAACCTAAGGGACGACTTCGTAGGCTACTTCATGGCACAGACAAGTGATGAACTCTGTAGGAGGAAGGGTATAGTCAGAGAAGAAGCTGACGAATTCGCTGCTAAAAGTCACCAAAGGACGGAAGCCAGCATCGAAAGAGGTACTTGGAAGCAAGAGATAGTGGAGGTAGATTCAGAAAGTGGAACCATTGGATACGAACACGAGGACCACGTTGTTCTTGGTACCTCGGTCGAATCTCTCTCCAATCTTAGGACGCACTTTGGACCAGACTCACTGGTCACTGCTGGAAATGCCTCAGGGGTTGTTGATGGGGCTGCTGCTGTCATAGTGAAGTCATCAATAAGGGCGAAACTAGATGGTGACACCCCTCTAGCTAGAATCGTCTCGTGGGGAATTGTTGGAATCGAACCAGCAATCATGGCATATGGGCCAGTCCCTTCCAGCATTAAGGCACTGGAGAAAGCCAACCTTTCAATCGAGGATATTGATCGATGGGAGATTAACGAGGCATTCGCAGGACAGGCTGTTGCATGCATCAAGGATTTGGGTATTGACTCTGAAATAGTCAATGTAAACGGTGGGTCAGTGGGACTGGGCCATCCCCTAGCAGCTACTGGTACGAGGCTGTTGCTAACGCTCTCGCACGAATTAAGGCGAAGCTCTGGCCGTTACGGAATAGCCACTGCATGCATAGGGGGTGGCCAAGGAATCGCAGTAGTCATCGAGTCTTTGGCAAATGAGTGAGATCGCAAAATAGGAGAGGTTATCCCCTATTGTTATCAGCATAACCCATGGCGCATATACCCGGTACGGGACACGCAAACAGAACTCGAAGCATCGTGAAGACTCTTACATGGAGGACAATAGCAACTTCAGACACGATTTTGATCGCCTGGCTGCTTACCAATGATATCAAGGTTGGTTTGGGAATTGCTAGTATCGAGGTAGTTACCAAGATGTTCCTATACTACTTCCATGAGAGGGCATGGAGCTGGAGCGACTGGGGATTGGAAGACGTAGACCCCATAGACACTGCTCCAGCCTCCTCCCAATAGTTCAATAATTTCGGCGATAAAACAGCCATGGGAAAAACTGCATATTTTGGCCTTCCAACCGCTTAGGTTAATTGCTAAATGCTAGGCCGGCGCGAGAATATGGCGATGGGTATGTACACTAGAGAACGCGTTCTTGCGAAGACATTTGCTTGGAGAATAATTGCAACTTTGACGGGTGCGGCGGTAGCCGGACTACTCACAGGACAGATAGAGACGGCTGGGTGGTTCATCGTCATAGAGTTCCCGTTGAAGATGGGCTTCTACTACGTTCACGAGAGGGCATGGGAAGCAGTCGAATGGGGTGTTGCAGAAGAGATGCCAGCAGTTTGAGATTACTGATAGCCGCAATCTAAATCGAATCTCGACCAAGATGCCCAATCAAACGAAAAAATAGATTGCCATAAAACTGAACAATACCATTGCTATCGATGAAATAGCTCCGACTGCGAAAATTCTAGAACCATCACTCCCAACTCCTCCTTTGGTAATAAAAAATCCAATAGAGGCCATTACGGGGGCTAGGCTAAACTTCGCAAAACTATCGAATCTTCCAGAATAATCCTCTGGCATTAACCAAGTAGCTAGAATTGCTGCCAAAATGAATCCAGGTAGGAAATAAGGGACTCTAGATAGTGGGTTTGTGAAGTAACCGCCCTTGTCTGGGCTTCTCCCGACTATTGCACATATCGGGACAACAATGACCAATAATGCTACTCTCGAAAGCTTAATTGTCGTCGCCATTACTATTCCTTCCCCCCCAATCGCATCTCCAGCCGATATCGCTTGGGGCACGGCATGGATGGTCGATCCAGCCCAGATTCCAGCACTGGATTCTTCCATTCCTATAATTGCAGCTAATACTGGAATAGAGATGAATGTTATTATTCCGAGAATATTTACTGTTGCAAGAATCATGGCTAAAACTTCCTTACTAATTTTCAACGGTGAAGACACGGCAACAACTGCGCTATTTCCACAGATAGCTCCTCCGCAACCAATGGCCAGTGCCGACTCGGTGGTAATCCCAAACATCCTGCCTATGAAAACACTGGAAATTAGGCAAAAAATAGCCGATGATATCCCAATCACTAGCCCCACTCTTCCCCCTTCATCACTGAAAAGTAATGATAGATCAAGGCCGAAACCCAAACAAATTATTGTTATTGGAAGAATGTTCTTTATCACCCAATCACCGCCATTTCTTATTCCAGAAACCAATTGAGCGGCGATTCCTCCAAGTATAAACGCCAATGTACCAGTGCCCAAACTGAACAGATCATTGGCTTCCAGCAAGGCATCGAGAAAATACGCCATTATTCCTATTGTCAAGCATATGGCAATCCCTCGAGAGTATCCTTCCTCTTCCGGAAAAAGAATTTCTGATTCGTTTTCCACATTCTCACCATCCCTTAGTTAACTTATCAGCAGTCCCAAAATTGCACCACCTGCTAGCCAAGCTCCAGCCATAGATCCTAAGTTGCCCAGAGCGGTAACCATAAGCACCCTGCCAACTCGATTCTTCCAGAATAGTGAGACCTCGTCGAGCTTAAGGAAGTCCTGCGCGTCCTTTCCGTTAGGAGAGGCCACCTTCAACTGTGTATAGCCCGCGAACCAGCCTGCAGCCAAGGTGGGATTTAGCGAGGTGATCGGCGAGGCCACGGCGCCAACAAGAATCGAGAGTGGGTGACCCCTTGCAATGAGCACCCCTAGTCCTGCTAGTAGGGCATTGAGGAGAAGCCAAGTCTTGGCCGTCTGCTCGATTTCATCCATTTCCCCATTGTAGGCCATCCATCCCACCGCACCTAGTAGGAAGACTGGTATGGCCGCCATTAGGACAGTGGGCCAGACTGACTTGGGCGGCTCCTCTGCTAGCGCTGCGAGCCTTGAGGTAGTCTCCATCGCAGGCTCTCCTAGGTTGTGGACGACACCGCTTAGGTGCCCTGCTCCTATCACTGCCAGTACCTTGCCCTTGCCACGAATCTGCTGAATCCTACCTGCTAGGAAGGTGTCCCTTTCGTCGATGAGGACCTCTCCTGCCCTTGGCGCGACCTCTCTGGCCTCTTCCATCATGCTGCTTAGGAGATCAGAGTCCCCTAGGATCTCGTCCATGGAGACGTCATCGTCGTCTTCATCCCATAGGAGGGCATTCATAATCCTCCATTTCTCCCTTATTCCCATCTTCCTCCATGCCCTCCTTAGAGTGATAACAACGTCCCTATCGATCATCTCCACTGGTATTCCTGATTCCTCTGCCACATTTACCGCAGCTAGTAGTTCTGCACCCGGCTTCTCTCCAGAAGATATCCCCATCCTTCTTTGTTGGGCCGCTAGTGCGGATTGTAACAGGATCATAGCCGCCCTCCCCTCCTTGATAATCTTCAGGAGGTCCTCAGAATCAAGTGACTCAGGTTCTGTCAATGATGCCATCCTAGAAGGGCAAAGCTCGACAGCTACGATATCAGGCCCCCACTCTTCGATTTGGTTCCGCACCAGCTCAACTGACTCGCTACTGACATGAGCGGTGCCGACTATTCTCAGTCTTTCGTCGACTTCGATTATGTTGTTTACACTCATTGACTCACCTAACTGCTTTCATTGCGATGAATGCGTCTGAGTGCTCTACCACATCATGGACCCTGATTATATCAACTTCCTTTTCAGGGGAAATTGCAGCGATCCCTAGTGTCCCAGAGAGCCTGTCTTCGCTGTCTCCCCTTCCTAGAAGGTCTCTGAACATGCTCTTTCTGCTTACTCCCCACATCAGCCTCATCCTGTCGTCGGGGACTACTTCTCTGCCCGAGGATAGCAGAGCAAGGTTGTGGCCGAGAGTCTTACCGAAACCAATTCCCGGATCTGCGACGATCTGACTCGGCTTGACCCCCTCATCGATCAGTAAACTTGTCACTTCGCCCAAGAACCTCCTCACCTCGTTGACAACGTCGTCGTAACTTGGGTTATCCTGCATGTTCTCTGGCAATCCCTTCATGTGCATTACGCATACAGGGCAATCATGCTCAGAAACTACTTCCAACATTTCTGGATCGCTCATTGCCGATACATCGTTCACCATGTCAGCCCCTGAGCTAAGTGCCTGGCGTGCCACTTGCGATCTTCTGGTGTCTATGGAGATGCAGACGTCAGGGAGTTCTGCCCGTATCCCTTCTATTGCCGGTATGACTCTAGATAACTCGTCTTCTATAGGTACAGGTCTGGCCCCAGGTCTAGTTGACTCGCCCCCCACATCAATCCATTCTGCCCCTTCTGATACCATCTTGGACGCAGTTTCAATTGCATGGTTAATGTCTGTGGACCTAGACCGAGGATGAAACGAGTCTGGAGTGACGTTCACTACACCCATAATACGCGGAAAACCGTCTTCCCGGCGATTTAGCATGGGTCGCCAGTCGGCCATCTGACTCTCGCAAACGACGATTGCTTTATGATGTGACCGAGGGGCAATCGGTCGATGGTTCAGGGTGAAGAAGAGTTTTCGGATGCATCGGCTACCCAATCTCCAGCGGATTCCAATGGATCACATGATCCTGAGACCCTATTCATTCTCGACTCAATTGTACAGAGATTGAAACCTAGAGACGCCCATCATGTTAGAGACATGATTACTCAAAGAGCTAGGACTTCTGGGGCTTTATTCATCACTAGTGCACTATGGTGGTGGATAGCAGTCAGCAAGGGATCCGAGGAAGTAAACGACTCGCAGATCCCAGACTCAATTATCGGGTCTTTCGATTTTGGAACTGTGAGTCTAATTGTTCCACTATTGGTAGTAGTAGCCACTCTTTTCACAGGGATTGGAAGAGAGCGAGGAAATGCAACAATGTCGCAGATCGGGGGTGGACTAGCAGTCCTAGCCATCTTCTACATCGTTGAGCCAATAATGATGAACTATGATGTGTTGGAAGGCGATGCCGTCTTCGCAACAGGCAGGGTTCTGGTTCTAGCAATCATGGTTGGCATTGCCTCATACACAATGTTCGACGCACTCCTGCTGCAATGGGTCAGAGCAAGCATGCTGAACATGGGGGTGGAGGTTTTTCCCTCAATGATTCCTGAGGCTGCCGAGGGTCATGCTGATGAGGCACCCCCTTACGCGTGAGTCAATGGTGGACCAACTCCCTCCTCGTTTGTCAGTACTTAGGTTGGGGCATAGGCGGGATCGTGACAAGAGGATAACGTCGCACTTGGGCCTTACTGCTAGAGCTTTCGGAGCAGACGAGGTAGTTCTTTCTGGAGAAGAAGACCCATCGGCCCTGGAGACTTGGGATTCAGTTACTGAAAGGTTTGGCGGTCCATTCACCAGTCGATATGAGCCAAAACCCATGCCTTGGTTGAGATCCGTGTCAAAGAAAGAATCGGCAACTATAGTTCATTTAACCATGTATGGCCAGCCTTGGCGAGAGACTGTCAGTTCCATTCCTAAGGATAAACCAGTGATTGTAGTTGTAGGAGGCACAAAGGTTCCTGGGGAGGTATTCCAAATTTCTAACTACAATGTTTCAGTCGTCAATCAGCCTCACTCGGAAGTTTCTGCTCTGGCAGTTTTCCTCCACTCATTTGTGGGACCCTTGGATGGCAAGGAAAGTTTCGAAGATGCCAAGATGAAGATCATTCCATCTGAAAAAGGAAAGATAGTTATCAATCAAGAGGAAGAGTGATTTTCAATATTCATCAATCATTTCTCTCAATGATTAAGAGTCGCACTTGGGCAGCTTTGCTGATGTCGGCGTCTCCAGCAGCAGGGGGATTCATTCCCGGTGAAGGTTTGAGGGGGGTAAAAGGCCCCCCCTCGTTCCCAGATGCTGCAGATCCTCTCTCGGGATCGACCCTTTCCGAATTGCCCAGCGGTTCAAGCGGCTTGCTTCTTCTTGCGGATGGTACTAGATTCGAAGGAAGGCTATTTGGAGCCGAGAAAATTGCAGAAGGTGAACTTGTTTTCACCACTGGAATGTGTGGCTATCAAGAGAGCCTTACTGACCCATCATTCGCAGGACAGGTCCTTACATTCACATATCCGCTTCTGGGAAATTACGGAATTCACCCCGGAGTGTCAGAATCTTCATCGGTACATCCTAGGGGAGTAGTCTGCAAGCAACAAATCCCTAACCCAGATCATAGAGATTCATTAGGGAGTGTTCACGATTTTCTAGTTGCTCACAATGTACCCGGAATAGAGGGGATAGATACTCGAGCCCTGACTAGGAGGGTCAGGGAGCATGGGACTCTTCTGTGTGTTTTCGGACCTTCAGAAAGTGAAGAGGAGATGGCTAGGATATTGGAGGAGATGTCCCCTCCTGACGCTGAAGATCTAGTATCACAGGTAACTTGTGAGAAACCAGTAATCGTAAATCCTGGGGCTGAGGACGATAGAGGAAATAGGCTACCAAGGGTCGCTGCAATAGATTGTGGAATTAAATACAATATTTTGAGGGAATTAAGCCGGAGGTTCGAGGTCGTTTGGTGCCCTGCGTCTATGAGTCTCGAGCAGATAATCAGGGAATGGTCGCCCGATGCTCTATTCGCATCCAATGGCCCCGGAGATCCGGCTCATCCCGGAGCCGCTTCAGATGCCAGAAGAACCCTAGCTTCGGCAGTTCGGAATGGAATGCCGGTGATGGGAATCTGCCTAGGCCACCAGCTAATGGGTCTTGCAGCCGGTTTGAGAACATACAAGTTACGATATGGTCACAGGGGTTCAAATCAGCCCGTAATGGATCTAGAGACTCGAAGGGTCCATATTACCAGCCAGAATCATGGATTCGCTGTAGAAGATCCAGTAAAGGGTATGATGGCCCCCCACCCCAGTGGGACCTACTCCGATGTCACAGAAAACGTTCTCGGGGCGGATTTCAAAGTTAGGTATCTGAATTCTAACGATGGAACGGTTGAGGGGCTCGACCTCCTAGATAAGCCTGCATTCACCATTCAGTTTCATCCAGAGGCTTGTCCCGGGCCACATGACGCCTCCCCACTTTTCGATCGCTTCCAGAAAATGGTCGAAGAACACCTAGAAAAATCGCCGGCCGAACTAGTAACAAAGGAGGGCCTTGATGCCTAGAAGAGACGATCTAAGGAGAATACTCATTCTTGGAAGCGGACCAATTCGAATAGGCCAGGCAGCAGAGTTTGATTTTTCAGGCTCCCAGGCATGTAGGGCTCTACGCTCTGATGGATACGAGGTAATATTGGTCAATTCCAACCCGGCAACTATTCAGAACGATCCTGAGATGGCTGATAGGATATACATCGAACCGCTGTTGCCCGAAGTAGTAAAGAGGATAATGGAGGATGAGAAACCAGATGCCCTTCTAGCTGGAATGGGGGGGCAGACTGCCCTAAATATCGCATCGGCTTTGGCCAAGGACGGTACTCTTGACGAACTAGGGGTGGAGCTGATTGGGTGTAATCTTGCTGCAATCGACGAGGCAGAGGACAGAGACCTGTTCAAGAGGGTGTGCGAAGAGATTGACCTGCCCGTTTGCAAAGCTTTGGCATGTGATTCAATTGAAGAGGTGATTTCTGCTGCAGAGGAGTTGGGGTCATTCCCACTTCTGATAAGACCAGCTTTCACGCTAGGTGGCCTCGGAGGAGGTACTGCCTTCAATATGGGCGAATTAGTGGAGATAGCTAGCCAAGGAATCCTACACTCAGCAATTGGACAGGTCCTGATTGAGGAAAGCATACTGGGATGGCAAGAACACGAGTACGAAGTAATGAGGGATTCAGCTGACAACGCCATAATTGTCTGCACAATGGAGAACATTGACCCAATGGGCGTACATACTGGGGAGTCAATTGTCGTGGCCCCACAACAGACCCTTTCTGACAGGGACCACCAGGTCCTTAGGGATGCAGCTCTGAAGTTGATTAGGAGATTAAATATCAAAGGAGGATGCAATGTACAGTTTGCTGTCGACCAGTCTTCTGGAGACTTCAGGGTTATTGAAGTCAACCCTAGGGTCTCACGTTCTTCGGCACTAGCATCTAAGGCAACTGGCTACCCGATAGCACGAATGGCAGCCTTGATTGCGGTAGGATATACTCTGGATGAGCTTCCAAACCCAATCACTGGCGAGGGGACAACCGCAGCATTTGAACCGACATTGGATTACTGTGTGGTAAAGATTCCAAGGTGGCCATTCGACAAATTTAGGACTGCAGATAGGAGGATTGGGACTTCGATGAAATCTACTGGAGAGGTAATGGCCATTGGACGTTCATTTGAGGAGGCATGCCTGAAGGCATGGGCTAGCTTGGAGTATGGGGCGCCTCACCCCAGGCCACTAACAATGTCGGATGCCTCTGATGGTGAATCGATGGACGAGAGGGCATCTGAGAAGCTTCCAACCGCCTTACTGGAGGATTGGCTCCGTGTACCCACGGACAGGAGACTTGGGGCTGTTATAGAGGCCTTCAGGAGGGGATACTCAATCGAAGACGTAAGGGATCTAACTGGTGGGGTTACTAGGTGGTTCCTCCATAGATTCGAGAAGATTGCTGCAATTGAGACAGAAATAAGGGCAGCCGGAGAGATTGGAATGACACCTTCAGGAATACCAGATTCGGAAATGAGGTCTTGGAAGGGCCACGGTTTCACAGATCTTCACATTGCAGATGCTCTTTTCGGCTTTCCTGAGAGCGGATTCAAGACTCTTCCAGTTGGTAATGACGAGGCTTCAGTCAGAGTACGAAGACACGATCTTGGAATCCATCCGAGGTTTCGGATGGTCGACTCATGTGCGGCTGAGTTTGCAGCAGTGACACCATACTACTATTCCACTTATGAGGGGGGTTATGACGAGAGTGGGATCGACTATGTCCCAGGACTCGCCTCCTCGGTAAAGCAACGAATTGCAGTGGTAGGTTCCGGCCCAATTAGAATTGGACAAGGAATTGAGTTCGATTATGGGTGTGTTCATGCAGCCGGAGCTATACAAGACTTAGGGCATGAGGCAATAATCATCAATAATAATCCCGAGACAGTTTCTACAGACTTTGATACAAGTGACAGGCTATACTTCGACCCCCTTACCTTAGAATCAGTCTCGGAAGTACTCTTGAGAGAGGATGCAAACGGAATATTGCTTCAATTCGGAGGTCAAACTGCAATCAATCTGGCCCTCCCTCTGTCAAATGAGATGCCCCATTTGTCAACTATGGGGCTGGATCTCGTTATGGAGGGAACTTCTCCAGAGTCCATAGATGAGGCAAGTGATAGGGAAAGGTTCGAAGAGTTCTCACACAGGCATGGCTTGAGGATGCCAGAAGGAGCTACTGCCACAACTCCAGAGGGAGTAAGACAAGCAGTGAATGAGATCGGTTATCCCGTACTTATTCGCCCCTCTTATGTTCTCGGAGGTAGGGGTATGGAGATCTTGTCCAACTACAAGCAACTTGAGTCTTACATGCGTGAGGCTTACCTAACACCAGACCGGCCACTGCTTATTGACAAATATCTGGGTAACGCAATGGAGTTGGATGTGGACGCAGTATGCGATGGCGAAGAAGTACTTGTTGGCGCCATAATGGAGCATCTCGAAGAAGCAGGAATTCACTCGGGAGACTCAACTTGCTTCATCCCTCCCCAAAACGTGCCTAAAATTTTACTCAACCAAGTCGAAGAGTGGACCACTATCATAGGATTGCAACTCGGAATAAGGGGATGCTTCAACATCCAATTCGCAATTCATGATGATCTTCTATACGTTCTTGAGGTAAACCCTAGAGGTTCGAGAACCTTTCCATTCGTGGCAAAGTCTACTGGAATCCCTCTAGCTAGGATAGCGGCAAGAGTTGCTCTAGGGGATCGCCTAAATGACTTGGAAATCCCCGAACCACAGGAAGATGCCGTATGTGTTAAAGCACCAGTTTTCCCATTCATCAAGCTTAGGGGTCTAGATCCAGCACCAGGGCCCGAAATGAAGTCTACTGGGGAAGTAATGGGATCCCACTCTAGAGCCTCTGCCGCATATCTCAAGGCCAGACTGGCCACTGAGTTGCCCGTACCAACGGAAGGTGGAGTCTACGTCACTGTAAAGGATGAAGACAAGCATGCCATTATTCCACTCGTTGAAAAATTGAAAGAAATGGGATTCAATATTTTTGCAACAAGGGGGACATCCAGGGTGCTTAGGGGAGTTGGGGGGGTAGAAGTCCAGACATGCTACAGGATTGCTGAAGGAAGATCTCCCGATGCTTTGGATTTGATGAGACAAGGAAAAATTCAGCTGATTATTAACACTCCTCGATCAAGTGGCGGAGCAGTACTTGATGGTAATATGATGAGGAGACTAGCCGTGGAGCTGAACATTCCATTCGTCACTACACTGGCCGGAGCTAGAATGGAGGTCGAGGCAATCAAGGAGGCGGCACTCGGGATGCCAGAACCTAGGCTTTTACAGATAAAATCCCTGTAGGGTCGGCATATCTCATTGTAGCAGAGTGGCTCCAGTCTCGGTTCTGATTATCTTCCCATCTTGGATAGTATGAACAGCCATCACAGCTTCCCTGGAACCGTCTGGAAAGTCCATTAATGAATGTTCAACTAGTATTTCTTCGTTTTCGTAAATGCATCTTGGTTGGCTAATCACGACTTCAGGATTGGACATCATTCTATCCAGCATAATGCTGATCTTTTCCTTATTCATGGTGGTTCCAGTCTGGTGCCTATAGAATTCATAATCTTCGTCAAGTACCGCTATGTATTCGCTCGCATCTTTTTTCTCTGCCGATCTTCTGAGTATTTCGTAAATTCCCATACCCCTCCAAAGGAAATATTTTTTTTGACCTTTATCCAACTATCTTTTCCATCGATTTCAAGCATCACTAGGTCTAGAATCCTTGGAGCCGAGAAGTTTCACTACAGATGCCCTTTCAATTTCGGATATTAGAGAAGATGCCTTTGGGCCATTTTCTCTTCCGATTAGAACCCAATAAATGGAAGAAAAACCCTCTCTCCTGGTTATTCCAGCAGCTTCACAAGAATCTATAATTGCATTCTCGATACCTCTCTCACTCCACTCGCAATTTGAGAGAAGAACAGATAATTGCTCAAGAAATGAAATCGAACTCTTGCTTAGATTGGAAAGAGCCTCTTCCCCTATCTCATCCATAATTTCAAGCCTAGAATCCTCTGGAAAGTGGTTTCCTTCAACCCATGCCCTCATTCTGACCAGTCGTTCTTTGAGTGATTTGGTCGGACTACCTACTATGTGGCCGGATTTTCTTAGCGATCTCCATACGTCTTCATCGGATGATTTGATCTGAGCCAACATCGAGAGGTGCCTGAATGAGACGCCACCTAAGGAATCATCGGGATTGGCCCCATTCTTGATTTGACTAAGCCTTAGTGCACCCCTCTGAGTATTTATTGCCACTATCTGGCGCTTGCTCATGCCCTCCCCGACTTCCGGATCGCTGGACACCAAACGCTCGTACTCATCTGCAGTTTGGAATAGGGCAGAACCAGTATCAAAATCGATGTGCCTGTTAATTTTGCTTCTAGCAACAACGTATCGAAGAATCTCGGGAGGAACTAATGAGAGGGCCTCCATAGGACCGATCGTAATTCCCGATGAGCTAGACATTGGCCCCATGCCCCTGAGTTGAATCCATTCGTAAACTATCTTGTCAGGGGGGATCCCGCCTAGTAGCTTGCAAATCGGAATTCCAGTGTCATAGCTACCACCGGCTGCTCCGTGATCTTTACCTGCCGGCTCACAAGTTATTCCATGAATAATCCATCTTGCCGCCCAATCAACCCTCCAAGGAAGCTTTCCTTCTGCCATTCTGATGTCAGATTTCCCCTCCATGCCAGTAGAATCCTCCCAGTAGACGTATGGGTTCTTGTATCCCGTAACTCTGACTCCATCTAAGCTCCCATCTGAACCCCGCGGATTGTAAGGGAACCAATCATCTGGCAACTCTCTCCCCGATATTCCTTCAATCAAACTCTTGATTTCCCCTTTCTTAGAAATTGCTGAGTGAATATGTTCAGCGAATTGGCCACGTTCGTAGGACTCATGATTCATTACAACCTCAGGCACAACCCCAATTTGCTCTAGTGCACCTAAGAATGGAGAAAGAAAGTGATTTGCATAACTCTCTCCCGAGCTCCCCGGTTCACCATTATTGTCCGGCGCTGGTATGTATGCTAGTGGATGGCCGATATACCTCTCATAGGATGGAGAAAGGAAGTCATAGACCCTCCTAAGCGGATCCATCGAATCAACAATGAAAATGTATTTCGAATCTAGTCCCGCATTTAGACAAGCTCTGTGAATCATTTCGGCCGTTAGGATTTCTCTTAAGTGCCCAATGTGGAATTCTCCTGAGGGAGTAATCCCAGAAGCCGATACTTGTGCACTGCCCCTTTCCATGAGCCTTTGTGCGGTATAATCCGCCCAATGCATGAAACACCTCAGACAGTTGCCGCCCTTACTAGTGCCCTAAGTGGAACGCCGTCGACTTCGTCATCCCAAGATTTGTTCACAAGAACCATGCACATTTTGACTTCCGCCCCAGCAGACTTGAGGTCCAAAGCAGTCTTCCTCATTGTGGTTCCGCTAGAGTAAACATCGTCGACAATAACCACCCTTTTCCCCTCCACACTAGCATAAACCTGGGATAAGTGCCCACTTGCATCTTCGCTAATACTTCTTACTATTGAGAACTCCAGATCCATCATTGAAGAAATAGACTGTGCAAACGCAATACCATTGATGCTAACTCCAACTATGACATCTACCTCATCTCCAATCATTTCATCAATAATGTCGCAGAAAATGTAGGATACAGCCTCAATCCTATCACCTTTAACGGCTATAGATCTCCATCCAACCTTTACATCAAGCGGTTTGTCATCAACTTCGTAATCGCTAGCAGAAAGCCACTGCACGGTTGTTTGGGAAAGTGAAAGCTCATCGGCTATCTGCTGGGTTGTCAAGCCACTAGCTCTGAACTCCTCCACCCTCTCTCGGAGCTCATCTACACTTAGGTGCATCGCCCCATCCCAACGTTCAGTTGCTTTGAATCCACCGGAATAAAATATTGATTAGTATCGAATTAAACACTATCAGAATCTACCGGTGCTGCCGAAACCACCTTCGCCCCTTTCTGTCTCTCCAAGATCCCCTTCATCCACCTCGGAGAGTTTGACATCCGGAATTGGCGCAATAACCAACTGAGCAATCCTCTCTCCAGCCTTTACGGTGTAGGACCCACCCTCGCCAATCCAAGTCATTAGAACGAAAAGCTCACCCCTGTAATCGGAGTCAATTGTTCCAATACTATGGGGGAGGATCAAGCCTTTGGATCCGAGAGAGGATCTAGACCTAACTTGCCCTTCAAAACCCACTGGGATAGCCACCCTTAGACCAGTCCTAAGTTTGACTGTTTGACGAAATCCAACCTTTGAGTCCTCCAGCGAATAGAGGTCCCATCCAGCTGCATACTCGCTACCCTTGGTGGGCATTTTTGCCCCTAGCTCCGTCTTCGCAACCTTGACTATTGCTGCTCCAGTCAAACTATCAGCCTCCCTCTCCCACCTTAGAATGGAATCTCCGGGCGTCAATAATGTTTGGTCCCATTTGGAATTACTTCTCTATAGCCTGACAGGGCGAGTGGCACCACATGCTTGGCACTTCAGGAGAGTTGTCCTATCTTCTCTGAGGAATCTTGTATCCGGGGCTTTACACTCCCCACATAGGATGTATGTCTTCACGTAAGACACTATCTTCTCCTTGATTCTTTTTGGGGGAACTTTACCCTTGAGCATTATTCTAACTTGCTCCCTGCTACCAGATGTACCTAGCTCATTTAGTAGATACTGGAAGACGTGATTTGCATCTCTGTCCATCGCATCAACGATTTCAGAAAAATTCCTCAGTATCGTCTGGCTCCCCTCGATCATTATGTCCGGCTGAGGCATTGTCCACCTGGATCTCTCACTAATATCCTTTGGAATTCTATCCCTCGCCCTATCGAGGAGGGCCTCGTAGTCGTGGCTGCTCACATCACTTCCACCAGAGTGGTCCTTTTGACATCACCGGGATTGGGATAGAAATTTCCCACTTCATGAGAAGTCTAGTATGATTTTCCCTTTGTTTCGTCGATTATGCATGTGCATCTGCGCATCAGCAATCTTTTCGAATCTCCAAACAGAGTCAATTATGGGGTCAATCTTCCCTTCAAGAAGCAATTTGCTGAGTGCCTCTAGATGGCCTTGGAATATCGACTGATCTTCGAGCAACCCCATATGGACGCCGAATACTGCTTTGTTTGAACTCATCAAACTCAGAGGGTCAAATCTAGGCATCCCCCACCACATACTTAGCTCGGCCATTCTTGACCTATTTTGCCCCTTTACCGCTGCAGATGCTCCGAAATAGTACAATTTCCCGCCCTTCCTCATCGCTTTGTATGATCTGGCAAGATGCCCTCCTCCCACCGGATCTATCGCGTGATGTACTCCTTTGCCCCCAGTCATCTCCTTACTTACTTGAACGAAGTCCTCGTTGTCCCTGTCCACGAAACGCATCCCTAGCGATTCGACAAAATCACTCTTTGGAGAAGAAGCCGTCCCAATTACCAGAGAGGCACCATAGGCTTCGCAGATCTGAGCTACTGCTGTCCCCACCCCTCCAGCTGCATGATGAATTAGAACCGATTCTCCCTTTGTTAGGTTACCCAAATGAACAAGCATGTGGTATGCTGTCCCATAAGTTACGGGAATTGCCGCCGCTTGGTCGAAAGAAATTGACTCCGGGATGGCAAAAACTCTCGATTCCGGAAGAACGACTTTCTCCGAGTAACCCCCGAAACCAGTCATTGCCAAGACCCTGTCCCCCTCATTCACTGAGCTTACTCCTTCTCCAATTTCGATCACTACCCCTGAAGTCTCGTAACCAGGGGTGAAAGGGAAATTAGGACTTGATCCATAAAGCCCCTGCCTCATCATTAGCTCTGCAAAGTTTACTCCTGCTCTGTGAACTCTGACGCAGACCTCGCCAGCTCCCGGAACCGGATCTTCCACCTCGACTATTTCTATCGAGGCAACCCCCCCAGGTTTCGGGTATACTACTTTCCTCATTCACTCGCCCATTAGGTGTTCATTAGAGGGTGACCCCCCCTTGATATGGCTAATAATTTGGGACAGACCTGAAGTATCATCTGGTAATGTATACCAGATCCCTTCTGGATATATCACGCATGCAGGTCCATTCTCACACCTGTCCAGACATCCAGATTTGTTTACTCGAACATCAGAAAGTCCTGAATCCCTAGCCCTCCTCTTTAGCTCAGTCATTATTTCCAATGAACGCTTTGTGCCACAACACCCCCTTGGATTACTAGTTTCCCTCTCATTGGTGCAAACGAAAACATGCATACGGAATCGATCCGTCATTTAATCACCCAACTTCGTCAAACTTCGCCGCAAGCACGAAGTCCGACTCGGTCAAACCGTCAATCTTGTGGGTGTAAATGATAGCAACCACTCTCCCCCATCCAAGTTCGAAGTCTGCATGGTGCCCTTGCTCCTCACAAATCTGCCCAAGCTCGTTCGTGAAATCCAAAGCTGTAGCGAAGTCGGAAAATGTCCATTTTCGAGTCAGATGATGACCCTCGATAATTGACCACTCTTCATTAATTTGAGATATAAATGCGCCACACTCTTCCTCGTCTAGGGGAGGAACCCCTCCTTTGCAGGGAATACAGTCCTTCGAAGACAATGTGCCCATAATCCTAACCCCACAGATTACTCCCATGGTCTTCACTAGTCTTTTCCGCCATTTCGTGGACCTCCGATCTTCGCTTCATGTCGTCCTTTTCGAACTTGAGTAATTCTTCATCTTCTATGTAAGTCTTCCTTAGGTGAGAAATTAGTCTGACTTCGACAATCACGTCCCTAGATATTGATCTAAACTCGCCAAAGTTGTCGAGGATGTCTATCGAAGTGCTCCTGCCCCCTACCATCATCCCTCTAATCACAGGGTCTCGATCCTCGGGAATCATCCTCCGGTCAATAAGCACTTCAACTAAATCGTCCTTTCTAAGGCCATATTTCCTGTCCATCAAGGGACCATGAAAGACGTCTCCAAGATCTCCAAGATCGGGAGATCCGTAAGATTCGTGAAACCTTACCGCCCATTCAGGCAGATCTTCGATCTTCCTGCCCTCGGAGGTGTCGGTCACGTGCTGACGCTAGGGTAGTAATAGAAAAACAAGCGGGTAAATCAGACTCCGAGATTGTGCCGGCTTTGCTAATGCTTGAAGTGCGATGCAGTGGCGGCGGGAAACAGGTAGTAGCATGGCGTCAGTCGAATGGAGGTCAATTCCAACAGTACTCTATCCCCAGGAAATTCTTGACAAGGCATTTGGGAGGGCAAGTAGCCAAGCAGACCTAGTCGATGATCCAGATAAGTACCATAGGGTAAGGAAGCAGATGAATAGAATGGTCCAGTCTGCCTGTGACGTAATAACAAAGACTCTGAACTCATATGTCGATAGGTGGCCCAGCCTTAACGCCCTGATGGAGTTTGATAGGGCATTGGTAGATGCTGCAGTCGGGTGCGATGACTACAAACGGAACTTGGGTGCACTGCAGTGGGCTGCAGAGAGGTCTCAAAGAATTTCTGGAGAGGCACAAAGCAAGATCCTGAGGCTACGAGATATAGATGGTTTCCATAAGGCTAGGAGGCACGCATACGGAAGGATTTCGTCAATTATTGACCAGATCTCTCCACAGATACTTTGGCTAGGTGAGGCTAGAGACATCCTCCGGAAACTTCCTTCTATAGACCCCCTGGAACCGTGTATCGTAGTGGCTGGCTCCCCTAATGTTGGTAAATCTGCACTTATTTCTGCACTTTCAAGTGGTGAACCCCAAGTCGCTGCTTATCCGTTTACAACAAAGCAACTACATTTGGGACACTTTACCCATAGAAGAAGGGTTTACCAGATGGTCGATACTCCCGGGCTTCTGGACCGTCCGATGGCGGAAAGAAATCAGATTGAGATGCAAGCTATTGCTGCATTGGAACATTTGGGTGATGTACTTTTGTTCCTAATTGACAGTTCAGATGAATCTACCACACCTGTTTCGGAGCAAGAGAGTTTGCTCGCAGAAGTCACAGCACTAATGTCTGAAAGAACGGTTTTTGTTGTAGGGTCCAAGTCGGACATCTCTCCCTCAAACGATGAATACGACCATGCAATTAGTTCTCTGACAGGATTGGGATTGGAAGAACTAAGAAAATCACTAATTGACAATATCGATGCGGATAAAATCGAAGATCCTCTTACGCTGCCTGAACATTGGCCAAGGGAAGAAGAAATCTAGCCGAATCGCGGATCTAATGTCAGTAGGAGGGGTATCAAGCATGCCATGTATTGCCGCAAACAACACAGTAGAAGGAGTAACCACCATAGGATTCTGTTAGCCCCGAAACTTCAATCTCTGATCCACAGTTCGGGCACTTGGTAACTTGCACGTGGTGCCCAATCGATAGTGGTTATTCAACGATACTGGTGTGCGGAACTATTCATCCCTAAAACGCTTCAGAATATTTCTTACCGGGAAAGCCATCTCCCCGGCCCCCAATAGAAGAAGAACAGTAGCCGCAGAAAGAATTATTTCGACGAAGTCGCTTAAGTGAACTGATACAATAACATCTACCTCCTGGGAGTCTAGTCCAGAACCATCATGCCCACCTGCTACGAATCTGTATCCTCCAGGTTCGACCTTCCAAGACAGGGATCCATACTTATCAGGTCCACCAGCAACGAGGAATTGAGCGATATCTTCGGCTTCACAATCAGTCAGTCCGTTGGAATCTGGAGGGCAATTTTTTGCCGCATCGGCCCCAACTACGCCTATCCAACCTCTGTCAGGCTCACTCCACTTTATTTCCATTTCAATATCCAAAAGCATGAATGCCGAGGGAACATCAGTATCCTCGCCAGTCATCCCCACTCTGCACCCAACTTCCTCGTCTTCCGAACAAGGAACAACTGGTGTACTGGGTTCTGACCACTCGGTTTCGTAGCCGATTAGGCTAACAATCACAATTATGGCACAAATCACTCCCATCAAGCCAGGCAAAATGGATAGTAACCTTACCATCATCCCCCAATCACATCTCCCAAGAAAACCAAACTAGACACCAGCCATAAGCTGTATTACAAGCATCCCTATGAAAATCGCTACTCCGAGATAAAGCAAAACCGAGAACCTCTTCCTAGACTTTTCTCTTCTAGAATGCATTTTCTCACAACCCTCATCAACACAAATTGCAGGGTCGCTGTCCAAAGGAATTGGCTTCCAGCAAACCACGCAGTGCCGGTGCGGTTCTGCATTGAATCTTCCAAGCTTCCTGCTCCCTCTACTAGAAGCAGCTGCATGTGCCTGCTTAGCGGTTCTTTTTGCCGCCTTTAGGATGGTTTCCTTTCTACTTGACATCACGCCTCACCACTGTTCCTCCAAATTCTGAACCCTCTAGTGACAACTTGATCTTCCCAGTATCCCTGCCATCCAATATGTCCAATGGCATTCCATGCTTCAGAGCTTCGCTTACACCAATCGGATCTACAACTTGGGAGTCTCCAGCAGTCGAGTGCTCGGGAGGTCCCACGATTTCTTGCAGTTGTTGGAGAGTTAGGAAATCGAATGCCTCGGATTCAGGATTCTTTCTCGGATCTTCTTCGTGAACCTTAGCAACGTTCGTTGCTATGATGCACTTGCTGGCTCTACTCAAAATTGCCAGTTTTATCGCCACTGCATCAGTAGTTTGCCCCGGTTCAGTCCCTCCCATGACCACTACTGAATTCTCATTAAGCTCGGAAACAGCCTTCTCTACACTCTCAGGAATATTTCTCGAAACTCGGACTCCCAAATCCTCGAGTGACTCCCTCACAATTGTGGCATTGAGTCTAGTTGCTGCAATACCAATTCTGTCCAAATTCCCCAAATCATTGATAATCGGCCTTGCCAATTCTATCCCCTCCCTAGCAGGGGCTCCCCCTCCGACCACAATCCCCATTTTGTCTCCATCTTCGACTCTACAGGCTACAACCTCTACCATTCCTTGGATCCATTCGTGACGATTGTCAACTTCAGGCCTCAGGAGGCTACCTCCGAGAGCAACTACGACCGTCGCCATCGTCCCTAGGTCGGCACCCTGCCTTTCAATTCGTATGCTCCAAATGGGCTGAAGGGTTGAAATGCCGCCCATGGCGCCAATTCACGGAGGAGCCACATGTCCGACGATCTCGAGCAACAGCAGAGAAGGCTCAGGGTAAAGAAGGCCCTGCAAGAACTTTCTGAGATGAAAGGGATGGGTACTGAGCTAGTTTCTGTAGTCATACCCCCGGAGAAGATGATCAGCGATGTCCGCCATCAACTGGGAAACGAAATGGGACAGGCAGCAAATATAAAGTCAAAATCAACAAAGAAGCACGTTACTGATGCTTTAGAATCCGCCATTTCCACTCTAAACAGATACAAGACTCCGGGCGAGGGAGGCATAGCAATATTCGTCGGCCACGTTATTGTAGGGAACAACAAGACAAGATTTACGTCGACAGTAATTGATGACCCGCCTGAGCCATTTTCATCATTCAGATATAGGTGCGACTCTACTTTCGAAATCAGCCAAATAGAAGAGATGCTAATCGATCGCACTTCATATGGTCTATTCGTAATTGACAGGTCCGAGGCCGCCTATGGTCTGGCTTCCGGGAAAAGGTTACATTTTCAAGAACACATCACTTCACTGGTTCCTTCCAAACACGGAAGGGGAGGGCAGTCTGCACAGAGGTTTGAGCGCCTAATTGAGGAAGCGGCTCACAACTTCTTCAAGAAAGCAACAGAGAGAGCATGCAACTATTGGCTCCCGATGGTCCAGGACCTGAAGGGAGTCATCATAGGAGGTCCCGGGGCAACAAAGGACTTCGTTGTGAAGAACGACTATTTTCATCACGAGATAAAGAAGCTAATTGCGGAGCCATTCTTCGATGTTGGTTACTCCAACGAGAGCGGATTGAGGGAATTGGTTCAACGCGCTGGCTCTACAATGGACCAGATAGAGTTAGATGTTGAAAGGGCGATAGTAGACCGTTTCCTGCAGGAGGTGATGCAGACAAATCCCAAGGCAACATATGGCGAGATGATGATTCGGTCAGCACTGGACCAAGGAGCAGTGGATACACTTTTGTTATCCGAGGCAGTAACAAAGAGAAGAGTACAATGGTTTTGCAAAGGCTGCAAGAATGTCTGGAAAACCACGCAAGACAAGTTTTCGGCACCGCCGAATTGTCCAGAATGCGAATCAGAAAAGGTAACAGAAGATGTTGAGAATTCGTTTGACTTAATTGACGAACTAACAGTCTTGGCTGGCCACATCTCTGCAAAGGTACGTATTATTTCTCTAGATACCGAGGAGGGTTCAACTCTCAACACTGCCTTTGGAGGGATAGCTGCTCTGTTGCGGTACCCAATTTCATGAGGTGATTACTATTAGGGAACTTATTGATGATTTGAAACCGGCATTCTCAAAGGTCATGAATTCACTAGATATTCCAGACTCTACATGGCTTCCCCTTATGGGAAAGGCTACCGTAGAGGATCACGGAGATGTGGCCCTGCCATGCCACTCAATGGCCCGAATTTTAAGAAAGGCTCCCCAAGAAATTGCCAATCAGATTTCCGAACTTGTTGATGGGGACTTGCAGCCGTTCGCCACTGTTTCTTCGACAAGTGGCTTCGTAAATATCATTGCCAAACCGGAATGGATATGGAAACGAATCTCAGAACTACTTCAAGATTCGCGGTTGGGAGTGGGTCTTGATGAGGAGAAAACCTTCGCAGTAGACTACTCTGCACCAAACGTAGCTAAGGAGATGCATGTGGGCCATCTCCGATCCACTGTTATCGGCGACACGATAGTTAGGATGCTGGAATTCAAGGGCCACAAGGTGATTCGGGAGAACCATGTTGGAGACTGGGGCACTCCATTCGGGATGTTGATTGAGCACCTCGTGGATTTGGGAGAAGATCGCGCAGCAACTGAATTGGGAGTGGGGGACCTAGACTCCTTCTACAAGCAGGCAAGGTCGAAGTTCGTATCGGACAAAGAATTTGCCAACCGTTCTAGGAGACGTGTTGTTTTGCTACAGGGAGGGGACGAAGAGACACTCCGTCTTTGGCGAATTCTAGTGGATGAGTCGATGAGGTATTTCAACGAAGTTTACTCTATGCTTGGAGTCATGCTTACGGACGATGACATCATGGGCGAGTCAAGCTACCAAGAACTGCTACCAGAGGTCATAGAAAGGCTCAGGGATTCGGGGATTCTCGAGGAGAGCGATGGTGCTGATGTCGTTTTCCCTGGGGGGTGGGTTAATCGAGATGGTGAACCCCTACCAATGATAATTAGGAAGGCTGATGGCGGCTACAACTACAGCACCTCCGATCTCGCCTGCATTATCGATAGAGTTGAGAGACTCAGTTGTGATGGGTTCCTATATGTGGTCGGGACTCCTCAAAAACAGCACTTCGAGATGGTGTTCCAAGTAGCAAGGAAAGCCAGCCTCATGGGCGATAATCACCAAGCAGTACACGTAAACTTTGGCTCCGTCTTGGATACTGATGGAAAGGTCCTGAAGAGTAGGGAGGGCGAGGTGATAAAGCTCCACGATCTCCTGCAAGAAGCAATTAGGCGCGCCGAGCAGGAAATAGATGAAAAGAATCCAGATTTGGTGGGTAAAGAAAGAGAAGACGTGGCAAGAGCCGTGGGGATCGGTGCAGTAAAGTACGCCGACCTCTCAACCGAGAGGACTAAGGATTACGTATTCGATTGGGAGAGGATGTTGTCCTTTGAAGGAAACACTGCCCCATACCTCCAATATGCATACGCCAGAATATGCAGTATCTTCAGAAAGTGGGGAGGGGAAAGGGAATCGCTTAGGGGCAAAACTGATTCTTTGCCGGAAAACGAACTAAGCACCCTTAGCAAAGAAGAGCTGTCACTTTCTCGAAGACTGGTGAAATTTCCTTCGATCTTGGATGACTCAGTCTCCACCTTCAGCCCCCACAAGCTTTGCAAACATCTGCATTCCGTAGCATCCTCCTTTGCCTCCTTTTACGAGAATTGTAGTATATTGGGGGGAGGTGACGAAATTATCACCAATAGGAGACTTGCCTTGTGCGATCTTACGGCTCGCGAGCTAGAACTTGGGTTGGGTATGATGGGAATCGACGTTCCGGAGAGAATGTGAACCTAGGCATATTCAAAATATGCAACCTCTCGCCACATTCATGGTAAAAGTAGGCGACAAGGCCCCCGATTTTACATTGAAGAACACTTCAAAAGAAGCAGTAACGCTATCTGACTACAAAGGAAAGACTGTGATTTTAGCATTCTATCCCGGAGCATTTACTGGTGTTTGCGACAAAGAGATGTGCACATTTCAGGAAAACCTTGCCAAGTTCAACGAATGCAACGCGATTGTATTGGGAATCAGCGTAGACTCCCCATGGGCTAATGCAGAATTCGCGAGAAGGTACAATTTAGAATTCGAATTACTTTCAGACCTAGATAGGGATGTAGTCAAATCATACGATGCTAAATTTTCCGGGCTTGGTGGTCTCGATGGTTATGTCAGCGCAAATCGTGCAGTCATCATAATCGATAGCGAGGGAATGGTCCAGTATCGATGGGTCGCTGAAAATCCAGGTATAGAGCCAGATTACGACGAAGTTCTTTCTTTCTGTTCTGCTTAGTTCCAAGCTAGATGACGAACAAGAGAGCCGTAGATAATTCCAGATACAGCTAGGCTCTCTTCGTTGAACCTGTCCATATTGTCCAGGTAAGTGTGGTATTCAGAAGATCCAGAACCATAACACATCATTGTCATGCCATATTCTTCGTCATCATCGGAACCTTCGAATAGGTCGTAGACGAAAGGCCCGTGGTCGGAATTGTAAGACAAACCTGCCGATTCCAATTGTCTAACTGAAATCTCATACTTGTCAGCCAATTCGGGATGGGACTTGACAAACTCTTCCACGATTCCTTCTATGTGTTTGACATCAGCTGGGCTATTCCCCTGTAGGGTTAGGCCCGAATTTCTCTCAGCATCAACGTGATTCATGTCTAGATTGATATAGAGCCTTAGATTGTCTTGCAGGCTTGCACGATGCTTCTTCACCCACTCTTTAGAACCCCACAATCCCCCTTCCTCGCCCCCCCATGTGCAGAAGTAAATTGTCAGTTCGGGTTTCCCCAACTCCGATTGAAGTAATCCGAATTGACGGGCCATCTCTTGTACAGTAGCCGTACCTGCTGTATTGTCAACTGCCCCTTGGCCGTTGTACACTGTGTCATGATGAGCCCCTATGACAATCAGCTCTTCACTTTCCCCCTCTATGATGCCGCATGGGACGTGGATGTAACCGTCATCTTGGTTGTCAACATCGACTTGTAGCTGGAGCATCGCGTCACCGCCTAATACTTGGTCAACTATGGCCTCCCCAACGCTCCTAGATACCATGATAAATCCAATATCATATGGCCTCTCATCGAATTGGGTAATATCTAGAGATTTGGAATATGGGACGCAATCGTCTGCTACCAATTCATCACAATTCTGACGAGAGTTGATTGTGATCAATCCTCTCAGACTGTTCTCTTGCGCTCTCTTCATTAGAATGGTATTGCTCTCAGTACCAGGGCCTCCATTTTCTCCATCTAGGAGCCAAACCAAGCCAATCCCATTAGCTGCAGACCCCCAATCTTCGGTTTCATTCCCCATTCCAAGGTCTACAACTTGGGCGTTGCTGCTGGCTGGGATGTTTACACTCCCGCTATATCCCTGAACAACATAGTCTTCCCTGTGAATAAACTCCGTTTCATCTCTGTTTAAATCAGCAATTGAGCATGGAGTTGGTCCTCCAAATAGCCCCCCTACTGCTCCGGGTTGGCAAATTGTTAGATCGAATTCAGTCCCCATGTAGTAGATGGGGATCTCGAACTCCTCTAGTGTGGATGGCAAACCACTATTAGAGAAATTGGTTTTTATCGATTGGGCCGCGTTCTCTTCTTCCACCGCTCCTGAAAGTCTTCCTTCCCATTCGGGGTGCCCAAGGTTGACTAATCCCTCAGCATAGGCCCTAGTTTGGTTGGAATCGAAGTCTATTAGCTCATAATCTGTACTACCTCGCATCCAATTTACCAGATCATCACCGAAGAGTATGCCTCCTCCAGTGCCACCTATCAGGACGATCGCAGATACTGCAAGCACTGTTGTTGGGATGCCTCTGATGCCTTCAATTAGGGATGAAAATTCTATCTTCGAGACTCTTGAGATTTTGGAAAAGACCTCTCCCTCAACGACATCCTCGTGGCCATAATCAGAATCACTCGCAGCCTCCAGCCTAGATATTAGGTCAGATTTCTTCCCACTAACTGGAAGTCCCCTAGACTTTAGCTCATTTCTTAGCTCATCTACCTTCCTGGAAGACCATTGGGTCATGCTATCAGAGAGTCAGCTCTTTCGGCCCCTATTGAACCCATTCCAAATCGGCCCAGTTAGAAAGTCAATATTGCTACCCCACTTCTTCGCCAGTCCACCTCTTTCCAAGTGAATGGTCAATTTCTAGCTGATCTAGGATTCTTGCTACCACGAAGTCAATCAAATCATCAATTGTTTCTGGCTGATGGTAGAATCCAGGGCTTGCGGGGAGAATCACTACTCCCCATTCGGAAAGATTCGCCATAGCTTTCAGATGTGGGGTGGAGAAGGGGGCTTCTCTAGGAACTAAGATTAGTTTCCTCCTCTCTTTAATTGCAACTAGGGCCCCCCTTGTTGCTAGGTTGTCGCTAATTCCTGAGGCAATCTTGCCAATCGTTGTACCACTTGCCGGGCAAACCACATATGCATCAAACCTAGCCGACCCAGAAGCCGACCTAGCAGCTAGATTTCTGTTGTCTTCCAATGTGACTCCTTCCCTTGAAGCAAGCTCTTCCGGGGTAATGCCACATTCCAGATCCAGATTTATTGCACCTGAACTAGTCACAATGAGGTTCACAGACCACCCATGATCGACTAGAGCGTCCAATAGCCTGACGCAGTACTTCGCCCCAGAAGCCCCGGTGAGCGCAACTACGGCTTCAGGCATGATTAGTCCTCCAGTACCTTCCCCTTGAATGGTTGCATCTGGTTACAGTCTTTCCTTGAGGACTTCAGCAAGAAATTCGTACTCCCCAATATCATTGTAAAGTTGAGCTGAAATTCTGATATACCTCTTCCCATGATGCTTCCACGGAAAAACGGGAACTTGAATTCCATATCTGTCTAGTAGTAAGTTGTGAAAAGGATCTCCTTCGAGACTCATCGCACCAACCTCGCCGTTTCCTGGCATCTCGACTGCAGCCATAGAAGAAACCATGGATTCGGGAACTGGAGGGTCGGTTCCTAGGGCTTCACAGATTACTTTCCTTCCTTCTATTGCGAGATTCTTGTTCTTTTCGATAATTGAAGGCCATCCCCCATCTACCAGAGAAGATAGGAATTCCATTGATTTGGGGATGCATAACCAGGGGGTTGGGTCCTGAGTTCCTGGCCACCCAAACTCATATTCGAACCGCTCCTGTTCGCTTCCCTCAAACGTCGCACCATGCCCAATGCTCAGTGGACGGATTCTATCCTTTCGATCTGAACGTATATGGAGGAAGGCTGAACCCTTGGGGGAGCAAATCCATTTGTGGAAGTTCCCAGTACAGTATGCTGCATCAATTTTTTTCAGGTCAAGAGGAACAATTCCCGGCCCGTGCGCTGCATCGAGAAGAACATCAACTCCCTCGGATTGAAGCTTGGAAACAAGTTCCTCGAACGGCATCCTTAGCCCAGTTGGACTTGTCACTGTGTCAATCAAGGCTAGGACGGTCTTTTCAGTTACAGCCCCCAAAATTATGTTGACTATTTCTTCTTCATTGGAAACTCTGAAGGGCAAATCAACAACCACCGTTTTTGCCCCAGATCTCTTTGTCGCGAAGTCCACAGCATTCCAACAAGCCTGATAGCTATGGTTGGGAACAATTACTTCGTCCCCTTCATTCAGCTCTAGGCTCCTCATTACTGTATTGACTCCCTCTGTAGCATTCTTGACGAAGGCCATTCCTTCCGGATCCGCGTTTAGGAATCGGGATGCTACCCCTATTGACTCCATCATCAGGGGCATGAATTCCCTCTCGAAGAATCTGACCGGGTCCCTCTCCAATTGAATCCGTAGTTTGCTTTGCTCTTCCATGATCTGAATCGGAGTAGCTCCGAAGGATCCATGATTGAGGAAAGTAATTCCAGGATCAAGAGACCAATTCGATGCTAATTTGCTCCTCTCTGGCCTAATCATGCTGCAATCTCCCGAGTCTGCTCTGAAGATTCAGTCGGCTTCCTTCCGAGGATTTCCTCGCATGTTTCTATCAGCCCATCCTGAATCATTTTTGAATCGATCTTATTCCCCGAAGGGTCAGTATGGTAACCCAGTCTGGCAAGACTTGTGTGGGAACCCCTGCCAATCCCGCATCCCTCTAGATCCTCAACTCGATTCTCTGGAGTATCTATGTTGATCGACATTCCGTGTCGGCTGACCCAATGGAGGAAAGATAGCCCTATTGAGCATACCTTGAATCCATCAACCCAAGCTCCTTGCATCACTGGGTCTTTGTAGGCATCAATCCCACATCCGCTCATTGCAGCTATTGCCCAATCTTCCAACTTCCCAATTATGCCCCTTACGCTCTGCTCTTCCGTTCTCCACTTAATTATCGGGTAAACGACAATCTGTCCCGGACCATGCCAAGTTATTCCTCCCCCCCTGTCAGTAATTGAAGTTGGATAGCCTTCTACTTGGATATCTTCCCTGATAGCTTTGGGGCCAATTGTGACAATTTCCGGGTGCTCAACAAAAATCAGGGTGTCGCCAATCTTTCCTTCTATCCTTTCTCTCTGAAGAACCCTCATTTTCTCCGACATCTGCCCATATTCCACGATTCCGCAACTTTTGATTGCAACATTCTCCATTGTAACCCTCAGCTAATGTGTATTGCGTGCCCTAGGGTCTTGAGCACTGCCTCGTGAAAAGACTCTGCCATAGTTGGATGTGCATGCACTGTTCCTGCAATGTCCTCTAGTAATGCACCCATTTCAAGCGCAAGAACGAATTCTGCATGCATTTCAGCAACATGGCTGCCCACCGCTTGCACACCTAGGATTACGTTATCAGACTCACGAGCAGTTACTCGGATGAACCCACCAGTCTTCTCCGCCTCTATACTCAATGCTCTGCCATTTGCCGCCAGAGGAAACTTTCCTACAACGATTTCTTCCCCTCTTTCTTTTGCTTCTTCAGGAGTCAATCCTACGGAAACAATCTCGGGCTCGGTGAAAACTATCGCCGGAATTGCAACTTTGTCAAACTCCCGACTTAGGCCAGATATAATCTCTGCAACCATCTCCCCCTGGGCACTAGCCTTGTGTGCAAGCATTGGCTCTCCCGATACATCCCCAATGGCATAAACTCCGGGAACAGATGTTCTGCATTGCCTATCAGTCCTGATGAATCTTCCCGAGGGATCCATCCTGATGCCCGTATTTTCGATCCCCCAACCCCTTGTATTGGGGCTCCTTCCAACTGTGACAAGCACCTTGTCCACCTTCACCTTCTCCTCTGATCCATTCTTCTCGAAAGTAAGCTCCACTTTCCTTGAAGCCCCAGAACCCTTGATTTCAGTTCCTCTGGCAAGGGATTCGGTATGGACAGCAACCCCATGCTTCTTTAACCACAACTCCAGTGGCCTCCTGATTTCCCTGTCCATAATGGCTAGGATGCTACTCATCCCCTCAATCACTGTCACTTCTGAGCCTAGCTTGGCTAGTGCGCAACCCAATTCTAGCCCAATGTAACCCCCTCCCACAATTGCAACGCTTTTGGGAAGTTTGTCCAGTTCAAGAGCACCCGTGGAGGACAGGACAAACTCCTCATCGCAAGGCATGAATGGGAGATCTATATGGCTGGAACCAGTTGCAATGACCACGTTCTCAGCCTCGATTTGGATCTCCCCATTTTCTGTCTCCACAATGCAACTCTTGGGCCCATCGAATCTAGCCCATCCATTTACCAATTCAGCACCAGCAGCTTTCAGAAGACCTTCTACTCCCTTGTTCAACCTGTCAACAATGCCATCTTTCCACGAAATCAGCTCTGCCATGTCGACGCGAGGCTCGCCACTTACCGAGAGCCCCATGTGACCTCCCTCTGAAGAATGCTGACGTAGCGAATCAAACCTCTCTGCAGCATGAATGATGGCCTTGCTCGGGATACAACCTCTAATCAGACACGTCCCCCCCGCCTTGTCCCCTTCAACAACAATCGTGTTCAAGCCCAACTGCGCAGACCTAATCCCAGCAACATAGCCACCCGGGCCGGCCCCAACGATTAGCACTTGACACCTTCGTGATTCAGCCATAGTTTCCCTCACATGAAAATGAGCGCAGGATTCTCTAGCATCCTTCTGAGGTGCTGAATCAGAGATGCACCATCGGCACCATCTACCACTCTATGGTCGAAAGCACTAGATATGTTCATCATTCTACGAACTACAATCTGCCCTTCCCTTACTACTGGCATCTCTCGAGCCTTGTGGATCCCAAGGATGGAAACCTCGGGATGATTGATTATGGGTGTTGCCCCAAGCCCACCTTCCCTACCAAGGCTAGTAATCGTGAAAGTAGACCCCGTCAGCTCATCTAGGCTAGCGCTCCCGTCCCTTGCTGCTCCAGTGACTCTCTGCATTTCTGAAGCGGTTTTCCAAATGTCCATCGCTTCAACGTGCTTGACAACTGGGACCATCAGTCCTCTTTCGGTCTGGGTCGCGATTCCCAAGTTTACCGCCGAGTATCTGTTTACCACTGCCTCTTCATCATCGAAATGGCCATTGCACTCTGGGTGATCAGGCATGATTTTTGACAGTGCTAGCATGATAAATGGCAAGTATGTCAGTTTTGGTTGAGACTCATCCTTTGAAGAATTCAATATCTGTCTGAGGGACTCCAGCTCGGTTATGTCCACTTCTTCGAAATATGAGAAGTGAGGTATCTTGCTCTTGCTCAGTGTCATTTGTTCCGAGATCTTCCTTCTCATTCCAATAACTTTGACTGCGGTTACCTCGGTCCTCTTTTTGGAATAAGAAGTGGGGGCAGCTCCCGAAACTGCTCCCCCTGCTGCAATGAATGCATCCAAGTCGGCGTGCCTGATCCTCCCAGCCGGGCCGGAACCGCTTACAATAGACAAATCTACTTCGCTTTCCCTGGCCCTTTTCCTAACCGCGGGACTTGCTAGAATGCCGCCCCCTACTTTTTTCTTTGGAACTTGTGAAGGAGAAGTAGTCACTGGCTTCTTTTCCGGAATATCCGGAACATCGGCAGGCTCATTTTGTTCTACTTCAGAATCATCTTCGGGAGGAATCTCGGGAGAGTCATCGCTTTCTTGAATCACTTCTGGAGAATCCGATGGAGCCCCATCAGAGTTAATTTCCAGGAGAGCCGAACCGACGGCAACCATTTCCCCCACGCCTCCGCTGAGTGAGCTCACAACTCCGCTGACTGGGGATGGAATAGTCACTGTCGCTTTGTCCGTCATGACGTCAACTATTGGATCGTCCTCTGATACAGAGTCACCAACAGAAACGTGCCACTGCACTACTTCACCCTCAACAACACCTTCGCCAATATCTGGTAGTTTGAAAACGAAATTTCCCATTTTATTCCTCCTGTGTCCTCATGATCGCCGCGACGATCCTAGATGGTCCGGGCATGTAATCCCATTCAGTAGTATGGGGGAATGGCGTGTCCCACCCAGTGACCCTTTCTATGGGGGCCTCTAGGTTATAGAAGCACCTCTCTTGTATTGATGCAGCCATCTCTGCTCCGAAACCGCTTGTCTTGGGAGCCTCGTGAACAATTACGCATCTACCTGTCTTGGATACCGATCTAACTATTGCCTCCCGATCCCAAGGGACTAGGGTTTGAAGGTCGATTAGGTCGCATGATACTCCGCAATCCCTGATGGCCTGTTCACAGACGTGAACCATTGCACCCCAGGAAATTACTGTGCATTCATTACCCTCTACAGCCAATCTCGCCTCTCCCAATGGCACAACAAAATGCCCCTCTGGAACCTCTGCCTCGGGATGTTCTGCCCAAGTGGGGACCTTGTGAGGGTCTCCGTAGAATGGTCCCCTGTAACACCTCTTGGGTTCGAAGAAAACCACAGGGTCGTTACACTCAATTGAGCTAATTAGGAGTCCCTTTGCGTTATACGGGGTCGAACAATATACCACTTTAAGTCCGGGAGTATGGGTGAATTGAGACTCTGGGGATTGAGAATGGTGATGTCCGCCCCTTATCCCACCACCTGCAGGGGTCCTAAGGGTGACTGGAGACCAGAATTCCCCACCTGACCTATGCCTAACCTTGGCCATCTCGTTCACAATCTGGTCATATGCCGGGAAGATATAGTCTGCAAATTGTATCTCAACAACCGGTCGAAGTCCGTTTAGCCCCATGCCAAAGGCTGTAGCAGCAATCCCTCCTTCAGAAAGGGGTGAATCGAAAACACGGTGATCCCCATGCTTCTCTTGCAAACCGTCAGTGGTTCTGAAAACCCCTCCGAAGTATCCCACATCTTCCCCGAAAATTACTACGTCGCGATCCCTCTCAAGCATATTATCCAAGGCACTGTTTAGAGACTGAATCATATTCATATTCGGCATTTTCACTCACCCATTAACTCATCACGCTGCTCCTTGAGGTGCCAAGGCACTTCTTCGTAAACCTCTGTAAAAATTGTTTCAGCAGAAGGATAGGGGCCATTTGCCAGATCCCCATACTTCACAGCTTCTTTGTAGGCCTCAACTACTTCGGAATCAATCCTTTCTTCCAGTTCTGTTTGCTTCTCTTCGGTCCACTCCCCGATTTTTACAAGGTGATCCCGGAGTCGATAGATTGGGTCCCCTCCCGGCCATTTTGTGTGCTCATCTCCCGGCCTGTATCTACTAGGGTCGTCACTACTGCTATGTGCCCCAGCTCTGTAGGTCAGTACCTCGATATGGGTTGCTCCGGATCCAGATGCGGCCCTTTCTCTGGCCCATTTAGTTACTGAATATAGGGCTAAGAAGTCATTTCCATCAACTCTAATCGAGGCAAGTCCGTATGGGAGTCCCCTAGTTGAGAAATTGCCCATACCCGAAGCGAAGTTTGCGTGGGTGGAAATCGCCCACTGGTTGTTTACCACGTTAAGAATGACCGGGGCGCAAAATACGCTAGCAAAGTTAAGCGCGTAGTGATAGTCTCCTTCTGCACTAGCGCCATCGCCAATCCATGTAATAGTTACTTCGTCTAGCCCCTTGTAACTTGAAGCCAGTGATACTCCCACTGCTTGGCTGAATTGAGTTCCCACTGGACTCGAAACCGAGATGAATCGACCATCTCTATATGAGTAGTGAACCGGCATCTGCCTTCCTTTGATGTTGTCCTCCTCATTCCCAATACAGTGGCAAATCATGCTTACCATGTCCCTCCCTCTGACAAATTGGGCCCCCGGTTGCCTGTATGTCGGAAAGATCCAATCATTCTCATTTAGCGCCATTGTCTGTGCAATTGCGACGGCCTCCTCTCCGAATGATCTCATGTAGAATGATAGTAAACCAGTTCTCTGCATTTTCATCATTCTGTCGTCGAAGATCCTCAGTCTGACCATATGCTCGAGACCCATTCTCAACTCATCAGGAGTTAGTTTTGGGTCCCACTCTCCAATTGCGTCACCATTGTCATCAAGCACCCTCACCAGTCCTTTGGCCAAATCTTCCGTTTCCTCATAGTTCGTAGAAATAGGATCTGGCATGGGGTGGTCTCCAGGTTTCCAAGGCCAGCTCCCGAAGTCTACTTCGTCTCCAGGCCTGAATGGAGCGTCGGGAACGCTAATTTTCCCACTCTCTTCCTTTGATCCCATAATATCTACACCTCTATCCTCCTCATGACGTTTGGCCTCTAGCCGCCACCTTTCTATCCGCGAACTCTAGATGACTTACGGCAGAGCCAGATGAGTCCCTGGTAACCACCGGTTCACCCCCCATTGCTTCCTCCCAGAGTAATCCTGCTCGATAGCTGGATCTAACCAAGGGACCACTAGCAACTGCCCTAAAACCAAGATCTCTGGCCATTCTGTCCCAATCAGCAAACCTCTCTGGTTCAGGGAACCTGTCAACAGCTAGGTGTTTGTAGCTAGGCTGGAGGTACTGTCCGAGTGTGATCATGTCCACTCCTGCTTCCCTGACTAGATGCATCGCCTCGAAAACTTCGTCATCAGTTTCCCCCAGGCCAACCATTATGCTAGTCTTTGTTAGTAGGTCGGGGCGCATGCACTTAGCAGAAGCGAGAATCTCCAAAGACTGCTGAAAAGAGGCCCTAGGGTCCCTGACAACACTATCCAATCTGGGGACGCACTCTACGTTGTGCGCGAAAACCCTCAGAGGAAGGCCTTCCAAGAGAAGCTCCAATGCACCAAGGTTTCCATCCAAGTCAGAGCACAACAGCTCAACCCCTACGCCCGGGTTATGATTCGCAACCTCTGACACGCATCTTCTGTAGTGCATTGCACCTCCATCATCAAGGTCGTCTCTGTTGACTACAGTAATTACGGCATAACTTAGCCCCATCTTTGATATCGCTTCCGCAAGCTCCCGGGGCTCATCACTGTTCAGTTCTGGGGGATTCTTGAGGGTTCCCACTGCACAGAAACGACATCCTCTGGTGCATACTTCTCCAGCTACCATGAATGTAGCCGTTCCCCTGCCCCAGCAATCGTGAACATTAGGGCACCTTGCTTCCTCACAAACCGTATTCAGTCCGTGCTTGTGAACGTTGTATTTTGTGCCATTGTATCTTTCTTGGGTCTCCCCAGTCGGTAAGGACGTCTTGAACCAATCTGGGAGCCTTTTCCTTCTGGCTTTCCTCTTTTCTTGAGGGCTCATTTTCCGAGTACCACTACATCCTCCGGGAACCATCTCTAGTGAGTCTATGGTCGGCAGCCGCCTCTCCATCAGAATTGTCGGATGCAGGCCCGTCATTAACCGTTTTCTTGTTGATTAAGGATGAGTCGCCTGACAAATCGGTAAAATGTTAGTCCCTTGCCGGGTAACCATGGACAGAACGGCCCTAGTAACTGGTGGGGCCAAGAGAATAGGGATGGAGATCTGCCTAAGGCTAGCTAATGATGGGTTAAATGTGGCCGTTCATCATCGCGATTCAGATTCAGAATCATTGACTCTAGTTGAGGAAATTAATTCCATGGGAGTTAGAGCAGCTTCCTTCCAATGTGACCTCTCCCAACCGGGGGGCCCTTCGAAACTTTTTGAGGAATGCAACCAGCAAATTGGACCAATCACCGATCTTGTAAATAACGCATCTTTGTTCTCTTTCGACGATATTAAGTCAGTTGACGAGGAAAAATGGGACTTGCATATGTCAGTTAACGCCAGAGCTCAGATAATGCTGATCAAGCACCTATCACTCCAGACTCCCCGACTGTCATCAGGATCAGTAGTCAATATTCTAGATCAGAAAATAGCATCTCCTAACCCAGATTACCTGTCATATACCGCATCCAGGTTCGCAATGTTGGGGATGACCGAATCCCTTGCAAGAGCATTGGCTCCCTCAATTCGTGTTAATTCTGTAGCCCCGGGACACACTCTGCCCAGCCCCGATCAATCCGAAGAAGGATTCTCTAGGGCTCAGAACCAATCTCCCCTAGGCTTCGGTCCGGGACCAAAGGATATCGCAGACGCAGTCTCTTACTTAATGCACTCCAGAGCAGTAACGGGCCAGGTTCTTTTCGTAGATTCTGGTGAGAGGTTCCTAGGGAGGAGAAGAGACGTCCTGTTTGAGACGGAGTGAGCTAATGGCCGACTTACAAGATGCACTTTTGGATTTGATTAGGGAAACTAGAGGAGAAGCCTCTGTGGTATTTCTGGAGAATTCTTTGAGAGAAATTGAAGTTGGAATTAATGATTACGAATTTGGGGCAAAACAACCAGTCAAATTCGATGTCTATGCCGCTCATATTTCAGGAAAGCCAAATGAAGCAATAGGAATTGCAGATGTGGTAAACTATGAGCTTCTCAGCGAAATAGTTGGAAATGTAATTGAAATTCGGAGATTCGACCTCTTGGAAAATCTCGCAAATGAGATTTTGGACAGGATTTTTGAAATTAGGGAAATAGTGGCTGCCTCAGTAAAAATCTCCAAAGTAGGGATTTCCGACATTAGTGGTGATCTTGGCTGTTGCATTACAAGACTCAGGACATGATTGGTGCAGGGGATGGGATTCGAACCCATGAAGCACTATGCACCGGAGCTTAAGTCCGGCCCCTTTGACCAGCTCGGGTACCCCTGCAGGTAGTCGGGCACTGACTTTCGATTTCAACCGAGCGGAGGCAAGCGTGCCATAACCGATGCATGAAAGGCTCCAACCTCCCGAACTCTTTAACATCCGGAATGCGGCGCACACTCGTGCGAAATAGCAGACCCAGCGCAACCAGGCACCATGCTGCCCTCGTGTCATTTTCTCTGGCCATCTTGCTTCTATCGCCATATGGGGCCACTTACAGGGCCTCTGAACTCGAGGACCCTCAGCCTTTCTTCTCTTCCGATAGTGATCCGGATGCCAACCAGTACAAGCTCTATTTCATCGATCCCGGGGCAAATCAGACATCCGGGATGGATGGCTTGATCTCAACCAAAGCCCCCGCTGCAGATGATGATCAGTTATCTGTCAGCGCATTGGATGAAGATGCTCAGTTCATGTCGGTATCATTGCTTTCGTCTATGGAGCTTTTCGGGAGGAAATTCTTCGACAATGATTCTTACTATGTTCCAGTGGATCTTTTCCTCAAAGCAGAGGGGGCACAGAACTCAAATGTGGATTGGACGGTTTCGATTACAACTTCATCAGACTTTCTCGGCAGCACCACTTACAGAGGGTCTGTTTGCGAATCTTCATTCGGAAGCAGCTGTGACTTTGATCACGAAGTCATAGAGGTTGGAATTGGAAATTCTGAATCCTTCGAGATAAAGAAGAACGACAGACTGATTGTCAAGGTTAGAGCAAGCATGTCCGGCTGCGACAGCAGCGGGAGCCCCTTCGGAGGATCCGACTGTTCAGCTGATGTCGCCTTCAACAGGATAGACAATGAACCGAACAAGTTTTCGAAATTGGAAGCCCAAGGTAATGCCCTCATGAACAGCATCTTGGTAGTCCAAAGAGAAGGGGCAAATATCGCAGAGGGTCCAGAACTAGATTGGTACCCACATGATATAGATGAGGACCGGGAGATGCAATTCTCCATCGACGCCATTAGTGCCTTTGGGAGAGCAGATATTTCCAGAGTGGACATCCTCCTCAGGGGGCCGGATGGGAGCTACGAGATAGATGAGAGGATTTCGGGGGATTCTGAGGAAATTGAGGACTCCAGTACTGGTATATTTGGCAAGTACTTCCATACTTACGACAGCGGACTCCCTCCAGGGGAATATACTGCGATAATGAAGATCCTTGACATAGGGGGGAACATCATCGAGATTGAGCATGAACCAATAGAGATGCACCAATTTGGCGTCTCACTAAAGCACTATTGGGACAGGGGGGTCGAGTACTTCGCTCCAGGAAAGGTCACCTCCATCCCCCTGATTCTTGTTCACAGGGGGGACTCTACAAAGTCCATGAATGTCGAACTGGAGGTGCTTACCGATCTTGGCAGCTCATGGCTAGTGGAGTTCGACTCTCCAGGAGGTTACGAGATGAGCTCCGGGGGTACTCGTCTGAACCCTGTGGTTTCACTTTACGCCCCCGAAGATCTTACTGGTATGCCAAGAAAGATTGAGATCCGGGCCATCGGGGAAGCAGACGTCGAGGGCGTAATCTCCGTCGTTCACCAAGACACACTTACCTTGAATGTCGAGAAGATGGACGTCTACCAGCCACCAGTGGTTTCTGTTTGGTCGGATGATCACAAGGTGCCCATTGCGAATTCTTCTAGGGGTGATTTCTTCGACTCATCTATTCCAAGATTCGCCGAATATGGTGAGTTTAACCCATTCATACTAGAGATTTTCAACACAGGTTTCGACTCCGACTATTTCAGAATAGACATACTGAAGAGATCAAAATCAATTTTTCAGCTTCATGACAACTTATCCGGTCAACGCATACTTGAGGACGAGGGGGATGGGACGTTCCATACGTCTCTAATGGCTAGGCACAACACATTGGTCCTTATTCTCGGGGTTAAGCCTAGCCTCGACAGGGATGACGAGGATATTGGAGAGATAGAGATTGAGGTTATTAGCGGAAATAAAGCCAACGTAAGCACAATCGTTTCATTCACCGTTCAAAGGACATATGGGATTAGGGGAGAAATTTCCCAAGACTGTGATGGAACCCCACTAGGGCACATGAAGGTCTCACGTTGTTGGGATGGCCCCGATTCCGAAAGCCCTTACTTGGAGTTCAGAGCTAGAATAACTAACAGTCAAACAGAGTTGGACTCAGCATCGTGGTGGATTCTGCAGAACCCAGCAGCTCTCGATGAGAATACAGAAAGGGACCCTACATACGGTCAGTGGAAGTATGAGATTACTAATGCGGATGGGGAAACAGTTCCCAGGATTTCCCTAGGGCCCGGAGATTTCACTGAGGTCCAGATAGCAGTAACAATGACAGATCAGGTTGAGGTGGGGAATCATACGATATTCCTTAGGATCATTGAGGATTCCGAAGAAGATGAGCCCAGATACTTCGACCTTCCAATGACCTTCGAGATCGAAGCAGACGAGCCAACTATTGAGATTCTCCAGGTGTCGCAGAATGCCAAGCTATCCCCGGGAAACGATTACTCCATCCAAATGAAGGTGAAGAACGATGGGAATAGTCCGATTACGGTCTTGCTTGAGGCCGATGTCGATGCTAGTGGTTGGGAAGTTGGGATTGGAGGGCTCTCGGGCTCTCCTCTGATAGTAGTAGAAGCCTTTGACGAAGAGGCCTTCACCGTCGAGATTTCAGTCTCAGATTCTGCAAACAACGGTGATAATGTTCCAATTACCATCACTGCCACACCCCTCGACACGGAGCAGAGCTTCTCTCAGAGATCGACCGCCTATTTTACTCTGAATGCAGTAGTTGAGATAGGATCTTTCTCAAAGATAATAATGAACGAGATTACTCATCCTAGGCCAATATCTTTGGTTCTAGCTGCAGTTAGCGTCCTGATGCTTTTTGCAGGCATCCAGAGCAGGATTAACAGGGGCAGATGGGCCAAACAAATGCAACTTATAGAATCACTATCCGTAGAAGAATCTGCTAGCTCAGATCAATTTGAAGAAATCCCCGCTCCAGTAGTGGCTCAGGAGGAAGTTACCTCCACAGAGAACTATGACGATGATGATGTAGAACTAGTCTGAGTCCACCAATGTCCGAACTTCGCTCCATTCTTCTTAAGACCCGTGGATATCACCATGGGATTGGGAATGTAGCAATGAGATTAGAAATCGGCATTTGCGAGCCAACCTCATATCATCCCAAGAAAAGGTCGGCAGCCTTGTTCTCAATGATCTTAGTTTTGTCCAGTTCTGCGGGCATTCAGATTGGAGCTTTCGAAGTATCCGCTACCACCGATCAAGATGCAGATGGTCTACCTTATGGTATAGAGTTCCTCATCAATACCCAACCCCAAGACTGGGATTCTGACAACGACGGTCTGCCAGATGGTTGGGAATGGCAGTACGGACTAGACCCTCTTTCGTCATCAGGTGAAAACGGCTCTTCCGGAGATCCGGACATGGACGGACTTTCTAACCTAAACGAGTATCGCTATGGGATCCCTGTAGCTTGGGACGATCCAGCCACAACTAACGTTCTTGAAAATGGAGTCTGGTGGAATGGCACGGTCCCAGTTTCCGATTGGGACGAGGAGAGTGCAATGCAAGTTCTACAGGGTTCTGGTTCAGATGGGTTCGATGAAGACCCCCGCGGCAATATTTGTGCTGACACTTTCGACAATGATCACGACGGAATGGTAGACTTGAACGATGATGACTTCGACGGAGACGCCGATTGCAATTCAAATGACGATGACGGTGATGGGATGGAGGACGAAGATCCGAACGGATGGGACACCGATGGCGATGGGATGCCAGATGGTTGGGAAGCTGCAAATGGTTTGGACCCAACTTCAAATTCCAATCAGGATGGAACATATGGGGACCCCGACTCTGATGGACTTGCCAATATCTACGAGTACGTCAACCCAACCTGGGGCACAAGGAACGGATCAACATTCCCCCCTACCCCGTACTTTAGAACTGGCCCAATAAATATGACAGCCACAGAATCCCCATGCAACCCAATATTGGGCCTAGGTCCCGGTGGATGCGAGATTTTCACTGCCGAAGTTGATGGCATTACTCAAACCGATCCTTTCAACAATGACACGGATGGGGATGGCCTGAATGATTCTCTAGAAAGCTTGGTAATTCTTACCGACCCCACTTCAGTTGATACGGACTCGGATGGGATCGAAGATGGCATAGAGTACAATGGAACATATGGGGATCCCGCACAAGGCTCAGATCCCAGAAGCAACAATACCGATGGAGACCACCTAGACGATGGCGAAGAGGATCTTAATGGGAATGGTATCATAGACCCTGGGGAGACCGATCCAACAAGGATTAACGATGAGGGAGATTTCGACTCGGATGGAATTCAGAACTATCAGGAAAACAACTCTTGCACTCTTTGGAACGTTTCTGACTCCGATGGAGGAGGAATCAATGATGGGAATGAGGGATTCCCTGGAAACACGGACCCTTGCACTTCGATATTTGAGCTCCAATTTTCGATCATAGACTGGGACCCAATTTCCCAAGTTCTGTCCCTGAACTCTTCCGAAGGAATTAATCCAAATCCAGAGGACTGGAGGGGGAACCCCCCACATGGCTACTATGTCTCAGAAAATGGCTCTAGAACGCCATTTCGATACTCATTCTTGCAATCTGACTCTCTTAGGGATGTAGACCCCGCACGTCCAGAGAACTCCGATTTTATTGTTTTCAATAATGGCTCTTGGTGTTGGAATGCAACAGTTGGAGCTGTGAACGACCCATGGTGTGATGATGATTACGAGGATTCAGATGGTGATGGCCTAGCAGACTGGGAGGAGCTAACCGCAGCTTGGGGCTACCTCTCGGATCCAACCCTATATGACACGGACGGAGACGGGGTGGACGACCTCTCAGAAATCCTCAACCTTACGGATCCTAGGGAACCATGCCACAATATCTTGGACACGGATGAAGACGGTCTGAATAACTACTACGAGAATACAACTGGATGCGACATTATTTTCGGCTTGGGGGAAATCGGCATTGGAGGAAACTTCACCACCGATGTATGGTTCACACTCTGGAATGTCGCTGATACAGACAATGGGGGTGTGGATGATGGCCAGGAGTACATAGATGGAACAAACCCCCAAGACAATCCAGATGATGATATCAATCCACTAGACACCGATGGAGACGGTATTCCAGATTCAATCGAGGAGTTGTTGGGAACCGACTGGAGGGACCCCGATTCTGATGGCGGAGGAGTCCCAGACGGAGAAGAATGCACTCCCGAATTCTGGGATTTGGATTGTCTGGGTTCTCCGGGCGATCCTTTTGATCCGGATGACGACATACTCGAAAACTCACTTATTTTCACCGCATCAAACACATCGCAGGGAATGGACCCCGGAATAACCCACTACTGGAGGTGGCACACATATGACTACTACACAGGGGTATCTTGGGGGGTGAACTCTAGTTTAATTGGGAATACTCCTATGTTGTCGGACTTCTCTACTGAACAGGGAGTTGCTGATCCTTCTTTCTGGAATCACTCATCCCCCCTATCTTGGGAGATTATTTTTGAAGAAGCCGGTTATATTTTCCCAGGTCAGGAGCTAATTCAGCCATACAATACAGTCAACTACACCACTTGGTCAGATATCTCTGCCGGACTAAATTTTTCCAATTTCACTAGAGACGTACTGGTTGATAGCGCTATAGTGGGCGAATTGTACGTAAATGCCCCCGAAGTAATCTTCTCAACGGAAATTAGGGAGAATACCACTGCTTTCGCAGGTTCTGAATATGGCAAGGATTTGCCACAGCATTTCCACGATAACGGAGATTACGTAAAGATCCTTACACAAGAAATTCTGAACGATTCTGGAGCTATCTCTGCTTGGGATAAAGTTACTGCAATACAGGACTTCCTGATCAACGGAAATGACACCATTACCTTCCTGAGGAATCACGAGGGGTCTGGTAGGGCAGACGGATTGGGAAATGATAGCGACATCAGCCATTGGATTCTAAACTCATCACATGAGGGCAGTTGTGACGAATTCACCACTGTCTTCGTTACAATGCTTAGGATTGCAGGAATACCCACTAGGAAAGTCACAGGATTTTCGGGCGGGTTATGGAATGGCGAGGGAATCGAGGTATTCGGAAAGGACTTCTCAAGGTGGGCCGAGGTACACCTCCAGACTAATCAGAACCAGGGCGAGCTTGATTTGGGCTGGATTCCATTCCAAGCATGTCCAGAGATGTCACTAGTTTCTGTAGAAGTCTCATCCTGGGGGCCGACCCAGGTTGAAAGAGACACTTCTTCTTCTGAACAGATTTGGGTTGATGGCACATTGGAATTCTCGGAAAATCAGACTGCTGCAGGAAACATACCGATTTCCATGTACCTTGTAGATCCAGGTCTCTCTGCGCAAGTACCCGGAAGCGCCGCTCTTCCAGAGCACCTAGTAGCTAGCGCAGTCACAGAGGTCGATGGCTCGTTCAACCTCTCCGGCCTCCCTAGCGAAGTAATCCAACCCGGGTTCGGGTCATTGGTAATTCTTACTTCAGAGACTGGATATGTGGGGGACCAAGGAATCACAATGCCTTGGCAGTTGAACGTAACAGACAACGTGTCAATTTCAATAATCGAGCCCCTACCACTTTCCTCACCCATGCTTGGCATAGGGGTCAACTCAACACTTACCGGAGAATTGTCTTGGGCCAGCTCCCCTAATTTGGATCCCTCTTTGGTGGATGATCTCCAGGTCCTGCTGAACTACTCATCATCCGTAGACGGATTTGTCTCTATAGTTTCTAATGTCTCAGGAGGGGGCTACTTTGAGTTCATAGTGCCTATAGACGAGTTGGAACCATTGGGCCCGATGAATGCCACAATTTCATTCCTAGGATGGCATTTCAATGATCTCAACAATCAGACCCCACCCCAATACCATGCAAGGCCAGAGACTCTTTCCTTGGAGTTTAACATCACTCTGTCACCAAACCTCACAGTAACTCTGGAGTCACAGGGCCTCAACAACTCAATACTTGAGATTGACAGCAATATCTTCCTGAATGGAACGGTACTCAGTAGGGGCCCATCGCCCACTTCTCTAAATGGGACACTGATCCTTGAAATGAGGCGCGCTGAGGCTTCTGGCCCCTTCATCGAGATCTCCAGTTGGTACCTTAACTCCTCTTCATGGACTCCTTCACCGGGTAACTTTTCCATCTCCTGGTCCCTCGAATCATCACAGGTTCCAATAGTGGCAGGTCCGATTGACGTGAGACTGAAATTCGACTCCGACGACCTAAATGCCGACGATCAAGAGCAATTTATTGACACCTTTGGAATCAGAAGCTATGTCGTTTTCAACTACTCTCTAGATCCAGCAATTAGGGGGCGCCCTTACGAAGTCGACGTCTTCCTTAGCGACCACACCGGGACATCCTTCGCAACCTTCGATGGCAACTACTCGCTCAACTTCGATGGAATAGAGGTTTGGAACCAGTCAGAAACAAATTCGGGAAGGCTCGAGGTAAGCTTCACTACTGATTCCGCCCTAGTTCCTGGCGACTATTCGTGGGAACTTTCCTATGGTGGATCTACATGGCTCAGACCCAATTCTACTTCTGAGCAAGTTAGGGTTAGGGGCTTGGCAAATGCAACTGCTACTCTGGCCAATGAATGGAGTGTACGGGGATTCACAAATTCAGTCTCAGGGTTCGCGGAAGACTTGGCCCTCCAGAGTCAAGTTTCAGGAAACAACACTTCTGTAATCCTGAAACTGAAGGTACCATCGTCCCTCCCCGACACTCCTGGGGGATTGCCCTCTGCGCCTACTACGTACACTCTGGCTTCAGGATGGACGAACAACACGACCGGAATTTACAACCTCTCATTCGAAATACCTTCTGGAATCCCCTCTGGAGTTTATGAGCTAGAAATCTCCCTTAATTTCCTTGCTAATCCACCAGTAGGGGGGAGTTACTACAATCCAGCAGATCACACCATAATCAAGATTGGAGTTCAGACAGAGTTCGTCTTGGAGTCGGAGCCAACCTCGGCTATAGTCGTAGCAGGGGACCAACTAATCGTCCAGTCAACAGTCACGGATGTGGAGGACAACTCCAGACAAATTTCCGACGCTAACCTAGAATTGTATTTTGACTGGGGCGGACCCCAACAGCAGCTGCTACAGAGCGCTTCCACAAATCAAGATGGAATCGCTTCATTCGATCCAGTAATACCATCATCAGTGGCTCCAGGATTCTACGAAGTCAGGATACACGCTCCAGACGACATTACCGATTCTCTTTCGGATGCAAATGCAGGAAGGTGGCTTGCTAACGAAAGCTTCGTCAATCTAACTGTACAGGTCCAGAGCTCAGTAGAAATCACTTCAATACCTTCCCAAGTTACTGCTCTCCAGTACTTCTCAGTACAAGGCAATGTAACCGACTCTTCAGATTCAAACAGGACAGTTCAGGGACCAGTTGGACTCACTGTCTTCTTCCTAGATGAACCAGAAGAGATCCTGATCGAAAACTTCACCACTTCCAGTAATGGCTCCTTCAACATATCAGTGCCCACAGATACCCTGGGGAATGGTGTCTTGAGGGGGGACAGGACAGTAGTTGTTAGTGTGATCAACGGCTCCACACCATTCTATCTCACTGGAACAGGGATCTCACCGATTCTTGTGATGGGGGTTTCTCAATTCATAGACTCTACCCCATTTGTCAACACAATCGTGAACAGAGGCGATAACGTCACCCTAACTACAAGACTAGTGGAATTCAGTAACAACAATCAGCAACTTCCCGGCTTCTCGGTGCAAGCAAGATTCCACGATACATGGCTAATCCCGCAATCCTCTTCATTAGATGGAACTGCATCCTTTGAATTCGAGATTCCGCATGATCACCCACTCGGAATGGTAAATGTCACCCTATGGTTCAACGGCTCTTCGGACCTTCATCCCGCAATGCATATTCTCAACACCATTACAGTCCGCTCAACAACCAATATGGCCATTGATACAATTTCTGCAAACCCCCTACCGGGCGAGTTTTTCAACATATCAGGGACACTTACTTCGAGCAACGGATCTTCATTGACCGACAGGTCCGGCAACCCCCTAAACCCAACTCTGATTTTCACTATCGATGGGCAATCAGACTCGTTCATTGTTTCACAGACCTCATTCTATGAAAATGGGACTTGGTCTGCAGAAATCAGACTCGACCTATCTTTCCCGCGGGGTCCACATGGTGTCGACGTGGAATTCAACCCCCAGGTAACATACTTCTCTTCCGCTTCAGCATTTGCGACGTTTGAAAGCAGGGGTTACTCGTTGCTTTCAATTCTAAGCCCGACCGACTTGGACCCTGAAAGCAGGACAGTTCGGGGATCAACCATCGACCTCAACATCTCCTTGATAGACAATTCAGGATCCCCAATCTCATCTGCAACAATTGTTGTGACAGTCGACAACAGTACAGTTTGGGGCGGGCTTACAGATCCCGATGGCCTTGCTTCGGCCTCTATACTGGCAAGGGGGGACAGGGATCCAGGACCAATGCAGATCACAGCAACATTCTCTGGAATAAACGGCTCAACAGGGATAGAGGGGGACGAGTCCTGGACTAGGGTAATCGTCCTTGCACCGACTGTGATTTCCCTCAATCAAACCTCCTCTCCTTCACTCGCGGGTGAAACCGTCACATTTACCGGTTCACTCCTAGATGAGAGGGGCAAGCCACTGAAGGATGATGGCATTGTCTCGGGAGGCGTGATCCACTTGTCCGTTAATGGTGTAGACATGGGCCCATTATTCGCAACAATTTCCAACTCCACAACAGGACTATGGGAGATTACATACCAGATCCCTTCGGACATGGACTTCGGTCCACACCAAGCCGAATTCGACTTCTTGGGCGGATTCTCCTGGGTCGACCCAATGGGCCAGGGTGACTCGCTAAATCCGGAGTACTACCTATCCGCCTCCTCATCCATCGGATTCAACGTCACTCAGACCTCACAGGTGGTAATATCTTCCCCACCAGGAGAAGTTGACAGGAATGGAGTAGCTTTAGTTGAAGGAGCTCTTACTGATGGGGTCGGACGATCGCTCCCAGACAGGGAGATATCCATCACGGTAAACGGGCAGGTTCTAACCAACCTATCAGTGAGCAGTAACGGCACATTCTCCGGATTCATACCGATAGCCCCAGATATGGAGCTAGGACCATTGCTAGTGGGAGTAAATTTCGACGGAGAGGAGTTCATTCTACCTTCCAACTCGTCAATTGTGTTCACCGTCTTCTCCCCCGTATTTGTATCAATAGACGAAGTTCCTCCATCCGCTGTCGGGGACCAAGTGGTAATTTCTGGAACAGCGAAGGATAACTTGGAAGATGGTTGGTTGGGGAGTCATACCGTGGAGATATTCGTAGACGGGTCTCTAGTTGGGATTACAAACACAATGGAAAATGGAACTTGGTCTTTACAGTGGACAATCCCCGAATCTCTGGAAATCGGAAATCACTCAGTTTCAGCAATCGCTCCAGAGCAGGGCTTCTACAGGATTGGAACCACAGAATCATCATTCACAGTTTCTTACCACACTTCAATTTCCTTCCAAGTGGACGAATTGTATTCCACAAGAGGCGGACAATGGAACCTCTCAGGACGACTCTTCGAGTCCGATACCGGCTTCGAGCAGGGAATGGATGGAAGGGAGATTTCCATCTTGATGGATGGCGACCAAGTGGGAACTGTCATTACTGAAGTAGGAGGTATTTTCACCTTCTCAGAGTATGTGGATTACTCATTGGCAAGAGGTTCTCACAACTTCACTTTCTCCTACGGCGGGGAGTTCCTTTACCTTCCTTCCAAATCAACTTTCGAAGTTTTCGTACTTTCCGATGTAACCATCGAGATTCAACCCTCTTCAAATACCATAATCAGGGGAGATTCCTCTCCTTCTAGCTCAATTATGGTCCAGGGCCTTGTTCGCGAAGTTGGTGGAGACTCCGCGATAATTTCCAACCTCACAATTTCCCTACTATGGGGCGAATCTGACCTCCCATTAACATCAGGGCCGTGGGACAATCAGGCGACAATGAATTTCCAGATTATCGCAAAGGCACAGGAATTCTTGGATCCCGGTAAGAACTCCTTGACATTGGAGGTAGAATCAGATCAGAGCAGATTCCTGAATGGTGGGTCGAGGGATATTGAAGTCATGGTTATGGTTGAGGTCGATTTCCTGCTTTCAGGTATCGAGCTTTCAAATGGCCAGAGGGTCATCAGGGGGACAGTAAACGCAACTGCAAGAGACACGGGTGCACCACTGGAAGGACTCTCGCTAACTGCAATCCTTCTCAATGGCAGCATCAATCACTTCTCCATGTCGAAGCTGACCGATGAAGAAGGCGTTTTCAATTACGAGTTCAAGTCAATTTCACCAATGCCCCCACTTTCGGACCGTTCCGCGTGGGGCGATCTCAGCGTCATGATCTCTTCCGACTCCGATTTCTTGGATCCGGCTAGCTTGGCACTACTTCCCGCCTCGGGGGTACAGATTGAGTATGAACAGCAGAATTCTGACTCCTTGGGAGTAACTACCATTGCCATTGGAGCTATACTGGCTGCAGCAGTAGCTTTAGCCCTCGGATCAATGCTCCTAAATGTGAGGAGGAAGTCAGCAATTAAAGAGCTAGCTAGTGTTTTCAATCAGACAGCTGAGATGCTTGCGTCGGGCGACGAGTACAGGAAGGCAATCTTCCTTTGCTACCAGAATCTATGCGCGGTTTTGACGCGCAGGGGATTCCTCAGAAGAAACTTCGAGACAGTTAGGGAGTTCGAATCGGCAATCAGGAAGGCCCTACCTATAAGTGAGGCATCCCTAGTGTCCCTAGACAGGATTTTCGAGGAAGCCAGATACTCCAGCCACTTACTTGGAGACTCACACAGGGACAATGCCCAACTCGCACTATCTTCTGTTACTCAGGAGATTGAGGCTATAGAGGAGATTCCAACTAGAGGGCATCTACAATTAGAGCCCGAAGAGTGATTACCCTAAAGTCATAGAAAGATAGTCGCCTTCCCAGAAGGCCTCAACTAAGGCTTTCCCTACAGGGAGGTCAAACGTCTTTAGACTCCCGCCGAACCTCTCTGGTGATATTAACCGCACTAGCTGCCTCCCACCTTCATTCTTTGTATGCACCATTACCTCGTCTCTCAACGAAGGCGGTAATGGGACCCTAACCTCCGATCCCTCCCATTCCCCACCAAACTCTGAGAGGAACTCGCCAAGAGTTGATACTGTGGCTTCTAGCGGTTTAGAAGATACATCCGAAACTACCCCTTTGTGCATTTCCTGAACCTCTGAGAGGTGATGCAAACTCCTCAGAAACTCTTGGTGCATTGACGCTGCATCGGTATCAAGATCCAATTTCCTAGCATCCAGGCCAAGATGTCCTTTAGTCGAATCATCATCAGTTTTGATATGGACTCTAGTCCACTCCATTGGATACGTCCGGTCACTGGACCCGAATGAACCCATTGCTCATGACATCTCAAAGAACGACTTTACTCTCTCTCCGGTCCTTTGAGGGTTTGAGGACTGAATCTTATGCATAATTGGCATACAATTCCTCACTCTCCCTTCCAACATTCTGTTTTCAAGTAAAACAACAATAGCCCTATCTTCCTTTTTCCTTATTGGTCTACCAAGTGCCTGAAGTACACTGTTCACTGCAGGTTGCAGGCTAGCATACTTCCATGCACGTCCACGGTCAAACTTCTTCGTATAATAGTCAATCAAAGCCTCCTGTCTTGAGCTTGGAGGAGGCAAAGGAAGGCCAACACATACTAGAGAATTCAGGATATTGCCAGAGTAATCAACACCCTCTGATAATTTACCACTGAGAACCCCGAAAAGAACGGCTCCACCCATATCCCTTTGCTCGTAAAGCGTCGAGACCAATTCTTCGACCCTGGCTTTACTCATCCTCTGCTCTTCTTTGATGATTTTCTTTCTACTCCAGCCAACCGAGGCGAAGTCTCCATGAATCAGATCAAGCATTGCATAGCTTGGAGCAAAGACAGCCACATTTCCCTTCGTATTGTCTATTACGGATCTGATATGCTCGTTAATGACTGGAATACTAGATTCTCTTTCAGTAAATTTGGTGGTCACATCACTAGCTATTAGAACAGGTCTATTATCCAAAGGAAATCCCGACGAATACTCCTTGCAAATCGAACGATTACTAGGTATGCCTAGAATTTCAGAGTACATCTCGGGGGGAAATAGGGTCCCTGACATCAATATCGATCCTGAGCAGTGTTCGAAAATAGGACTACCAACAACACTAGGATCCAGAAGGTGGCTTGTTATTCTCGGTTGGTCTAATACCTCATCAAAGACCAATGCTAGAGAAGAACTACTCCTGTATCTGATACATATCTCTAGAATCTCCGCCAATCTTGTGCATTCATTTTGCTCCTCATCATCGAGATCCTCGTCTTCTTCAACCTCGACTTTCAAGAGTCTAGAAATCATCATTCTGATTCTTTCCATTCCATCATCAGATTCCTCATCAATTACTCCCTCAATGGCTCCAGCAATAATATCTAGGAAGTCTTGGGTCGAAATCCTGAGATCATCGTGTTTCGTCCTTTCATTCTCTGACTTCTTCTCTTCGAACCATTTCCTTATTCCAGAGTCGTCCCTTAGTGCCTTGATTTGCTTCTCTAATAATTTTGCTTCCCTATGAGCGTTCGATTCTGGAATATCTAGGTCAGTTTCTGTTTTCTCTAGCTTTTCCTTGTACTCTTGAGCATCCGATAGTGCCCTTTGGAATACTTGTCCTGTAATCCTCCTTTCAAGACCGCTCCTAATTCGGTCAGGAAGATTATGCGCCTCATCCACTATTAGGATGGAATTCTCCAACTCGATACCCATTACTGGCAATGATGCTTCTCTTACTCCATCTACGAACACATGATTGTAGTCGCAAACTATCAGATTTACAGATTTGGAGGATTCTCTCGCAGTCGCCCATGCGCAAACTTTTGTCTTCTCGGCTCGCTCAATTATTTGATCCACGTGTCTGGGATCTGAGTGTATGAAATCTTCTAGTTCAGATCTGAGGAATCTTCTTTCCGACTCCGATACTCCTTCTTCGCAGTTACATTTTCCTGTGGACCTGTCGATTACTTTGCACATCCCCTCCCTTCCAATAATATCAACCAATTTGACTCTGGAAAATCCTGCAGGTAGCCTTCTGTTAATCTCACGAATAGTCTCGACCACTATTCGATGCTGCGATTGCCTCCCTGTCAAGAACATGATTTTCGTCTTTCCATGTTTAGTAGCATCAAGATTTGCTACACTCAGTGCAGAAGCCAGTGCCGCAGCAGTCTTCCCAATACCAGTAGGTGCTGCTGCTAGTAGAAAACCACCCTCATTTAATGCCTCGATCCCGTCTGAGATCATCCCAATTTGCGACTCCCGAGGAGAATCATGGGCGAAGAACAAGCCCGCTTCGAAACGATCCTCGCTCGACACAATTCATTTCAAAAATAGAACGACCAAGAAGATTGGCCTTACCTAACTACGATTGCCTCTGAGTCCCGGCTGTCGAGAACCACCTTCAGTGGCTCTTCTAGTGAGATGTGCTTCAAACCCTGTTCATCAAACTTGCAGTTATGTGAATCGAGCCATCCCCAGTCAACAAAGTCCCCTTCTACGATTGTTAGGTAGCCTATGTTGAAAGTTACAATGTTCTGGAAGAAGTGAGTTCCTTGGGACGGGTCGACGTGAATGTCTGTCATCTGCGCCTCAACAATCGCCTTTGCACCCATAATCTGGTTCCACTGAACAGGTATTCCCAATGATGGATCAGATGTCCCCCACCTTCCAGGCCCTATTAGCAAGTATGGCCTGCCCCGCTTCCTTAGGTCTGCATCGATCTCCTCGATTTGAGGCACAAGATCAGCAGTCCTCATTCTATCCATATGTTCTGGATTTACGTATACTACGTCCCTAATTCCATCTATGACTCCATTTCCAAGGGACTTGCTACTTATGCAGACCGCCTTTTCACTGTCGACTTCATCTAGGTCAATGTCTATGTCAACCGACTCATCCATTAGTTGCCTTACTTGCAGAATGGCAAACTTCCTATTCCCGCCCCCCCTGTCTACGTTGATTGCAAACTCCATTTCAACTGGTGTGGCTAGAAACTGCTCGCAGGTCTTCAGTACATGGTCCAGAATCTGAGCCAGAGGGAACTTGTTGTGTTTTAGTACTGGAGCGAAGGTAACCAACCTAGAGCCACCTTCGGCCCTAATTGAATCAACAATCCTATCGTCAGATGAGACATATGTTGAGCCTACTAGGGCCAACCTATTGTCTTGCTCTGCATCGTCCAAACCCAAGTGCAAGAGATTGCCCTCTTCCGAGTGTTGCACATCGCCACTTTCTTCACATATCGGAATTGCGAAAAATCTGCTTTGGGAAGTCTCGATGATTGAATTTGTGCTATAGAACTGGTGAATTCTCTTCGGCTGACCGGGGCTGAATCTAAGGCACTTACCACCCGATGAGACCTGCCTTCCTAGTCCTATGCAAACTGCAGCTAACCCATCCTCCATCCTCAGAGGATCAACTGGGTAGTGGTTTCTGCTCCTAGCCGCTCCAGAGATGTCTGGGTAAAACCTTCCTGCAGTTTCCCTGCCGATAACTTCCTGGATTACAACTGCCATCCTCTCATCCTCAATTTTGTTCGCAGTGGCAGTGATGTAGCTCTTTGCATTCTTGTGGAATATAGAAGCATAAACTAGTTTGATCGCCTGTAAAAGACGATCCAGACGGACCTCCAGATCAGGGTGATCGTTTGCCAGCATGTATGTGGCATAGACTCCTGCGAAGGGTTGATGACTCGAATCTTCAAGTAGACTAGAGGAGCGAACGGCCACTGGCCAAGGAGTATTTCCTAACATGTCCTTTATTTCATCTACTTCATCTCCGAAATCTCCAGCTAGAAATGCCTCATTGATTTCTTGGTCACTGAATTCATCGTAGGCGAATTTAGATAGATTATTCCTCCGAATGAAATCGCCAAATACTCCAGTTGCAATGACTACAGAATTTGGAACTACGAATTCGATTTCAGGATATGAATCCCCAAGCCCAAGTTGATCCATCCTGGTGTAGAAGAATGCCAAACCCCTTCCCTTTCCACCAAGGCTACCTCTCCCTATTCTTTGGAAACCTGCATTCTCAGACTTTGAATCATGGTCACGAATTGTACTCTTCCTAATCTTGTCAATATGGGACTTTATTGTTTCAGAAATGTGATTCCTTACTCCCTCAGAGTCTTCGAAATCATCCAATGTCATTGGCCTCAGTAAACCAGCAAGTGAGAATTCAGTCCTACCTCTGAGCCAATGGGAGAACTCATTCCTCTTTGCATGGAACTCTATTGACTCCACCGGGGCCCCTTCAATCATTTCTGCAAGATCCTCAAGATTCGATGCCCTACCAATTTCATCACCATTAGGTGTTCTGAAAATGAAATCCCCAAAACTCATCTCTTCCTGCATGAACTCCTCGATTCTCTGGTACAGCTTCGGGTCTTCCTTGTGAAGAAATGGAACTCCTATCGATTCAGCGTCTTCTTTAAGCTCAATATTCTTCGACTGCAGGAGTATTGGCAAATACCTGTGACCACTCTGAGCATACTTCACAAGTTCCAATCCTGCAGTTTCCCTTTCCCCTCCTTGGTTTGGAAATCTTCCATCGGTGAAAACTCCAATGATATTCCTAGAATACTTGTCAATGATACCTTTTGCCTCATCCATATCGGTCGCTAGAAGAATCTTCGCTCTTGCCCTAAGCCTCAGAAGATTCTCATGAAGATTACCCGCCTCTCCTGAAAGCCTACTTGTTTGATTAACCAGCTGAGTGTACAATAATGGCAGATATGCCGAGTAGAACCTCCTGCTATCCTCGACTAGAAGAATAACTTGGACGTCTCCTTCTTCCACGTCATTCTCAACATTCTTCTCATCTTCGATTAGCTTGCAGATTGAAAGCAGAATTCTGCTATCTCCGCTCCAGACAAAAATCCTGTCAATCCCTTCTCCTGTTCTCAGAGTCGCAAGCTCTCTGGTGTTCTGACTAAGCATCACAACTGGAATATTTCCGCTAATTTCCTTTAGCTGGCGAGCAAGTTCGTAAACATCCATCCTCCCCACCTTGGACATTGTGATTACCAGATCGAATCTTCTACTAGAAACAAGATCTATGGCATCTTCTGCATTTGGGCTATGAATTATCCTAGGGGCTTGTGAAAGATTCAGAACGGAATACTCTTCTTGAAGAATCTCAGCTAGATGGCCAGACTCTTCCAACAAATACCTATCAAACTGACTTGCGATCAATAGCACCTCTCTTACTCTGAATGGGGTTAACCTCTCGAAACGACTCCACTCATCGAGGCTCCCGTCCATGTGGTTGTAATCCCGGCCTACTGTATTACATTTCAGTAGAACGGAAGGTTGCCCCGCACTGGGTGCGGGACGGTGTGTGTTTTAGCGTCTAAACTTGTTCTGATTTCCTCAGATTTCTGGGTGCATCTTTGGAGTCGTAACCAACAGCATTGCTAAGTGCCCTTGCCCTTCCTCTGATTTTCCTTAGACCAGTCCCAAATTCCTTGGCTTGTATCGAATTTTGGTTGGGGGAGCGGTCAAGCCGCTCCCCCGAATTTCCCGCGTGCATCCCAACATCGCTCATCTCTCTCACCTCAAATGTTTGAATCTTCATCATGCCTGGAGCGCAATTCATCCATGCGCCTACTTAGGAGCTCAACCACTGTGGCTCCCTCGATCATTTCTTTGCGAATCATTTCCCTGGCCGATTGTCTGAGAACAACATCAGCCGTCTCACCTACTATCTTGCAATAGTCCCTAAGCCTGATTGTTAGATCAGGGCCAAGATCTACCTCGATCCTTTCTCCTTTGCCAGGAAGTGGCGAGGAAAGCATTCTACGAATAGCTTCTCTGATTACGTCAGATCTGTTCCTCATTCCATCGAATCCCACTAGCCTCTCAAGCTCTAGTAAGTGATCCTCTGGAATTCTGAGTGTGACCATTGGACTGTTGCCTGGCACCTGTTGCCCCTCCTGAGTCTGCGAGAGTAGTGATCGGCATATAATTGTATTGCAATTGAAATACAATTGAAATACAAAGATATTGTTTCTTAAACCCCATAATCGGTGAAACGAGCTATTCAAGTCAGATGGACCTCTGCGGAGGTTTGGTGAAATTGTGAAGATCATAAATGACGCAATTCATGGCCAGTTCAAACTTGAAGGAGTCACAGAGGAACTTCTCTCGACACCAGAGATAAACAAGCTAAGTCACATCAAACAATTGGGACTGGCTCACTTGGTCTTTCCAGGTGCACATCATACTAGATTTGAGCATTCTCTGGGTGTCTCACATATAGCAGGAAAAATGGCCGATTCACTTTCCTTCAATGATCAAGAAAAATCCACATTACAAGCAGCTGCAATGCTTCATGACGTAGGTCACGGACCATATTCTCACACGCTTGAGCATATTCTAGCAGACAGGGGCGGAATGGATCACATGGCAGTAACGAAAGGGATAATCATAGGTGATTACGATGTCATTGCTCAGGGGGGGGAGTATTGCTTGGATTCTAGGAAGACGATTCCAGAGATTCTTGAGGAAAATGATCTTGATCCAGAGTTTGTAGCTTCATTAATTACGGGAGCAGATGCTTCTGGAACAGAGAGGTCTCTTCTGAGTTGGACCGAGGACAGCATTGACTTCTCTCAAGGGGACCAGACAATGGGCCACTTAATCCATGGCCCCGTAGATTGCGACCAACTGGACTATCTTCTAAGGGACTCCCATTTTACTGGAGTAAAGCATGGGATTGTTGATCACAATCGGTTAATTGAGTGTCTAAGAACCAAAGGAGGGGATATTGCTGTGGAACAGGGAGGTCTTTCGGCCCTAGAAGGGATGTTAGTTGCCAGGGGTCTCATGTATAGCGCAGTATATTTCCACAGAGTAACCAGGGTTACCGAGGTCATGCTCTCTAGGGCCGTTGAAAGGGCCGGTGATGATTTACCAGATTCTCCAGATTTGCAGAGAATGGTGGATGCTGAGATATGGGGTTCCCTAGACAGTGTCGGCGGCTTCTCCAGAGATATGATTACCAGATTGAAATATAGAAAATTACTCAAGGTTTGCCTTTCTAGAAGAAAGGAGGACTTGAATGACGAGCAAATAGAAAGGCTTCTTTCAATAGCAAAGAACCCCGAATCGCGAAGAGATCTCGAGGATGACATCGCATACAGAGCAGGACTCGAACCAGGGTACGTTGCAATAGATGTCCCAAGCTTGAAGCTACTTCTTTCAGAGCCCAGAATGTCTCAAGTTGATGTTAGAGTTGTGGGTAAAGACGGGAAAACTAGATGGCTCAGGGAAGTCACAACAATGGCAGAAGCTCTGAGAAAAAGACAAGTTACCCAGGAAGCATTCTATGTGATGACGCTATCAGGTTTCGAGACGAAGGTGTCCGAAATCGCTGAAAGAAGACTCTTCTCATAACCCGATTAGGATTTGATATCACTTGCAACATTCAAAAGGGTGGCATTATCAGGGACGCCCGCCCGAGATCAGGGACATCAGTCGTTGGTGACCAAATGGACAGTGCGATGAAATCAGTTTACGAGAGAGTGAAAGCAAGAGACCCGGACCAGCCCGAATTCCACCAAGCAGTGGAAGAGGTTCTTGACAGCCTTGGCCCGGTAATAGAGGATAATCCTGAATTCATGGACGTAGTCAAGGGGATGGTGGAGCCTGAGAGGGTAATCCAATTCAGAATCCCTTGGTATGATGATGATGGGAATCTGCATGTGAATCGCGGTTTTAGGGTGCAGTTCAATAGTGCCATAGGCCCATACAAGGGTGGATTGAGATTCCATCCAAGCGTAAACCTGTCAATTCTAAAGTTCCTCGGCTTCGAGCAGGTGTTCAAGAATAGCCTAACCGGTTTGCCAATGGGTGGTGGAAAGGGAGGTTCAGACTTTGATCCCAAGGGCAAGTCAGATTCCGAGGTGATGAGATTCTGCCAGTCGTTCATGAGTGAATTGTGGAGGCATATCGGCGCTGACCTAGATGTCCCTGCAGGCGACATAGGAGTCGGTGGAAGGGAGATTGGGTATCTTTTCGGAATGTACAGAAAACTAGCAAACGAGTTCACCGGAGTTCTAACCGGAAAGGGGCTCCCGTACGGGGGCTCCCTAATCAGGCCAGAGGCAACAGGATATGGCCTGGTTTACTTCGCGAGGGAGATGCTAGCAACTAAGGACAAGTCATTCGATGGAGCTACTGTGGCAATTAGCGGTTCAGGAAATGTTGCCCAATTCGCGTGTGAGAAAGTTCTGGATCTCGGTGGAAAGCCAGTTACCATGTCTGATAGCAGCGGTTACATCTATGATGAAGCAGGAATAGACCGCGACAAGCTTGCTTGGATAATGGATTTGAAGAATAACCGGAGAGGTAGGATAAAGGAATATTCGGAGAACTTCGATGGAGTGGATTTCACCGAGTCAAAGCCAGAACCTAACCTCAACCAACTTTGGGCTACTAATGTCGACGTCGCTTTACCATGCGCCACTCAGAACGAGGTAAATGGAGACGAGGCGAAGATGCTCGTGGACAGCGGGGTGATGGCTGTTGCCGAGGGGGCAAATATGCCATGTACACCAGAAGCAGTGGAAGTCTTCTTGGAGAACGGGGTCCTTTTTGCACCCGGAAAGGCCAGCAATGCAGGCGGGGTGGCGACTTCTGGTCTGGAGATGAGCCAGAACAGCTTGCGAATGAGCTGGTCTAGGGATGAAGTAGATCAGAAACTCGAAGGAATAATGGTCAATATTCACAAGAATGCATATAATACAGCAGATAGATATGGAATGCCCGGAAATTACGTTGCAGGAGCAAATATAGCTGGCTTCCTCAAAGTCGCAGAGGCCACTATGGCTCAGGGAATCCTCTGAGAGTCATATTTCGTCTTCTCGGTATATCCTGAAAAGAAAGTGGCCACCTATTGCTGCCGAAATTAGAACAACAATTAGAGCAGGAAGTATGCTTCTTTCGCCTCCATTATCATCCGAAGAATCAATCCAACTTAGGTTACTAGTTTCCATCTCCCCGCCTCCGAAAGCAGACTCTTCCACTAGTTGTGTAGGTGTAAGAACCCTACAATTTAGATAGTCTTCTCCAGTGCTTGAAGATCTCCAACTGAATGAAATTGTTCTTTCTGTCCCTGGCTCAATAATTGCGTTTGGGAATTGGGGTGAAACCTGAGCCTCAACACCACTGGAGTCTTTACATCCGATCGCCAAGGATGCTGCGGCAGTTCCAGAATTAGAGATCACGGCTTCCACATTTACTGAATCCCCAATTGATGCCTCGCCCAATATTCCATCTTCGCCCATGGGGGTCAATGAAACCCACTCTATCATCGGCGTCCCAGTCCTAACCCAGACTTCTTGCTCCCACGGTAGATCGAATTGCCCGCCACCGTAGTCCAAAATTCCTGAAGCCTCCGGATTCCAAGCAGTCCTATATTCGGTAATCACTACGGTAGCATTCTCGGTCCAGATGGGAGCCTCTTCCCAAGTGTTATCTTCTGACCATGCAATCTCAACGACCCTTTCCTTCCCCCCATCCACGAATGAGATCCCCAGCTCATTGCTGAAGTTTGAGTAACTTGGGAACTTGTGCATGCCCCTGATCTCAAATGTAACATAAATTGCATCAAATGAAAGCTTCTGTCCAGACAACCTCCTTTCCCACTTATCGGTCAGGCCGCCAGAACCACTAACGCCGTCACCCCATTCTATAGGTGACCACGCCCTTGCTCTAACATCGTGGTCATCAGTGCTGTTTGTGATTTTGGTATTTCCCCCAAGCACAAGAGAAGCATCATCATTGGCAAGTAGAATGGGCCCAACTCTATCTAGTGATGAATCACTAATGTTGAGGTATCCGTAGGATGAAATCCTTCCACCGAAGATTGAAGATCCGTTTGATTGCATCGAGCCATCTATATCGATAGAGAACCCCGGATCTCCATGTACCATAAAATTGCGATGCTCATAATCTGCAGCATCCAACCAAACTCTCTCTTGCCCTGCTCTTTCGATACTAATCTCACTTAGGGAAACTGGATGGCATAATGGCCCAGTCAAACCAATCCAGATGTCGACAGAGCCACTTCCCAATGGTATGAAATCCTCTTCACCACTGAGATCCTTGGTTTCGTTACCGAAATATGCGACAACACCGTCAAGGGAGAATCCCTGAATTGGCCTCAAATAGGCCCTAATATTTTGTTCAGATTGAGAGAAGACCCTTACCGATGATCTGTTGTCTTCATCGCAGTAACCGAATCCAGCCAACCCAGAAGGGGGGTGAGTTGAGGATAATTCGGAACTCTCCAGACTCAATGATGAAGAGGCGTCAACGTAGATTCCTACGCCACTGCTAATGTTTACTTTGGAATCAACGAAACTGAGGGACCCACCATTCAAGATCCTGACATTCTGAGACAGAGTCATCTCGCCAGACCACGTCATATTTGACTCTACGATAATGTCCTCACCATCGGCAGAAGAATTAGTCGTACTTGCAACCAATGAGGCCAATAGAATGATGCTGATCATAATTGATTTACTTCTTTCCATAGCAGCCCGCCGATTAACAGGGACATGAACATCACCCCTGCCAGATCAAGTTTCTTCTTGATTATCAATAATTTTTGAAGTACGAAGGTTCATCCTCTTGATTTTCTTCCCTCGTGCAATGACGTCAGAAAACCTCCCATGGGAAGACCCATTCATGGCTCCTCTTCTGGTTCTATGGCTATATCTCCCGGGATATTTGTCCAATACTGCTGCTATGCTAGGTGGGAAGTGGATTCCCGACCTTACTGGGATGCCTGTTTACAGAATTGACGGAGGGGGCGAGTTGAGGGACGGAAACAGGATCCTTGGAGACGGAAAGACCTGGAATGGGTTGATCGGAGGGACTTTGGGAGGCGGGATAATAGGGGCCGTGTTGTATTATTTCTCTAATGGCAACCGACTCGAATCAGCTCCTTTCTTGGATCCACTTTCAAGTTATGGGACCAATTCAGCGCAGCTCTCTGATGCTTGGTTCTACATGGGAGAAGGAGCGATCACTGCTTTCTCAATGGGATGCATTCTAGGATTTGGATGCATGCTTGGTGACTCCGCAGGATCTTTCGTGAAGCGCAGGATCGGGCATAAGAGGGAGGGTAGCGTAAGCTCAGAATCTCCCTTGCTTGACACCCTTCCATTCGCTGTGTCAACGTTTTTCTTCGGGCAGTTACTGCTAAGCCCATCAATAGTTGGAAGCTCCGATTTACTATTGGGTATGGCAATATTGCTAGTCTTGACTCCAATAATGCATAGGGGATTCAACATACTGGGATACAAACTAGGACTCAAGTCAGTACCATACTAGACAGATTCTGCCGAGGAATTAATTATCACCCAATTATTCAGAGCGAGACTCATGGAAAGCGGCACGGTCCTGATCGTTGGGAGTGGTGGAAGGGAGCATGCTATTGCATTGGGACTTTTGGAAGGCGAGACTTTCACAGATTTGCATTGTGCACCCGGAAATGCAGGCACCTCGTTGATCGCATCAAATCACGAAGTCAATTTTACAGACGCAGAAGGAATAGTGGAGTTAGCCAAAGAGATTGGGGCTTCATTGGTGGTAGTTGGCCCAGAAATGCCCCTTGTCATGGGTCTAGCAGATTTGCTCAGGAACGAATCTATTCCTTGCTTCGGCCCCCAAAAAGATGGAGCGATGCTGGAGGGATCAAAGCTTCATGCAAAGAAGGTGATGGAGTCTATTGGTGTTCCCACAGGTAGATTCGAAATTGTGGACGATTTATCCAATATCGAAAAACATCTTGACTCATTCGAACCTCCATGGGTGATAAAGAGGGACATATTAGCAGGAGGAAAAGGAGTTACAGTAACCTCTTCCAGAATTGAGGCTAGGGATGCACTTACTAGAGCCGTAGAATCTGACGGCTTCGTTCTTATCGAGGAAAATCTCTCCGGAGAAGAGGCTTCAGTACTGGTTTTCATTGATGAATCAGGATACGTCATGCTTCCAGCGAGTCAGGATCACAAGAGAGTTGGAGAGGGTGACAAGGGCCCCAACACCGGTGGAATGGGAGCATATGCCCCAGCCCCCGTAGCTACCCCATCCGTCCTTTCTAGGACTAGGGAAGAGATTGTCGAGCCAATGCACCACTATCTTAGGAACTTAGAATCGCCCTACAGGGGCTGCCTTTACGTTGGATTGATGATAGACAACGAGGGGTCACCTAATGTAATAGAATTCAATGTTAGGTTAGGAGATCCAGAGGCACAAGTCACTATACCCCTGTTTGAATCAGACTTGGGCACAGTCCTTCTTTCAGTAGCGAAAGGTAGAATTTCAGAAATGGAAGTAGATTTCAGCGAAATGCACGCATCAACGGTGGTCCTTGCTTCAGAGGGATACCCGGGGGACGTATTATCCGGACGCGAAGTAATTGGCTGGGAATCACGAATCGAAGAAGGACAGGTTATTGGATTCACACACCTTGCAGGAGCAAAAATCTCCAATGAGGGAAAATTGGTATCCACAGGAGGAAGGGTGCTCTCTGCAACTGGGATTGCAACTAGTCTGCGAGATGCCTTAGATGCCTCCTACCAGATTATTGAAGGAATCCAGCTAGAAGGATCCCACTATAGAAAGGACATAGGATTTCGAGCCCTTTCGGCATAGATTTTTCACTATTCTCTGGAGCAATTTTTTCCAACCGTTCTACGAACGGTTAAAACAAGCGTTCAGGTCGGCGCGCTGCTATATCAATGGCTATTGGGTCCGGTGGATGGGATGGAGACTGATAATGAAGCATCCCAAGATGGCAAATTGACCCTCAAGATGGTCACGCCAACGGCCATCACATTCGCCCTTGTTGGGCTACTGTTGGTAGCATCTTCTCTAGATGGAAGATCACTGGATTCACAATTCTTCTCGGACGCATCATTAATTTCGCTTTCAGTGTTAGCACCTGCTTGCATAGGAAGGGCCAGCACCAGCATTCCCCTGAATTCTGGAACATTGCGTACGCTCTCAATCACAACAGCTCTGTTGATTTTCTCAATTGTCGCAAATCTTGTCAGTCCAGTCCCTTTCAATCACATGTTCATTTTCACATTCGTTTTGGTAGGATTTGCCTCTGCTGCATTGAACGAGAGCAGGAGGTTCGAGGAATCTGCAGTATTCCTGTCTGTGGTATTGGGGCTTAGGCTATCAGCTCTATATTCGTCCGGTCTAGAAATCTCACAAGACTCCACTTCTGCTCTGATCGATATCCAGAGGGCATCAATAGGCAGCTCATTCTTTTCATTCTGGTTCGCTTCCATTTCTCTAGGGGCCCTAATTGCTATATCATTGAGAGGATCAACAGAGTCTAGGGGGGACGGCCCTCTATTTTCCGCCATTCCTCTGCCCACTGAAAACAAAGAGGTGCTAATCTACTCTTCATTGATCTTTGCTGGCTTCCTAGCCCCACTGGTATGGATCGGACAATTAGAATCCCTGGAGGAATTCGCGAAAGGAAGCCATCTAGGGGTAGTTTGGGCCATATTCTCTTGTTTGGTAGTTTTACTGCACTCTTTCTTCAGGTCAGAGGGCTGGCATGTTTTAGGATCGATGCTCGCAGTGAACTGGGCCCTATACACCATTGGACATTTGCATGAGATTGGTAACGAGCTCCCATCAATATTCTCCGAGGATGGATTCATAGGATCGTTCTCATGGTTCTTCCTAGGATTCTGGCTCAACTTCTTCGCAATTTTCTTTGCCTCTAGGGGGATATTCGGTGACATCGCTCCAAGCCGTGAAAGAAGCGGATTCAGAGTCTGGTGGGAATTAAACTCGTACCCTCTGATGATCTCCATTGCATTCATAGTAGCCCTAGTGGTCAGAACAGCTTGGAATGTTATTCCGGCCATGAATGCTAGCGGGACTGGGCTTTGGGACATGACTGGAGGTTCAGATCCTTGGTACATGAAGAGAGTGGTTGACTTCGTAATTGCTGAGAGGAGCCACCTGATTTACGATCACGATAGATCATATCCAAGTGGGGGAATTAACCCCCGACCACCACTATTCTCTTGGACTCTGGCATTAGGGGCACTTGCTCTCTCTTGGGTTTTGGAAATCGCTCCAGAAGAAGCAGTTTGGTGGTCCATGTCAGCACTTCCGGCAATTTATGGTGCTATGATCGTGATCCCAGTAGCAGGAATTGCCAGTAGGGTCCATAGCAAATCAGCCGGAATTTTTGCAGCATGGCTCATCGCACTTATGCCCGGCCATATGAGCCGTTCTACATTCGCAATGTCAGACCACGACTCGTTCGCGATGTTATTCCTTGCAATAGCATTCTACTTCTGGATCAGAGCCGTAGAGAATGTAGAAAACAAGAACGTTTTCGGATCTGCAAGTAGAAATCCACTTTACATCGTTGCTGGAATGAGGGAGACGTGGAAGACCAATCCCGTATTGATGGCCAATGCCACTATGTCGGGAATAGCATTCTCCGTAATGGCTCTAGGTTGGAAAGGATTCGTTTACGGCCCGGGTATCCTATTCTTGGCTTACTCTTTCCAAGTAGTAATTAACATCTTCAGGGGAAGGGATAGTCTACAGTTCACTTCTGCGGCCCTTCAGATGATGATTACCTCGATATTAATCCCTGCACCATTCTATGCATGGCCCGGTATGAATCTGCTTTTCGCACCCAGCGGAATGCAGCCAATGTTGTATATTATCGGTTTCACATTCGCAGTTGGATGGGTTTCAAGCTCTTTCCGAGACAAGCCATGGCTTCTTGTCGTGATGGGCGGAGGCACACTCTTCGGCTCAATCCTAGCTTTGCTCTACCTGCTACAGATCGCAGAAGTGTACGCTGGCTGGGACATACTTTTCACGGGAGGATTCTACTTCTCCAAGAACAAGATCTTTGGCACCATTGGTGAGGCCCAGGCTCCGGACAGAGGGGTTCTATTTGCATCATATGGGCCTATAGTGGCCCTCATTGCGATAGGATGCTCGTTCGTTCTTCTTTGGAGGGGCAGTAGAAAGAGCAAGGCCGACCTCACTCTACTAGGTCTATGGACAATCATTGCAACCTACATGGCTTGGACAGCTGGCAGGTTCATCATCAATGCAACACCTGCTATGGCAGTTGCAGGGGGAATCGGAATCTCCATGCTCTGGACGGGAGCGAATTTCCCAGCTTTCACCAAAGTATGGAGAAACTCAGGAATTGGGACTCCTAGGACTCGATTCCGATCAATCTGGCCGGCTTCAAAGTCTAAGCCGGGGGTCCCTGCGATGATACTCGTCATCCTACTAATTACTTCCCAACATACCACTTATGGAATAGATTCCGGGATTCCTAGAGGGGAAGAGGCGGCATATGAGATAGATGAGAGCATCTACAACATTGCTCCAGACATTTTGAGGCAGGATTTCTTCAACCTTTTCTCAATAATGAATAGTGACAAATACGACCCTGCCGAATCTGGTTTATGGTACATGGGCACTTTTGGCCCCTCATTCAACTCACAGGGTTGGAACCAGGCCTACGATTGGCTTTCAAAACAAGATAGCGATATAGAATTCAGCCAAAGGCCGGCATTCGTATCTTGGTGGGACTATGGATTCCAAGCCCTATCGTCGGGACAGCATCCAACTGTGGCAGACAACTTCCAGTCAGGAATTCCTAACAGTGGTGCCTTGCTACTATCGGCTGGCCAGGAGGATACTCTTTCTTTATTCATAGCTACGCTAGCCATGGGTGACAGAAAGATCAATGGAGGCGGTCTTACAGACGATTTCATTTCAGTAATTAACGAAAGCATGTCTCCCGAACAAGTCGTTGAATTTGAAGAGATTATCACCAACAATGACTTGGACTTCTTGAGAGATAGGTCCATGTCTCTTGTTGCGGAATACGGAAATACGGACTTGCTAAAGGGGAAGATGCTGGATGAAGAAGGAATCCCGCTTGATGATGAATTCTGGGTTGTCATCAAAGACGGAGATGCATTCGGAGAAGCTACTACGAATAGGTCGGAAGCCCTTTCATTGTTCGATGAGGCAAGAGGGTCCTCATCTTCGTATGATTTGAATGAGGACAACCCCACTCACTACGATCTTGCTGGATACCGGTATACTAACGACCTTTTTGTCGACTACTATGACGTTTCCACAGCACTTCATAGAGCCAATGCAAACTTCGGACTAATGAGGGCGTTCCTCATTACTGCATTCAATCTGAGCCAGTTAGTACAGATATATGATGGGATTTCATCGATAGATTCCTATGAAGTAAGCGATTACGGTCTACCATATGGGGAAACTGCAGGTAGGAATCACGAAATAAGGTACTTTGCCGTGGACAATAAGCTGTTCCCTCTCGGAGGAAAATACTATGCCGACTACTCAGGGTACCACCGAGGTCAAACAACCGGAATCTTCCACGCTCCAACACACCTTTCCGGATTGGACATTGACACATACATCACCACCACATATGAGACCAACCAGGGGATGATGACCCCACAAGAGTATCAGGACCAGTATATGCAGGATCTCCGATCACAGGCATCTGGGGCTACTACCGCAGAGGACATGATTGCCATGACTGACATAGATTACCAGCATACCTCAGCTTTCTTCGATACTATGGTCGCTAGGACATATGTCGGATACGGGACATCGACTCTGGGATTGCCATCTCCCGGAGGACAATTAGGTGATGCTGACTCCCCATCTTCTTGGATAGCCCCAAACTTCGTTCCAGGATCACCAGGTAGCTACTTGGAGGGCGCATTAGCACTACCTGGAGCAATGATGAATCACTTCGTGCTATCCAACTGGTATGACCCAGATGATGGATCGGGATGCGAGAGAATTGAGATTTCCGGAACCGCTTCTACATCCCAGGGAAGCTCAACTCTGACAAACGTCACACTATCTTCGGATGCTAGCCTGTTGTCTGGCTGGGGACAGATACAATCCGGAGGGCCATGGAATTTGTCTTCATCTTCACAAGATAGCTCTGGTCCAATTCCAGGCATTGTGGATGTGATCAATCACGATTCAGACGAACAAACAATTACTTTGAACTCTCCAGCATCTTCGACAGTCGAAGAAACAGTCCTTACAATTTCCGGCCAGATGGACAAATACTGCGGAACAGAATACGACTCAAACAGACTGGTAAAGATCCTGAAGTACTATAGTGGAGCAACTCTTGAAGGTACCGTTTCACTGGATGGAATAGGGCCAGTTCCAAATGCGAGGATTCTGATAGAGCGAGATGCATTTAGCGGAGAGGAAAATGCCGACGAATTCGGAAATGTCGTGGATAGGGATTCCAGAACCTTCTGGATCCCAATAGGTAGCACCCAATCGGATCAAGAAGGAAGATTCAGTTTCATAGTGCCATCAGGAAAAATCCGAATCTCAGCATTCACCGGGGATCCTGATATCGAATCTGGAAGGTCGGCAATTATGACTGGAATGGGATCAGCAATGTACGAGTTGCTATCCGAGTCATCAACAAATAGAAACATCAATCCAGTAACTGGAATTCTGGGCAACGTATACGGTTCGACTTGGCTATCTGAAACTATAGTGAACGTGTCCGGTGAAGACGGACATAGCAATGGTAAATCAGTAATCGAAGCTCCGATCTCAGTCCTCCCGTCATCTGCAACAGGGTTACTCTCATGGTCAGGCGAGCCGGACTTCGATGGAGAACCAGTAGCTGATACCCAGGTTATCCTTACTCCCGTTTCCGATGAAGTCTCAATCATCCCATACTCGGCTCCTACATCTAACGGGACAATGGTTGGTGAATCTCTTTACTTCACTGGGAATGGAGAGGTTACTCTATTCGGTGACGGGAGGGTTGTTTCAGATGGAGCAGTGTCTGTCAAGGCCTTCACTGGGACACACACGCAGAAAATATACGACAACCACAGTATCGTAGGAGACGGAGAATTCACTGGAATTGGGATCCTAGTAGGATCAATATCTGGGGATGTCACATCTTGCCAAGATGGCCAACAAGTGCCTACAGGATTTGAGGCATGCATGATCCAAGAGGGCGAATATGCACTAAATGGATCAATTTACGGATCCGGAAGATTCACTTCTCAAGGAATTAGTGAGTACACTCGGGACCTCAACCAAGCTACATTCGTCGGCTCGGGAACCTTTGAAACAAACTCTTCAATAGAGTCCGACTCAGGAAATTTCGGCACGATCAATGGCTCTGGAACTTTCTCCGGAAACGGCTCTTTCAGTGGGCCGATGGTCAGCTCGGGGACTTTCCACATAGTGGACGCACTTCCAGGCGAGTACACCGTTTCTGTCGATTTCGGCGGGGAAAATATCGTCCTTCTAACTGATACATTCACAATACCGCTATCTCCCTCAGAAGCACCTTCTCCAGTGTCAATATTCGGGGGATCGATAAAGGGAACTGTATCAATGCACTCTGGAGATCCCCTTGAAAGTCCGATTGAGATTTATGCCATCAACGGGTCTTCCGATAATGCTACAACAGAGTGCGGACTTGTGATAGTGCCTCCCTGCTTTGCCTTACCTGACGAGAATGGATCATTCGAAGTGTCCCCAGTTATACCAGGCTCATACTTGGCTTCTGTTGACATCGATGATGATGGATTCCCAGAGATACGACAGGAATTCATCTTCTCCCCAGAACAAGCTTCTCTAGCATCATTCCCATCCACAGTACCCAAGACTTCTGACCTAACATTCTCCCTCTCTGACGATGGAGATTCTGTAGATGGCCTAGAACTAATTCTCAGACCCGAGAACCAGTCATTGTCCCAGGTTATAGCACTGTTTGACAACCAATCTAAGACTTACTCGGTGGAATTGCTGCCTGGAACTTGGATCATGAACTACACATTAAGCGAAGATAAGCAGCTATGGGAGAGAATAGAGGTAGGAGAAGATGACTCCACGGGCCAATCATACCAATTCAGAGTTAGCCACTCGGTCAATGGAAGCATCCTATTCAAACCAGGATTCGATTCCCAAGAGGGCCAATCGGGATCCCCTGCGGCCTTCAAAGAAGTAGAATTCCAATGGTCAGGATTTTCACTCACCACAACAAGTGACTCCAATGGTGACTTCAGCATAGTACTACCAATAGGCGCCCACGTAAATGCCACTTCCGAGAGCACAGTTGGCTCCGGTGGACTTCTCTCCAACGGAACAAGATTCGTAGTCTCAGAGGGTATGGGGCCAATAACAATCGAATTGATAGAATCCTCTATGGTTTTCGGAAGTGTAAGCTTCAACAGAGAGGGAAATGCATACAATCAGGCTTTCAAAGATTGGAAGTCAGTGCATGCGATTGCAAACAACTTGGATGGTAGCTCCGATTCAGTTTGGAGGGAGGAAGTCGATGAATTAGGGAAATTCGACATGCTTCTCCCCTTAGGAAACTGGTCATTCACCCTTGAAGCTGGAGAGATGGCTTCATCTTCAGAGACCAAAACAGTAAACGCCAGCGAGAGCTCAAATGTAGAGTTACTAATTATCTCAGACCCGGATGAAAACAGCACTGTGGTAATTGATTTCTACATAGATCATGAAGGCGATAACAACGTAACTAACGGCACTCCAGTCAGCTATCCATTCGAGATCATCCCACTAACCTCCAATGGATCCGGACTCTCTGTAGAACTTGAGGACAGCTCCTGGGTTTCCACCGGCTCTGCTCAAGTTTCTCTTGAGCCAGGAAAGTACAGGATAGTAGTGGAAAGGGCAAATGCTTCTTTGGACGATCCTTTCGACACCCTGTATGACACCAATGAGATATTCGACGTCGGACTCGACTCATCCACAATTGAGAGATCTATTGGTTTCGAACCACTGTGGCTTCTAAACATCACCCTGAGAAATGAGAGTGACCAAAGAATGGTAAACCACATTGTCAAGCTCCAGAACACCGAAAACAACTGGATTCAGACTTTCACTACCGACGAAAATGGAACAATCGCTGACTATGTGCAGGAAGGAGAATGGATTGTAATAGTAGATGAGTTTGAGACTAACAATGGAGTTTTCGAAGGACTAAGATCGCTGATCTCAGTGAACCAGTCAACTGCTGGAGTTAGGAACAACCTAAGAACCGGGCAATTAGCAGAATTCACAGTCACTCTTAATTCAAGCATTCAAGAAGAATATCTGGAGTCTCTGGAACTAGTTATAGAATCCCAAGATGGCCTAGGATCTTTCATAGTCTCGCATCTAGGATTCACCGAACCTGTCCTAATCAGGACTACACCAGGAAACTGGAACATTCGGATGAACCAAACCGATGAAAACGGGGTAAGACTCCTCCTCGAAAACTCGCCTCTAGCTGACTCTGGCGTTTCCGCAGGATCAGAACACCAAGTGACAAAGATGGTGGAATACCTAGTCTTGGCCAGTGGTAAAGTTTTCTGGGATTTGAACGATGATGGCAATGCAGGAGTATTCGAGGGCCTGCCAAATGCTACTGTGTCTTTCTCCTTGAACAACTCAGGAAACTCTTCGTCCCCTGCCTTCTCAACAAACTCTAGCTCTACAGGGGCTTGGTCAACTTTCCTTCCGGCCCAAAGCATCTGGAACGTTAGCGTGGAGTTGGAAGGATTTGAAACCGAAAATAGCTCACTCGAAGTTGCAATGGAATCAGTTGCCAAAGACATAGAGATTTCAGCTGGCGAAGTCGAGATTTCCGGACAAATAACATATCTCGATCAGACTTGCGTAACGGAAGGGGAGTGGCAAGTTACCCTAATTCCTCCCAGAGACTTCTCAAGAGAGAGGGTCTCTGCGACAAGAGTAGAAAATCTGGACAGCTCAGGATTTACTGGGGAGTGGACCGCATCTGTAGAGCCCGGAACCTGGATAGTTTACGCAATGACAACGGGGGAAATGAGCTCGACTGAATGCCAAGGCCTGGTCTCCATCGAATCAATAGGCGTTGGCGTAGATGGCGGCACTATTGATTCAGAATTTGCAATAGGCGGAAACCTGGACCTAGACACTAGGTGGCTCGACTTCCAAGGAGTGGAGAAAGAACTCCAAGACCTAGATGGACTCCCAGATCCGCCAGATTACGATCTTTTCATCGAGATCGGTAACCTAGCATGGTTGGAAGAATTGGATTCCGAAGGGCATCTCCGGATGCTCCTCCCTGCTGGACTTGTTCAAGCATCAAGCAAGTTCGTATTGCCTGAGAGTGGCAGGAATGTAACATATTCCGGAGGGAAGGGATTCACAATCAGGTCTGGCCAGGAAAGCCCAATTGTTACCCTGAACATAGAAAGGGAGTCAAAGCAGGACATAGTAATATCAACCGTTTCTGGAGAAACAGTCTCCGTAGCCAAGCAAGATCCTAGCTGCACAGAAGGATGCACTTACCAGAACGCAGAATTCACACTCAGAGCTGACTATGATGGGCACAACTCGTTTGACTCATACCGAGTATCAGGAACCGTTCCCGGTATGGACGGCCTGAATTGGAAGGTTGAGTTCGAGAATGGGACTGGAAATTGGAACGAGAGCCTTTCTTTTGACATGGGCCTAGATAATGAAATCTCCAAGAGCATCAAAATTAGGGTCACTCCTGCAAATAGCAGCCTTGCTCACCACTTCCCTGATGGGCACAGGATTCTACTCAAGTTCTCGACTAACGAGGGATACTCTACTCAGTCTGAGGTCAAGGTGAAAATCCCTGCAATTAGGGATTTCGAGATGACAAATCCAGATACACTATACTTCGGACCAGACGAAACCACCGTTTCTATCGAAATCCCATTCAAGAATCTCGGAAACGCAGACGAGATATTCTCCTTCGAATTCGAAACTCCAGACGGCTGGGACTTGACAGGGCCACTAACCCAACCGTCATCACCTTTCTCGGATGGAATCGCGACATTCACCCTAGTCAAGAAGCCCCTGCACCAGTTCCCTAGCCAATACGCTGAGACTATCCGATACAATGTAACAGACCAATCAAACAACTCATACTCTGGAGAGTCTACTCTTATTTTGGACTCACCCTCACTTTCAATTGTTGGGGATGACGATAGTCTAAGGCTCCTAGGGGGCAAGTTCGCTGAATTCGGAGAAATTGAAACCTATTCAGTCATCGTCTCAAACTCTGGAAATGTAGCCGCCAAAGATGTAACCCTCCTGGCGACACTTTGTGAAGATATTCGCTGTGAAACTGAGGCGGGTGTCAACTTCTCAGCCACTGCTGATGTCGATAGTCAGAACCAAACCACATTTTACATGGAAATGGACTACACACAATTCCAAGAGTCGAAGAATTTCTTTATCCTGTTCCAGATCGTAGGTGAGGATCTAGGCGAAAGATCCGAGCCATGCGGGACACAAGCAGCAGAAGGCAAGCCATCTTGTGTCGAAGAGGCTCAGTTGTGGGCTGCTTCGGAGGAGAATGAAAACCTGAAATATATGGCATATGTCTTCGTAATCCTTCTTATTGCCGCTCTCTTATTCTTCACAAAGAGGCCCGGAAGAAGGGTCAGCGCCCCGTTCTAATACTAACACCAGTACGCTGGCAACGATCAGCATGAGTGGGATAAGGCACCTTGAGCTAATGCCGGAACCAGAAGATTCCAGTATCCTTACCGCTGTAGACAGTGATGCTCCAGGATATCCAGGAGATGCTTACGGACTTTCTGACGATGAGGCTAGACAGCTTAGGTGGCCCATGGGTCCGATAGTTAGGTTCCTGTGGCCTTGGGGGGCGATTGGTTTCTCTGCTGTAGTGGCCTCATTCATCCTACTGTACCCTTCCATAGCCCCTCTTCTAGGAGAGGTCCTTCCCGATTCGGAGTGGGCATACCAAGAAAGCGGAATCCGCGACTTACAAGGAGAAGGGACTTTCGGAGAAGGAGTTCGGGTCTGCATAGTAGACACAGGTATCGACCCTTCTCACCCAGACTTTACACATTTGGAAATTAGTGGATTCAGGGACTTCTATTTCGAAAACAGCGAGGCCATCAGAGACATAGGTTCTGATAGCCATGGCACTCTGATGGCAGGACTTCTCGTAGGAAATGGAACATTTACCGGTGCAGCTCCAGAAGTTTCCCTTTCGGTAGCAATTGCTCTAGGTCCTACTGGCAAATCTGCAAACGAGAAGATGGTTTCGCAGGCAATAAGATGGTGTAGGATTTCCCAGGAAGCAGACATTATTTCTCTGAGTTTGGGAAGTGGGGCGGAAAATGGGGGCACATCGTCATCGGAAACTTCCGAAGCAGTAAGGGAGGCGCTATCGGAAGGAATTTTCGTCGTAGCCGCTGCAGGAAATTTCGATCTACAGTCCAACAATTCGGACGTTTCATCTCCAGCTAGCATTCCTGGGGTGATAGCTGTAGGGGCCCATGGGAGGGGAGGAGATCCATGGATCGACAGCGCAAGAGGATCAATAACTGATCCTGAGACTAATCAGGACAGAGTTTTTCCCAATCAGAAGCCAGAGATTTTGGCTCCCGGAGTCCTTCTATGGTCATGCATCTCCACAGACAAGGAACCCCCTTATGCCTATTCAACAGGCACTAGTGACTCCACAGTTCTAGTTGCCGGGGCACTCTCCCTGATTCTTTCTTTACATGGGGACACAATTTCAGGAGATGACCAGTTTTTCGATGAGCATGAAATGCAGCTAGTAAAGGTCGCGCTAGCCAATTCTGCAAGACCAGCTCCTAACCAAGACTCAAAGCACAACACAAAAACTGGATATGGTCTGCTAGATGCTGCTGAATGGTCCGAACAGGTTGCTTTGGAGTTTGGAATAGCTTAGATTTTGCATGATTCCCTGACTATTCAGTGATACGCTTCGTCCCTATGGTTAAATTGACTTGACGAAGCCCAAGGGGCATGGTGGGGAATGGAAAGCTTAGCTCCATTTCACTAAGCGGTTTGTTCTTGCTGAGTGTTTTGCTGTCACTAGCTATTCCAGCCGGAACAGTGTCAGCCCAAAATGAAACCACATCTGGAGTCATTACTCAGACCGAAACATGGGCAGGAGTACACACTCTAACTGGGAATGTAACTATCGCTCCTGGTGCCAAGCTGATCATCAATCCGGGAGCTCTGGTGACTTTTCCTAACGGCACGCATCTGGATGTTAGGGGAAGCCTCTGCGCAGGATCAACAAATTGCAATGCCCCGTCGAATTCCAACCCAGCGATGCAAATCACACTTAGGTGGGAGGAGCCAGAAAACTCTAGTGCAACAGGAAAATGCTACGGATTAAGCTCAGGAAACCAGGAAATATGGATAGAGGATCCATCATGCTTCGAGGGAGTCTTGATGAGGAGTTCTATCGATCTAGCTGAGACCGAATTAAGGCATGTTGTCTTCGATGGTCCTTGGGGGATTCCCTACTACATCTCTTCAATTGGGGAATTCCGATATGGTGCACTTGTTCTAGACGGTGCCAGCCCAACACTAACTGAGCTTTCTTTCAATCAGGTGAATACTTCTAGCGTACTTACTACAAATCTAGCTCAACCAACTATTAATGGGGGCCAATTCTCAGTTGGGCAGGATGAAAACACAGGAATTGTAGGCGGAGCACTGCAAATCTTCTCCTCGGGTTCGTCGGTAAATCCATTCTCAATTTCTGATATTAGCCTAACAGGCACCAACAACGGTTGTCAGAATAATGATGATGGGAGGCACGTAATTTGGGCCGATAAGTCATTCATAGAGATCGATAACATGGACATTCCTTCAGGGGATTTTGGGGTCTCTCTGAGGTCATCGGCTGGAAAAGTCACAAACTCAGTAATTAACGTGGATTGCAATGGAATAGACGTCTACGCGAAGAAGGCAGTGGGAACCTCATCTTTCGACTTCCAAATCTCCAATAATGAGATAACCACAACAGATGGGACTGGAGTGACTGCGTATGCTGGAGCCCTAGTTACCCTCGAGAATAATGACATAGAAGGAGCCGGCTCACGTTCTGGGATAGAGGTTTACAATAGCGAAGTTAGCATCCATGGCAATGAAATTGGCCCCATTGACGGGTACTTCGGGCTATGGCTCGGCGGATCCTTTGACGTAATTGCGGAAAACAACTCCATCTTCCAGACCACCCTAACACCTGTGGTGGCAGGATTCTATTCCAATGCCATAGAGGCAGCTTCGAGGCTATTCCTTGCAAACAATACCATCTCCTATGACGGTACTGGGACCTGCAATAGCAATACCCACTGGGACGGCCAATTCCCTTGTCCTGTGGTCCATGCATATGTTACTGGAGTTACGATGTACGACAACACGATTAGTGCCGGAGGGAATGCCGATGGAATCAGGGCCATCGGGTCCCTATTGGATATCCAGAGGAACTCCTTCGATGTTCAGAAGACAGGGGCCGTGATTAAGAACTTCGATACGGGATACGCTGAGAGAGAGCAGTATGGATCTCTTGCTTACTTCTCAGAAAACAACTGGAACCAGGTCGAGTCCACATACAATGTCACAAAGAGCTCTATTACTGCCCAGTCAGAGTACATTCCATCCCCTCCAACAGGGGAATATCCCGTCAGATTGTCCTGGCCTGACCAGGAAGCATGGCCGGATAATGGATTTCAAGGTCAGATTCTGCCTACCCCCGTCAAGGAGTGCGCCAATTGCAAAAATATGACTCCTAGAAATTTCCCCCTCGGCCTCAGCATGGACAACAACTCGACAGTCTTTACATTCGCAAACCTGACTAATCTAAACCTTGGCAACATCAAGATTGCTACCCAACCTACTCACTACGCCGTCCAGGTAAGTAGGGCGGAACTAGTAAGATTCCAAACTCTGATAGAAGGTGAGAAGGTTTCTGATGCCATGGTAATTGTAGAGGATGCCGTAGGAAACGACCTCTACCGAGTAAAGACTCTCGAAGACGGCTTCACCCCATGGATAGCACTCCCATCAAACTTTCACCTAGACTTTAGAGGCCTGCAGGGAGGGGATAATCCAGATGGCTTCGCAGACGACCAGTTCGAGGACTCCTGCTCGGATGGCATAGATAATGACGGAGACTTGGTCATAGACACCAATGATCCCAGTTGCGACTATTCGGCGGGAACTAGGGAGATGTCCCTTTACAGATATACGGCATACAGGTTTGGTTTCGGGTACTATAGCGGACAATTTATACTAGAAGAAAACTCACTCCAAGAAACCGCGCACCTCGTTAACGCCGCTCCTTCCGTGCAAGTCACTGAGCAGGACGGGCACTCATACAGGAGGATAGTAAACATAACAGGAAGTGCTCACGATGGCCAACTAGCGAATAGCTATGCAAGTGACGAGCTGGCCCAATGGGACCAAGGAGGCTTCGTCCACTACGTCCAGGTCAAGAACCCCTTCACTAGCTCCTGGGAGGACTCTGAAATTGCAGTGGACAACAGCGGAGCATTGGTCGGCGAGGTTACCAGATTTAATCATCCATACAAGGATTGGTTCTACACCATAGATCTAGAAGGACTAGCTGTGGAAGGCGACTATACTTTCGAGTTCCGGGCGTTTGATGGAATTGACTACAGCCCAATAGTGTCTAGGACAATTAAACTAAACACCCAACCCCCAACCACCTTCGTATCTACGCCTAGCTCATTTTCTCAACATGATGACGGGTCAATTGCGTTCGAGGGGTCTTCCCAAGATCCCTATGGGTGCCCATCTGAATGTAACAAGGACGTAGGCCTAGTGTGGTTCCAGATAGACGGCCCAAATTACCAAACTATCACTCCAGTGCAAACTAATGAAGATGGAACTTGGAACTGGGAATGGGATTTCAGCACAAGACCAAGAGAACTGGAGACTTACACTTTCACGATCTGGACCTCAGATTCAGATTTCTGCGACGGGGAAATTGACGAATGTCAACCAGTCGTTCTTACTCTCACCATTGATCACAGGAATAGCAGGCCAACAATAAGCGTTAACCAGCCAATTTCGGAAACGAGGATTTCTTCTTCCCTGGACACTCAAATCAGTGGAATTGCCAGAGACTTCGATGGGGAAGTCACCAGGGTCGACATGGAGGTAAAAGACGCTACAAACGACTACATTTTGGTTTTCGAGACTAGTACTAGCGAATTCTCAGAAGACGGTGAGTGGGAGATAGTTTGGGACACAACGCAACTCCGGCATGACTCAGAGTATCTACTGAGATTCAGATCATATGACGGGTTGAATTTCAGCGACTGGTCACAAGTTACGATTATCGCAGATAACCCACCAAACGCTGGCAACAATAAACCAGCATTCGACTCTTCGAACTGGGATAGTGAGATCACCCTTTATTGCGACTCAGAATCCAATTCTGTAGACAAGTGCACCTCCGTCGAGATCGATCTCAAAGACTTCTTCTTCGACGAGGATAACGACATCGAATTCTTCTCAGTATACAATGACATTTCTTCCCCCAACGATGATATGCACGAACTGGTAGTGGGGGTTGGTTCTGATGGGGTTGCTCGTTTCGATCCAGCAGACATGCTATACTATGACGACGACATGGAAACTTGGTCACTGAGCAATGTAATTTTCATCGCAACCGATGCTTGGGACTCAAAGGCAAACTCAGACCCGATAAACTTCGATGTCATTCCTCTGGTATTCTCAATTAATGAGCCTGAGAAGTCTTGGTTTGATGAACAGGAGGTTGCATTGTACTCTGGAATAGGACTTCCCGGAAAGCAAGTCTCGGTGCTAATCGGAGGAGTTCCGGTTAATACAACAATCATCTCAGAAAACGGAACATGGGAGCTGGGCGTTCCCGGGACCCGCATTAAAGAATCATCAACTCCGGAATTCGACTATAGCGGCCAGACTACCGTTGTAGAACCAATTTCGAAGGGCCAACCCTTGCCCCAGTCGACCGATTGGTTCGCCATTGGAGCAATAGCCTTCGTTGCAATAGTCGCCCTTTCCCTGTTGGCATATTTCACAGGGTTCATTGGTATCGAGATAAATGAAGAAGACTCAGAACAAACAAAGGAACCAGCACAGATCGAAGAAAATTTTGGCGAAGAAGGACATAAGTCAAAAACTGATGAGAAATGGTGGGAAGAATCTGAATCGGCCGAAACCAACCATCTGGAGAGGTATGATGACCAGCCCGGGTGGCTTTGGGATTCTGTTGCCGAGGAGTGGGTCCCTGACCCCGATTATGAAAACTAACTGCGAACCACAACCTACTAACATTATTGAGTGATGAGTACGGTTGATAGTCATGGCAACCGTTGCTTATACTCGCCCCGGGGTGCAGGAGAGGATTTTTCTTCACCTCAGCGATTATGTTGATCACAGCGACAAAGTCGAAGTCCCTTTTGCCCTTTCTCAGATGGGCATCGCAAATGCCGTCTCAATTGCTCGCTCAAATGTTCCAAGGGCAATATCAGGAATGAGGGAAGCAGGCCATTTGATCGAACGTCAGGCACATGTTACTGGAGTCTCAAGGAAGAGGAAGGCCTACTTCTTAACCGATGAAGGAGCAAAAGTCGCAGATGAAATATGGGATAGAGTTTCAGAGGCATCCGTTAGAATTATTCATCCAGATGGGCGTTCTGAAACTACATCTATCGCAGAGTCCATGGAGTCTACAGAACTACCATTGAGGCACGTTGATATGCTAAGATATATGGATGATTCAGGAACAATCGACCTATCTGGCCTTACTCCAGAGATCATTGAGAGAGACCTCTCAAAGCACATAGAAAAGCAACTCGTCTCTTCATTAAACGACCTCCCAAGAACTCGGCGCTTCTATGGCAGAGAGAAGGAGCTTGACGTCATGGCTGATCTTCTTGAAGACAAGTCAGCCTCAATTCTGGTGCCCGGAATTGCCGGAATAGGCAAGACCTCCCTCTCTACAAAGATCCTTGATAGGTTCACTCACAGAAGAAACCTCCTATATCACAGGTGCCAAGATTGGGAGGGATCGAGGGCTTTCCTTGAGGCATGCGCAGAGTGGCTATCAGCAATAGGTCACAATGATCTTTCCGACTACTTGGCATCGACCGCCGTACCACAGGCAACACTAGCCGTTAATCTGATCGAATCTGGCCTATCAGACTCTCCTTCTCTGATAGTAATTGATGACTTACATAAGGTAGGGGACGATACTCTCTATGGGATCCTCCGTGAATTGACCCTTAGGATTCATACTTTGAAACAAGTTGGGCTTGTAATGTTCTCCAGGTCATTCAGAATGGTTGTTCCTGAGTCGGATCAATCTGGAAAAATTGTCACACTAGTGATGCCTCTGCAAGGCCTCGATGAAGAATCAAGCAGGCAAATCCTCACAGCGATGCCAAAAATCGACTCCGATCAGTTTTCCCACATTTACTCGCTTTCTCGAGGTCACCCACTTATTCTGGAACTAATCAATAGAGGAAACGTAGCAGAAACTTTCCACGCAACTCTAGAGGCATTCGTAGAGAAGGAAATCTTCAGTCGCCTTTCCGCTCCAGAAAAAAGACTCCTTGGGGCAATTGCTGTATTTAGGGAACCAGTGCCAACTCAGGCAATACACCAAGTCGAGGAAGAGGTGGATCTACTTGACGAACTAGTCGAAAAAGGACTAGCAAGACAGTCCGACATAGAGAACTACGACGTTCACGATTTAGTCAGGGAGTTCCTAATGCGATCCATGGACAATGAAATGAAGTATGATCTCCATTCAGCAGCAGTTAATTGGTACAGGGGGAAGAAAGAAAGTGCAGCTGACAGAATTGAATTCATTTACCACCTTAGGAATTCTGGGGACGAGGAGGGCCTGACTGAAGTTCTCCTTACTGAGGGGAGGGGTCTTGTAAGTTCGGGCCACACTGAGCTACTTTCAATTCTTAACTCTCTAGAAAGTGGAGACTTAGATGCAAATAGTTGGGGACTAATCAGGGAATTAAGAGGCGATATTCTGACCATTCAGGGTAGGTGGGATGAAGCAGAAGAGGAATACGATGCTGCTACAAAACATATCTCATCCAGAGAACCAAGCTTGGAACTAGCTAGACTTCTATCTGCTAGGGCTGACATCGCAGTCAAGAGGGGGGCGATGGAAGATGCTCTTGAGTTACATCGAAATGCCCTAAGGATCCAGATTGAAATTAGAGACGCAATTGGAGCAGCTCGAACCTACAACAACATGGGGCATATTTTCAGAAGAAGAAAAGATACTCGTAGAGCTATGGAGGTTTACGGAAACGTTGAGGAACTTCTGGAGAAGGAGGAAGACCCGGAGCTTAATGATGCTAGAATAAGGCTGGCTTCTGCATTCATTGAGATGGGTGAGCTGGATAGAGCTAGGGAGCACGCACTTTCCGCTTACGAAGAAACGAAAGACTCCAATCAGGACTTCCTACATGCCAGGTCTAGGGCCGTACTTGGTAGGTATTACGCCAAGATCTCTGACAATGAACTCGCTTTACTACACTATTCTGGTGCCCTGGATACTCTCTCAGATCTAAACGACCCCCAAAGCACTGTTGAAGTTGAGATGCTACTTGGTCAAGTTCTTCTAGACGCAGGAAGGAGGGAGGAGGCGGCAGAGCACTACCTAAACGGCCTCGCTGTCGCGGAATCTAACGACTTCAGGATGCTGCAGGGGGAATTGTTAGCTAGACTGGGAGAAGTCGAAACAGATAAGTCCCAGAGGATGAGCTACCTTCAGAGATCTCTTTCACTGTTCAGGGAACTCGGAGCAGTGGATAGGATGAGGGAAGTACAGAACTCTGTGCACCGAGCGGTTATGGGCAAGTAGTCAAGCTATAGCCAGCCTGAGTGGGTCTATTTGACCTGTCCAATTACTGAATTCTGGCCCTTTCTGGCTAGCAATTGACACGCTCCCATCGAATTCATCCCCTATAGAATGAAGGACTTCACTTTCGGCAAGATGTGGGGCGTTATTCTTCTCAGAGAGGTGGCACAAAACTAGACTTTCCAGTTTGCTGTGCACCACCTTTCTTAGAATCTGTGCCGTCTGTGTATTGGAGAGGTGACCTCCCCTGCCGGTGATTCTCCTCTTCAGGGAATCCGGATATGGCCCATTAATCAATCTAGAATGATCATAATTCGCCTCAATGGATATGTGTTTACAGCCCGACAGATGGTCTAGTAGATCATTAGTAGCCTCCCCAAGGTCGGTAACAATCGCAGCTCTATCTCCTGAACGATCGCTCGCTATCAGGGCCACGTTGTCAGAATCATCGTGAGGAACCGGAATTGCCAACATGCTCAATTTGGATGAGAACTCAACTCTTTCTAGGTTTCCAAATGTGATGCACTCTTCTAGCGGGGACCAACCCATTCTTGCGGCAGTACCATTGTTGCAGAATAGGGAAGATCCCCACTTCTTGGAAGCGTTAAGTGCGGATTTAGAATGATCCTTGTGGTGGTGGGTAACAACTATTGCTTCTATCGACTCTGGCTCAATTCCTACTAAATTCAACCTCTTTTCTGTCTGCCTTAGGCTAAAGCCGCAGTCAACTAGAACGTTGCAGTCATTTGAACTCAGCAATGTGGCATTTCCGCGACTTCCAGAGCCAAGATGTGTGATGCCAATTCCCATATGCCCTAACCCGGATATGTGCACCCTTTGAACCAATCCATAAACTTGCTCCGATAATTGGGATTATCAAGCCCGGAATAATCTCCGGGGACAATCTATCGAGCATTGTACGAACTTCGCTCCACCATCATGATAAGTACCGCAAGTCGAGAAAATCGCATCAGTGGTGCGAATGCGTCGGAAGCAGACAGCCTTAGTAATCTCGCTCTTAGTAATTTCCAGTTTGGCATTCGTTTCTCAGACGCGACCACAATCCCCAGTTTCATCTACCGATCCAAATGAAGCAGAAGGGACGGAGTCTCCAGTTACCGATCAAGACGGGGACTTAATCCCAGATCTTTACGAGGTAATCTTCGGAGAAGAACTCAAAATCGAAACACCAACATTCCAGAAATCAATAGGTGGCTTGGATCCATCTGACTCAACTGACAACATCTCCGATCTAGATAGAGATGGCCTCACTGCCCTCCAGGAGTATTGCTGGCCGTATACTCTAGATTTCTGCTTTGAAGAGAGGACTGGCCTTACAGGAAAGCCTCCTGAAGAAACTGAATCGGGCCTTAGGGAGTATCTCGACCCGAGATCATCAGATACTGATGGCGATGGCATTCCCGATGGATACGAAGTCCACATGTGCACTGTTGGGGGCCTTTACAGAAACAATCCAAACGATCCACTAAGTCAGAAAAACTTCTGGGATTGTAGATTCTTTGACCCACTAGACCCAATTGACGAAATCGTGGATTTCGATCGGTGCGAGGCCGACTTCAGCTGGGGATGCGGGGATGGATTTGATTTCAACGGAGATGGACATATTGACGAAGGAGAAATGTTCACGAATTCCGAGGAATATCTGTATGGAACCCCTGATGATTGGATTACTGAGAGGGATGGACTCTGGTGTTGGGGGGATATCGAAGGGCTCTCCGAAGACTCCTGCCAGACCCAATATGAAAGGCCAACTGGATCTTCGGGCTGGTTGGGTAGTGATCCACGATTCTCAGACTCGGACTTTTTCGTTTGGGACCAAGTCGCCCATATCCCGCTCGACATTAGGGGGGATGGGATTCCCGATGGATGGGAATCGCACCATGGATTGGACCCTCTTAACGCAAGTGATGCTATTCTGGACAATGACCAAGATGGGTGGGACCTAGACAAGGACGGATTCATTACACAAGATGTCACTATTGCAACATCTCATTGGGGCGAGTCATTCAGTAATTACGAAGAATTCATGGTTGACTTCGATGATTCTACTGGTGTAATTCCAGGACTCAGAGGCGTTAAGGTATCATCACAGAGCGATGAAATGATTTCAATCGATCACTCAACAGCAGTCAGATTGATAGATCCTTCCGTTCACACTGTGATTTCTGATCAAGCCAGAGAGAGACTAATTATTGGGACCAAGTATTCCGTGACTGTATTGGATCCATTCAGAGGGACGACTTCTTCATTTCAGGTACCCCATGGAATTGAGTTGCAAACCATGATTAGAAACCCCCTAGGTAATGCAGAATCCCTACTACTTGGGTCAAATATCGGTTTCCACACTATCCCAATGGAAAACGGTCTGCCACTAATCGACGAGATTTCTACTCAGGCAATAGGGGAAATCACGGTATTGTTGCCTCTTCAGTCTCAGTCAGACTCTCGCCCATTACTCTTATTTGGTGGGGATAGTGCTTGGAGGACGGTATTGCAGGTGGAAAACGATCTCCAGAATTTAAACCTAGAAAATGTGGAAACACTTTCGTCACTACTTTCAAGCTCAAATGCAACTGTCAAATCAGCAGCACATGCAAAAATATTCGGTAGGCCACCTCTTTTGTTTGTGGGCACTGACTTAGGATTAATTGCATGGAATTCTACTGATGGAACAGAAGCAATTGGTCTGCCATGGTGGATTTTTGATAGGAGCAACGCTGAAGAATTCGTAAACCAAGATATTCTCGATTGGTCAAGAACTTCATCAGTGAACACAATTTTCGTCGAGGAATCCGAACAAGGATCAGATGATGTGTGGTTTGGAATGGGAGGGGGCCTACATCTAGTTACTATGGACCTCATTATTTCCCAACCGAAGCAGGCATTCGACAGTGAACGGATGCTAAATCTCGAAGGATTATTATCTGGTGCAAACGACATTCACTCAATCCTCCCTCTCGATGGAATGGTCGTACTAGGATCTAGAGACGGTACTTGGTGCCTTGAGGGTGGATCAAATGGGATTCTCGGAGAATTCCTAAATCAGACAGAAATTCCAGGCTTAGTAACATCAATGGACACACTTGAAGTAGATGGTGAAGAGTGGATTTTCTTCGGTGTTTCCCCTGGGAATTTTATGAACATAGCTCCAATGAATCCCAATTCCAATGATTCTGATTTAGATGGCATGGATGATGGATGGGAATTTGCATATGGGCTTGATCCCACTGACCCATTTGATGGATATAGGGATCATGACTCAGATGGAGTATCAATCGGTAGCATAGGGGGCTTTGGATTCGACAGGGCTTGGAGCAATTTGGATGAATTCAGGTTCGTCTCGCCATCGGATCAGGGCCTAAATGGCACTGATCCTAGGGTTTCTGATACTGACGGCGATGGTCTAAGCGACGGTGAAGAGTACTGGGGGTGGTTCATCGAGTCCTCAAACTTCGATTGCCATTATCTTAATGATCAATACTTATGTGACACCGAAGTAGGTAAGGCAGCGAAAGAAGTATATCTTGGTGGATGGCAAGGATCCGGCTCAAGCGGTGCCAGCGATACTCCTTCTGACCCTACAAACCCGGACTCCGATGGAGATGGGATGCCAGATGGCTGGGAGATTGAGCATAGGAGGTGGATAGGGGACACATTCACTGGTGGAAACCAATGGACATTGGATCCAAACAACCCAGATGACGCTTCTCAAGACGCTGACGGGGATGGTCTTTCGAACCTATGCGAGTACCAATGGGAGAGATTGCTCACAAAGTCACTCTCAACAGGAATCCCATCTCATGGAGAGTCATCTGAGGCCCTTCAGAGTTGGATTCCAACTGATCCAAACTCTAAGGATTCAGATTCCGACTCGCTACCGGATGGATGGGAGGCAAGATACTCTTGTAATTGGCCCGCTTCAAGTGCAGGAATCAATCCAATGAATGGTTCAGATTCCCTAAATAACCCTGATGGAGATGGTTTTGATGTAAATATGAATGGGGAATTAGAGCTAGAGGAGGCTTTCGTAAATTGGTTCGAGTACCACATAAAATCCGAGATCATCCTGGAAAACTCAACTCAGTCAGGGACCCCCTATCCGGAAAATATGACTACTAAATTGGCACATAGTTCTTGGGAGGGCCTAGCTCAGGACTCCTTCGGAGCTAGAATTGGTTCAGAATATCAATCCCAATGGGGTGGCTTACCGACTCATGATATTGGTTCGTCAGACCCCCTATCTTCGGACTCAGACAAAGATGGTATGCCAGATGGATGGGAGTTTTTCCATGCAAGGTGGGGTCTTTTCGAAAGTGAGTGGACAATTAATCCGGTAAATGGCTTCGATGGTCTTGGAGATCCAGATTTGGATGGGATGTCTAATTGGGAAGAGTACAACTCCATTGATAGCATAATAAGCGAGACAGACAGGTCGGTTTCATCCCCTCAGTTTTATCTGACAGATGCAGCAGGCGCACTATTGGAAACTCCTTGGATTGGAGCCGAATCTGCATTGTCTTTTGGTCATTTTATATCCGAAGAACAATCAAGAATTACCGGCAATTCAGGAGACCCAAATAATCCCGATACCGATGGAGACGGTTTGCTGGATGGAATCGAGCTTATTTTTACATCTTGGAACGCCACCGATGAAGTCTGGACACTAAATCCATTGGTACCTGATGATGGAAATTACGACTCCGACGGGGATGGTATTAGGGATATCACGGAATTGAACCTCACTTCAAACCTCCCTCTGAACGGAGAATCTTTCCCACCGGGAGCTCCAACATTTGGCAGTGAATCTAGGGCAATCAACGAACTTGCCTTTGAAAGCAGGATCTATAGAATTCTATTCAGCAAGGAGGGAAGGGCACATTTGGGTATGGATCAATATTTGGAATGGAAATCAGGAACACCTCCGAAACCCATGCTAGAGTCGATTTTCGGAATAACCGACCCCAAGGATGCCGACTCAGACAGAGATGGGATGAGTGACGGATATGAGTACTGGTTCTCGGAGTGGGACCTAGAGGAGAATAGATGGACGATGAATCCACTAACTGACTCTGATGTAGATATAGACTCAGACGAGGACTCATTTGATTGCGATGGTGATGGCGAAATTTCAGAATCAGAGAAGTTTGACAACTTGGCTGAACACGACTCAAGGTGGTTTGGAAAGAGAATTGAGGTCGGCAACTCTCCGAATGGTACTCCGACTGTATCCTATGGAAGTGATGCCGTAACAGCAATGGTTGAGGAGATAGGGATTTCCTACGATTCTGCTTGGGGGAGACTGTACTCGATATTCTCCACAAAGAGCGTTGAATCATCTGATAAGGTAGGACTAATCAATCAGCACGATCCTGAAAATTTCAATAAGTCCCTTCTTGGAATCAGCGATCCGACCGACGAAGACTCGGATAGGGATGGAATGCCTGATGGGTGGGAATTCTGCTTCTCTGTATACTCGGAGGTTTTGCCCGTCAACTCATTTAGGTGGTCGCTAAACCCTGTCAACCCGTTGGATGTCGATTATGACCCTGATTCCGATGGTTGGCTAGATAGGGAGATTTCAGATACGCCCGCAATACAGGGAAAGTGGGAAGGACGCGAATTCTTACCTTATTCAGAAGATCAGCAAATTGCAAACGCCGCCAATTCACTTTACTTCACGAACAAGATGGAATTCGAGAATGGCACTGGGCCACTGGATCCAGATTCAGACTCTGACTCAATAGTCATGAGGCCAGTTTTTGTTAATGGCGTGGTAACTGAATATGTCCAAGATACTGCCCTATTCGACGGAAAGGAGCTTTTCAAGTTCGGAACTAACCCTCTTGACAATGATACAGACGGAGACATGATGCCTGATTTCTACGAGTACTATAGGGGTTGGAATGAGACAAACGACAATTGGTCATCATTCATGAAGATCAAGGTTCAGTGGCAGGAGGTTTCTCCTCAAAATTGGAAGCCGATAGATATCTCAAATGGGCAGATTACAAGACCTTCCCTAGATTGGACTTGGTTCGTCCATGATCCGACTGATCCCGGAGATGCAGCTTTGGATCCCGATAACGACGGCGAATGGGAGTGCTCTGGATCAGGTTGCACATACGTCCCATACAATAATTTCCAAGAGTATTACGCTGTTGTGAACGCTACATTGTCATCCCCATCGGTAGTAAGAGCATCGACTTTGTTCGATTGTTCCGGTGCGGATGTAGAAGAATGGTGGCAGCTAAGGGAAACACTACTAGGCACTTGCTCAGGATCAAATTCAGTATCTACGAATTATCTAAGGATTAATCGAATAAATGACGAAGATTCACTTTTCGCCCTAGTCATCAATGACAATGACTCCGACTATCAGGAAGTGAATTCAAGCGATGATCTGGTATATGTTAACGGAGCTTGGACAGACGATTACAACAGACTAGCTGGAGACATGTTTCACCTTCCAAACCCCGGTCTGGGCGAGTACGCCTATGGGTGGTGGATTCTCGACATAGATGGAGATCTAGTGGCAGATGGTACGGACCCAGCAAACTGGGATACAGATGGCGACTGGCTTAACGACTTTTTCGAGATTGACGATGATTTACTCGATGGAATAAGGGGCAACAGCGGTTCTCCAATACGTTATGATGACAGAACCACATGAACTGGCAATTTCATTTGCTACCTTGCATTCAGATGGGCGTGGACGAAGACCGACGAACAATTCCAAAACCAACCGATCATCCAAATGAAAAGCTGCTTTTTCTTAGGGAGAACATGTTCCACCTCACTAGTCAATTAAGTATGCCAATTATCGAAGTAGCACTGGTAGTTTCAAAATACATCAGGATTGTCTATGATTCATTGGAGAAAGTTGCTGAGAATAGTGGTGAGAAACTACCGGCGGACTTACTCCATCCAATACCAATTGACGATCTAAAAGCCGACTCATCCGACTCAATCCACTCTTTCCCGTTAGAGAGTCTAATTGGAAGTGTGGATGAAGACAGGATGGACATACTTGACACACTCATCAGGAACGTATTGAACGAGAGTGAGCTCGAATTCATCTTGGCATTGCAAGAGCTAAGGGATTGGGAGTATGAAATCAGACTCCAACTTTCCAAGGTATCCGGACCAGGTGGACTCTTCAGTCCGATTTCATTGAGTGACGGATTCTAGACGCGAACTAGTCTCAGAAGAAGCTACAATTCCACTGGATACCCACCATGCATCGGCAATAGACCAAACATACAGTAATGGCCAGAGGACAATCGACAAAATTAGTGGGAATTGAATAAGAAACCAATCCATTCCCTTGGAATGCTGGCGGTTGAAGTGCTGACCTAGGAAGAGAAATGGAACCAGTGACAGTGCTAGTGCAAAAAGAGGCCTTAATGTGCCCCACGGGCCAATCCCACCACTAAGCTCATTCCATATCGCAGAAATAACGCCAAGGGGACTTGAGCCCCCTTCATCGACATCTTCGATCTGGACTACGTACTCCTGCTCCATACCTCTGGGAGGGATTGGGGGCGAATGAATTTGACGTATACATCTCTACAGAAAATGACAACTACTGGTTTTCACTCGACATTATGTGAAATCTAAACTCTTAGTCACGGGATTCGTTCCATTCTCCTCTCACAGAGAAAACATATCAGAGAAAGCCATCAAAATTTTGTCTTCCGAAGGGGTCACTGGTACCGAAATAGACACGCTACTTCTTTCCGTAGATGAGCACGGCTCAAGAGCAATCTCAAAGATCCTCCAAACTAAAAATGATTTTACCGCGTTCTTGCTAATGGGGCTAGCAGAAAATGCGGAAAAAGTCAGAATTGAGAGGTTTGCCAGAAATAGCTTCGCAATGAAAACTCCAGACAACTCAGGAAGGATGAAAAATGAGGGAGAGATTATCCCTGGTTCGGAGACTGTGGTTGAAGCTATTGCCCCAATACAAGCCTTTGACGAAATGATTCATGAAGATGATAGAATATGTTGGAGTACAGATGCCGGCGGATTCGTTTGCAATGAGACATACTACAGGACACTCATTTCCGCAAGAGAAGTCGGTCATCCAAATGTAATTTTTACCCATCTTCCTAGTGAATCAGAATTACCCTTAGGACAACAGCTGGATATCATTAAGCGAATCTGCAGAATAATTTCCAAGCGACAGAATCTGAGAATCTCCTCAGGACTAATTCTCGATGATTCAGGACGAGTCCTTTCTTGTAGAAGAAAACGTCGTGACAAGTGGTCTGGCTATTGGGAATTTCCAGGAGGAAAGATCGAGGTTGGAGAATCGTCCAGAGAGGCAGTGATTAGAGAACTTCTAGAGGAACTAAATGTCATCGTAAAACCGGGACGAGTAATTTCCCAGATAGAATTCAGCTACGAGTACAGGGACATAATCATGGATCTATGGCATTGCGGAACCTTAGACAGAAATGACATCATTCCGAATGAGCATGATCAAATTAGATGGCTAGATAAAGACGAACTATTGGATGTAGATTGGCTCCCTGCAGACTCTCCCATCATTGAGTCATGGGTCGAAAATGGAATACCTATATTCTAGTTAAGTTGGTCAAACCATTCCGAAGGATCCCCTCTCTCGGTCATGGAACTTTGATCCCCAATGGTTCGAGGAATCTCATCCCTCCCCCTATGCCAAGTATGTTGTTCTAGCCACAATCTAACCTCCGAGCCAGTCAAAGTTACATCGATAGTGCCTCCAAAGGTCCACTTGTCCAACACGAAAGAGACCCTGCCAACGGAGGCAGATTGTCTGGAAATGGAAAAAGATGCCAATCCCTCTTCTGAATTCATAGCCATAGCATCAAGGGCGGTATCCAGGACTCTATTTTTACGAACTATGGACAATAACTCTTCAAGAGATCCTACTTCGCCAGAGATTTCCATAACGTCCCTATTACTAGGAAATTGACACGAAGAAGGTAATGATTCAGGTTTCCAATCGGGAAAAATACAATTGACTGAATCAACAACTTTTTCAGAATCTTCGTGAGGCATAATTTTGGTAGATACGGTGATTCTAGGCTCCATGTGAATCGGTATCGCTGGACACTAATAGTGCTAATCCGATATTCACAACACCCACGAACAATTCAAACCATTCTTGATTTAGCAAATGCCGTGACAGAACGCTCTACTCCGATTTCACTGGCCCTAGTTATTCTACCAAATCTCGTTGTAGTCGCCTTTCGGATTTTTTCTCCTGCATTTGACGATGCACTATCCAACGATGTTACTTCGGAACTTTCGATCCACTTCGTTGCATTTATGACTGGTATTTTTATTTTGTATAGGTACAGAGTCGTCGAAGATCACGAATATCGAAGGTCAAAGGCAATAGAAAGCTTGTCTAGGACCTACAAACAGGAAGACAGAGGTTTGTGGGAAAAAGGGGAATTGGCTATGCAGAGGCTTGAGGCTAGGGCATTCTCCAACTTCAGAGGTAGGCGAGCATCAATTGCCAGAAAAAAGATGCAAAGCAGTATAGGAGATTTAAACAGGGAGGCGAGGGAGGTTGAGCATTCAGAAGGACAGTCTGATCTTTCTGAGATGGTAATTGGAGTCGAGCAGGAATCCAACGCTGATCTTGAAAGAAAAACAACTGAAACTAAGTCGAAAAAAATCTCAGAGATTTTCAAGGATTTTGTTGAAAGAACTGCAAACAGGAGAATAGCATCAATGAAGAAAAGGGAATTAAGGTCCCAGAAAAAGAAATCGTCTTCCTATAATAACATCAATAGCGACTCTCAATGGACCCTCCCATCTCAATCAGAGAAAAGGACACAAGCAATATTGTGCAAGAGTTGCTCCACATACAATTACCCCGATTCAAACTATTGCACCTCTTGTGGTTCATTCATTGATTGACAGGGAACGATTGATATGACTCCTTCAAGAGCCTAAGCCGGGGAAGAGATGGCCGCTAAGAGGGATTATTACGAAGTTCTCGGGATCGATAGTAAAGCTTCAGAGTCCGAAATTAAGAACGCATTCAGATCTCTTGCCAGAAAGTACCATCCAGACAAGAACCCAGGAGACGGCGAAGCAGAGTCAAAGTTCAAGGAGATTCAAGAAGCATATGCAATACTATCTAACTCAGATGAGAGGAAGAATTACGATATGTTTGGCCATGATAGGCCAGGGGGCTCTCCCTTCGGATCAAGTGGTTTCCAAGGGGTAGACATTAGCTTCGATGATCTATTTAGCGGTGGCTTTGACTCAATCTTTAGCCAGTTCTTCGGCGGATCACAGAGAAATGCCTCCAGAGGTTCGGATTTACTTGTTCGCCATATGGTGCCCTTTCAAGCTGCAATGGACGGTGCAGACGACGAAATGGAGATCGAGGCTCTAAGGGAATGTAGCATTTGCAGCGGAACCGGATCAAGTAAATCAGGCGGATCAAAGGAATGCCCATCGTGTCGAGGCCGGGGGAGGATTGACGAAATTTCAATGATTGGTCCCTTCAGACAGAGGGTTAGGAAGGAATGCTCTCCATGCAGAGGATCGGGAAGGATAGTTTCTGACCCATGCAAGTCATGCATGGGAAGGGGAAGGTCATTACAAACAAATAGGGTTAAATTCTCAGTTTTTCCTGGAATAATTTCTGGAACTAGACTTCGAATGAAGGGCCAGGGAGAGACTCCAAATTTAGTCAATGGGGAACCAGGGGACTTGTATATTGAGATTGAAGTTGAACCACACCCGTGGTTTGAGAGGGACGGGTCAGATTTATTGATGTCACTGCCTTTAAGTTTCGCAGATCTTTCACTGGGGACAACAGTCAAGATTCCACACATTGATTCCAATACTCTGGAAATAGTGATCCCAGCAGGCTCTAGCCCCGGAGAAACTATTTCTATCCTCGGAAGGGGCCTTCCCAGTAATAGGTCCAAGACTCGAAGAGGTTCAGTGATTGCGGTCTTAAAGCTCCAGCTTCCATCAAAGCAATCAAGATCAATGACAAAGAAAATCAAGGAAATCAGGGATCAGATGGAAAAGGAGCTCCCCCCCATTGAGAAAAGGATCAGGGACGAGGCAAGCTCCCGTAGGAATAGCTGACTATTCTTCTGAGTCAAAATACAGATTGGTCGGAACAGCAGCTACGGGAACGCCATCTACCAGCCCAGAAACGTGAATCGATACTTGACCAACATTCTCCAACATAGAAACCCTGAGGAATTTGCTTGTTTTTCTTGGAATATCGCCTATGTAGACCTCATCATTCTCGAACATATTTTGCGGCTCAACCTCCCTAATTGAAACTGACTTGCCTCTTGGAGAAAATATTCTGATTGCCCCCATTTTCCAATCATATTCTCCTGTTTTTATTCCAATTACTAGAGAGTCCCAATCAGCACTTAATCTCCAAACAGAGACTTCTAAGTGACTCGTCAGGTAACTGATCTCTGCTTCTCCGAATTTCTCGATGAAATAACTCCAAGTTTCATCACCTAGTACGCTTAGTGATTCCTCTAGAGTTTCTTCGCTTACCATTTTCATTTCTTCTTCCGCGAACCTCTTTCTCAGAGCAAACAGAGTCTCCCTCTCTTGCTCCGAGAAAAACTCCATTCTTTGACTAATAAACCACTTTTTATCTCTATTCCACCACAATACGATCATCAATGGAAGGATGAGAAAAACCCCTGCAAAGATGTAGAATGGGGTAAACATCCAATCTAGATTAACAAATTCACCATCCAGATCCGAAAGTAGGCCAATATTCTCCAGTATTATCGAATAATCAATTTCCTCATCTATGGCTCCCAGCCTTTCAACCCTAATTGCATGAATTCCCTGGGAAAGGCCTATCTCGCCAATAGAAATGTTGGAAAAATCTTCTATTTTCCAGTTGCTCTGATTCAATCTCTGAATAGTTACTGACATGTTTTTTCCTGGCTCCATAGTGAATCGAACTATTGCACCATCTTCCGATACAATCTCTATTGCAAAAACATCTACAGTGTCATTTGAGGTCAACATTCCAACAAGAGTTGCATTGTCTGCAGAAATCTTTTGCCAATCTCCGAAATAATCCTCAGAGCCCCATAATTCTCCTGGAGCATCTCCAGACTCTTCGACTAATTCTTGACTATTCGAGTCAGCACTAGAAAGTGGGGAAATGATTGCTACCGCAAGAAATACCCAAGTAAATGAGCGTCCAAGACTCCACATCCGCCCTCGCGAGTGCATCTAGGTCTTAGAATCCTTCAAGCGAAAACCTTCAATCGACGACCAATGAACGAGCGGCCGATAGGCAGGGATGTCAAGTTTAGAGACAGGTTCTCTCGTTTGATATCCCTCGGAGACAGAAATAACCCCGCTTCTTGGTCCCCAGGATTGATAATTTCGGACGAAGATCCTACCTTCCCAGTGTCTATCTCACCACTACTCTGCATAAAGGACCCTTCCGAGATTCCCCCTTCCATGGAGATTAAGACTAGGGCCAATCTCTGCTTCCCCTTTGAATCCAAGGAAACTTGGTCAGTAACCAATGGATTAGTATTGCCTCCAAGCCTTGCAGAGTCAGACTCAGGGGATTTTGGCCATGGAATGGAGGCAATACCAGTCTCCTGGAACTCCCTACATCATGACAAATCATTACTCCAGTTGGAATATCCGCCCTCATTATTGATTCTCACAGACTCGCCACAGCTCGCGAAGAATAGTGGAATGCTAGAGAAGGCACTTCTAACGCTTAGAACCTCATTCCCCGGATCGTTAATTTGGACTCCCGGAATCGCTGGTCCGGATAACTGTGCCTTACTTTCATGGATGGGAGTCGACATATTCGATTTTTCTAGGTCAAGGATGGCTTCTTCCATGGGGGTTCTGCTTACGGAAAGCGGCCCTAGGAATGTTGAACCAACTACAAATGAGGATTCATCACTTGAATCTCAAGCCCGATGCTGGGTTGCAGCCATTTCTGCAACCAGATCGGCGATCAGGGATGGTACTTTGAGGGAATTGGCCGAAAGACAGAGCACTTCTAGCCCCAACTCGGTAGCTCATCTAAGGAGACACGATGCCCTAACTTTCGAAATTTCTTCTAAAATGGGAGTTTCCCAAAGCGTTGCAGAAAACGGGAAAAAGATGAGGTGCCATTCGTTTGAGAGCCGAAACGACTCTACAATCCGCGAGTGGAGAGAGAAAATTTCCGAAACTTACTCTCCACCTAAACATCAGAAAGAGTTACTAGTCCTACTTCCTTGTTCTGCTAGAAAGCCATACAAATTATCCCAGAGTCATGCAAGATTCAGGCGCGTGATTCGGGATAAGAGAGCACATGAAATCATGGTAACCGCACCACTTGGCCTTGTTCCCAGGGAATTGGAAGACTTATGGCCAGCTGCACATTATGACATTCCAGTTACTGGGGATTGGGACCATGACGAATTAGAGATTATTAGAGAAATGGTTCTAAAGCTGGTAAACAGGATAGGATACAAGTCCATAGTAAATCACTCAGGCGTGGAGATCTCAGTAAAAGGTACGGAAGTTATCGACACGAGGATGGGGGATCCCGCAGGTTCTACGGATTCTCTTACTAGACTGAAAAATGCAATCGATTCAACCATCTCAAAAACTAAAGAATTACCCTCCGATTATCGTTTCAGGGATGAAGTTATGAAGTCCATATCCCGGTTCCATCTAGGGTCAGATGAATGGTTGGAAGGATGCTCTGTCAGGGGAAGGCCACCAATACTGACCATTACTAAAGACGGAACTCAGTTCGCCAAGTGGAACCCTAGGAGTGGGAGGTTCTCTCTTTCGAAATCAAGCCTAGGTTTGATGATGGAACTTGATGCTCTGAAGGTCGTCCAACTCCGGAGTGATGTGGATTGGGTTGGCGATATCTTCCCCAGTTTCGTTCAATATTTTGATCCACGAATAAACATTGGAGACGAGTTACTAATTATCCAAGACGAAAGACTTCTGGGCTCGGCTAGGGCCATTGCTTCAGGCTGGGAGTGGCCGCATGGTCCCGGAAAGTTGGCAAAGTCTAGGCACAGACTCTGAATATCTACAAATTTTTCTCTCTGCGTAGCGGTTATAGAGGGGGAGTAAGTGGCCCGGCTGCTCGAGGAACCAATATGGCAAGGATGCATAGCAAAGGAAAGGGAAAGAGCGGGTCGACCAAACCCTCTTCTAAGAAGGCACCAGAGTGGTCCAACTCGGATAAAAAGGACGTCGAGGAGATAATACTTCAACTATCATCTGAAGGCCACACATCTGCTTCGATAGGTACAATATTGAGGGACAAGCATGGAGTTCCAGATGCCCGTTTAGTCACTGGGGAAAGGATTTCTCAGACCCTAGACAGACTAGGAAAATCTTCTCGACTCCCTGAGGATTTGATGAACCTAATGAGAAGGGCTCTGAGAATCATCGATCACCTTACGAACAACTCAAAGGATGTACATAACCGTAGGCAGCTCGAGCTCTGCGAGTCAAAAATTAGGAGACTATCGAGATACTACAAGGAGAATAATCGACTTGATCAGGATTGGACATATAAGAGAGACCAGCTGAGGCTGATGGTCGAGTAATCAGCAGTGATTTGAACTGCCTCCCCCTGGAAGTGAGGTGCGCAATCTAATTGATCAGATTTTTTTCTCACCAGTTCGTTCGGAGATAATGATTGCAGCAAGGGAATTGATCCAATCCAAGAAAAAAGTATTGATTTCAGCAAATCCGACACTGAACGGGGCATTATCAATCGCTGCTTTGGAGGCAGCATTTCTAGATGGAAAACTCCCATATCTTAGGAGGTTCACATTTGAGGAACCCGACTCAGAACCTTTCGTCAGGATTTCCGATGGCGATGACCAGGGTGACTTATCAAAACCAATTGGCGGTTATTGCATCCGCTCAATTACTGTCGAGGGACTCAAAGGCAAGTCTGGGGATTCTAGAAATGGACCTCTGACATCTGTTTCACAGGCCCATACACTGGCAAAAGTGATTTCTCCCAAGAGCCCCAGATTGAGAGAGATGAGGCCCTGGATTCTAGCCGGGAACTGGATCAAAGGTGCCTTGGATACTACTTATGACCCTGTATTTTCTTCTCTAAGGGACTTCTTGTCGTCCGAGGGATCGATAAGAGTTGTTCCGGTTACCGAAGTCCCAAAACCGGCGATAGAAAACTATCCTTGGCTAAATGAAGAAAAACTCCATCTTGCCATCCAGTCGTGGAATTCAAGAAATCTGTCAGAAAGAGAAGTTTTGATGCAAGAACTAGCATTCCCAGCTATGAAAGAAAAATCCCCCTCTACATCAAAGATTGAAGAATTGCTTTGGCATTGTATTCTTAGCACTAACTGGAAATCAGACCTAGCATCACAAATTTATCATGCTTCATTGCTATGGGAAAATTACTCTCCGAAAGAAGCATCATCAATAGTCTCTGATGCCCTATTGGCGGACGGCCATTTGGAATCACTCAAGCCTTAGCGTGCTTCCACAGCCCTTGCAATCGATTCTCAAAGGCCTAACATTCGACTCAACTTTGTTACTCTTGTCGCATGATGGGCACTTTACTCGGGCAACTCTTCTATCATCTGTAGGGCCGCCATCGGTTAGGTTCGTCGGAGATATAATTGCGGCTGGGAAAACCAAAAGTACACTGGAGCCTACAACTCCGAGTACAATCGGCATAGGCAGCCCGAACCAATAGATTGAGAGTGAGAGAACGCCTAGAACTGAAACCACCATCATGCTCGGAACTCTACTTCTCTTCTTGGTCATTGCCAGGCCAAACCCTATTGCCAAACAAAGTGTGAAAACGGAAATTACTGCAGAAATCAGAGGACTAAACAATAGCGCATTGCTTGCCTCGAATTCAATCCTGAAGTCAACATCGGATTGGATATCGTCTTCTTCAATAGATAGGATTTCCATTACAATCCATCTCCTGTGAGTGTAATCAACTTCATCATTGTCCGAATTTACTCCACCGAAGCCAGCAAGCATTCCAGTGCTAACTTCGAATGAAAGGTCGACTCTATCCCAATAATCATATCCTCCCGGCCTAATGAAGTCCTCAATCATTATCTGTCGAGAATTCTGCTTTACTTCATGTGATGCTTCGACTCTGATAGAAATCACTTCTGAGTTGAATGCCCTTGAACTTCCAAAATCAAAAGAAATATCCATGGGGCCAAATTCAACAGGATTAATCCCGAATATGGCTTCAGGATCGATCATCAGTCCATTAGACAGGAAGGACTTCAGATCGGACTTTGAACCAATCAAGTGAGACTTAAGCACTAACTCCTCTGAATCGTCAACTCGACCATTCTGTTTTTCTGAGGAACCTACTTGGTCGGAGAAAGAATTCAGGTTTCTCCACCAACTATTCGAACCCAGACTCTTGTTACCTATGTTGTCGAGACCCCACCTCATCCATTGGGACATGGCTCCATCAAGGCGAATGGTGGTGTCCCTATTCATCGAAGAACCATCATATTCACAGTCGACGATTACTTCCAATTCAGACCCCCCAGTTCTCGTCGGCTCCTCGTCTGGATACCAACTATTGTCTCCCGAGTCCTGACCTAGATCGATATCGTGCACTTTGTCAGCTTCAATTATTAGCGTGTCCTGGGGGGACAGACGAAAGTCTGTCCTCACAGAACCGGATTCCGAACTACTCGGGTCCCAAACGAACGTAACGTCAACCCAATCTTCATTTGAGTTAACAATTGGGCTCTCTGCGATTTCGACGTTCTGTACGACCAAACCTCCGTTTGACCCGGTCCAGATTTTATCCCCAAAACCAGAAGTCAAGCGAACAGGAAAGAAGACCAAACTACCCCTAACGCTTGCTTCTCTGATCTCAACGCTAACTAATGGGAAAGAAATAGAAATCGAAGCAGCCATTTCCTCTGAACCCCAGAAAAACTTGACTCCCGATTCGCTACCCGGATTCGAGAAAATCAAGCTCCTAACAGAAAAAGAAACCTCGACTTTCTCACCCTTGGATATTTGGCCCTCTTCAACCTGAACATCCACCTGAAGCTCTCCGGACTCAGTCAGAAATACAGCTGGAAGCTGAGCAGAGCTCTCGTACGTATTCCCACCTACTTTGACTACGACAGTAGCGTTAGCAGAAACACCACTGGAATCCACTACTTCGTAGGGGATTCTGAAAGCCCAGGTCCCTGAAGTGTAATCTCCAGATTCTCCCCATTCGATGTTCCAAGTACCAATTTCTACCTCTCCAAAAACGGAAGAAGTAACTTCAGACATTTTTTCATCGTCAAGGTCAGATTGGAAAGGAGTCAGACTACCGCTGTCCGAATCTCCAGTCAAGAAAAGATCGAAACTCGAAGAATTACAACAAGCATTAGTTTCCTCCGCTTGAATTGGAATGGGAGTGAACAATACTGCAATCATCAGTGCCGAGAGGGCGATAACTAGTCTAGCTCGGACTGCGTTCACGATTCTCTGATTCAACCCACTAACTTCAATGCGACGCAATTATTCATCCTTTTCAGGCCGAATCTCTGTGTTTTCCTTTTGCCGACTAATTGTGAAGCCATAGAAGGCTCACTAGCTGATCGTCAATCGACTCAATCTTTGCAAAACCAAATCTCTCAAACTGGTAAACACGACCTTCCTCTAGTTCGAAGTCTTCAATAAAGCCCCTGATTCGATTCAAATTTTCACCATCGGGAACAGTGATTATTGCCTCACGAGACAGGTTCTTAGGCAACCAATGTATTATCTGCCTATCGTCAGTTCTATCCATACTTTGTATATTCGCAGAGAATTCTGAGATCTCTACATCAGCAAAATCCTTCAGCCTTACTTTTCCAGGATTGTGGTCTGAAGATTGGATAAATATCGATTCGGAAAACTCCCAATTCCTATTTCCCGGAATCGAACCTTCTGGATGCCTAGGTATTGATGCTACATCGGGTCTATTGTCTGATGAGAACTCTATCTCTATTGGGTCGATGACAAATACTCTCCTCTCACAGTCTGAGTCAATGACTTTTGAGTTGAATGACTCAAGGGTGGCCATGGAAATTGAAATATCCTTTTGAGTTAGACCAATCTCCTCCCATAGCAATCTAATTGACTCGGGCGAAAAGCCCCTATTTCTCAGGGCTTTAATAGTCGGAAGCCTTGGATCATCCCACCCGGAAAAATCCTCCGATTTTATCGAAGATAGAATTCCTGAAGTTGAAAATCCCCCAAATTCGTGAATCTTCACCCTTCCCCAGTACAGGGGTTCTGGGTAATTCCAACCGAAGTGCTCGTAAAGTAATGTTTGCTTCCTCGTACTGTCCATCAAATCTATTCCACGGATAATATGGGTGACTCCTTGAGCATGGTCTTCCACTGCACTCTGGAAGTCTAGCAAGGGCCAGACTTTGTACTTGTCACCAACAATTGGGTGGGGGGCGTGTTGAATCCTTAGTGCAGGCCAGTCTCTCAGAGCAGGATTGGGGAGCGTCATGTCAGTCCTGACTCTAACTACTGCTTCACCCTCATTTATTCCACCCGAATTCATTTTCTCCCAGTCTTCAAGATTGGATGAAACTTCTCGATCCCTGCATGGGCACTCTTCCTTCGAAATTCTAAATTCTCGGAACTCATCTGCAGAACATAGGCAGACATATCCGAAACCGCCCGAAATCATCTTCTCCGCCATATCGATGTACAGGGGCATCCTCTCACTAGCACGTACAACTACATCGGGCGACCTACCAGATAGCCATTCGAATTCTTCTTCTATCCAATCATAGGCCTCTATTATCGCGGGCTTAACTCTTGTATCGGTGTCGTCAAATCTCAGTACAATTTTTCCATCATACCTTTCCGAATACATCGAATTGATCACAACTCCTCTTGAGTGACCCAGTGACAAAGGGCCGTTTGGATTTGGTGCGAACCTAAGTACTACATCATCGGTTTCGCCAGGAAGATCCTTCAGCCCCACTGTCTTTTGTTGTTTTTCCCTATCCAGCGCCTCAGGTGCGAAGCTCTCAAGCTCAAATCGCACTTCCTCCATTCCCTTTTCCTTTGCAATGAGGTTTGCCCGACTAACTTCCGAATTTACTAGTGAGATCAGACTCTTTGCCTTACTTCTGAGGTCCTCCCTCTCTGAGAGTACCCTCCCCAGTACGCTTCCAGACTGCCCTTCTCCATGATATTCAATTGCATTCTGCAATGCGAATTTTCTGACAATCTGAGAAACTTCGGAGCTCCATTCTATACTTTCGGGCATGGTCCTAGATTTCACCAAGCAATGATTGCATTTCACCATTCTTGCTATTCCCAATCACTGAGGTAGGTTTGCTTATTGATTTCATTTTCCGATTTTCTTTTGGGCATAGTCTTGTTATTTGTTTTTGTCCAAGAATTCCGGACATTCGCCCATTTCCATCTTAGGGCTTCATGGGGCTCATCTGTTTGGCAAAGAATCTCTATTGCCAAAACAGTTTTTCGATCAGATGGATAACCAGAGCCTAGGTCAATACCTATCTCTTCAGATAGCTTCTTTATCTCACGATCTCTGGTTATTTTGGCAACAATGCTTGCAGCTCCTACGACAATATCGCTGGAATCCATCTTGTGCTCAGATACAATCTCGCAACAGTTCCACGAGCTTCCCAATGCCGAAAGCACGTTGGTGCCAAATCTGATGGGATCAACATCGCATGCATCAAGAACCAGCCTAGTCGATGAAGATGGCCGACCTGCTCGAGTAATGGCCTCGGAGAATAACTCAACCTCTAGTGAATTCAAAGTCCCATTTTCCATCCACTCATCTATTCTTGCAGGTTTGCAAACTACTATTCCCAAACCCCATCCTCTTGATTCCCGAAGGCCGCTAATCTTTCTGAAAACCCGCTCTCGCTCCATTTTACCAATTTTTTTAGAGTCATCAACGCCAATCTCTTCCAATATTGCTCGGTCTTCCATGGGCACGCTCAAAGCACAAACGACCAAAGGCCCAATTGCAGGACCTCTCCCAGCCTCATCTACTCCGATATCGGTCCCCATCGGCCCTCCTAGGGGATACTAACTCAATCAAAACTCCTGTGAATTGATCCATTTATACGAAATACTGATGTCTGCATTCGTCTCTCATCGGCTATGGGACCGGTATGGCCATTTAGGAAGAAGAAAACCGCCAAACCCGATATTTCTAGAAAAAGCTACATGAAAAATGTAGTCGAGTATGAAAGGAAAACCGGAAAAGACAAAACCAGAAAAAGTGAGGAACATCTGAAGGAAAAGAAATTCTTGGAGGCAATGAAGTTACTAAAGAAGAACGAAGATGAAGATTAGTTTATCGGATCCCTAATCAAGACCCCAATCTTATCTAAATCTATTTCTCCTGCGTGAATTGGAGCTTTTAGTCCAAAAGAATGGCTAACCCTGGGATCAATTTCTCCAAACTCGCCCAGTTTTTCTCCTCGAACGAAAATTTGACACCCCCTACCATGGATCCAAGGACCACTTCCTTCTTCTGTAACTTTTAACTCAACTTCATCAATTTCTGCTCCCATGTCCCTAAGCATAGCTAGAGCTATTCCTTTTGCTGAAGTAAAACCAGCCCCTACCTCCGCACATGCCCAAGAACCTCTATTCTTATTCCTGGAACCTCTTACTACCTCTCCTAATTCGTAAACTCTCTGTGGGAGCTCATGATGCCTATTTGCCGATAGTAGCCGAAGTAGGGATGGAAGGATATATTGTCTCAGAATGGTGTGTTCCGAAGTAATAGGGTTGGAAATGGTGTTAAAATCTTCTTCATGCATCCACCTAACTAGCTCAAACTGATCCCTCTCATTGGAAAGAGTGAGGCTCTGAACCTCTTGAAGGCCGCAAGCTCTCATGCTTTCTCCAAACCTCCTCTTCAAGTTGGATGACTTCAATGGGCTTGCATCGATTTGAACCTCTGAGGATTTTTCTGGAAGATTCTCAAAGCCTATTCCTATTGCAATATCTTCAACAATATCAATTGGGTGCATAATGTCGCTTCTCCATCTTGGCATTGAAACAATGTGCTCCAATTCCCCAACAACACAGTCTGCCCATCTTTCTGGATTGTTGGGGCCATCTGTTACAGTTCTACTTTCAACGATTTCTCCGCCCATTTTTTCAATAGCTATTCTCAGTGATTCATGGCTCACTTCCATTCCAAGAATTTTCCTAATTAGCCTGTCTGGTACTCGATGAGTCCTAGGGTTGCCAATAGGCATGGCAATTCTATTTCCATCAAATCCAGATACCACAATGCTTTCGACTAACCCTCCTCTTTCTGCCAAAGAAAGACAAATCAGTAGAAGACATGCTTCACAAGATCTTTCATCCCATCCAGTAACATCGATGAAGAAATCCTGAGTTCCAACATCTACGGTGGTGTGGCTTCCATTGATAATGGGGGGAAAAGAAAGAACTCTGTCCGAAGAGTCAAGAATTACCGGAAAGAGCTCCATGCCATCCATCAGGGCGGAGTACTCCACCCCCTTGGGGAGTTCAGTAAGTATCTCGTTAATGCTCATCTCTTCATCACAGGCAAGTGGCACAAAAGAAAAATCTCCAGGAACTGTGGTTACCCTAAATGGGGGTTGGAGGGAAGATAGGTCATGAACTCCAATTGAGGAGAATCTCCTTCTCCTACCCAGGGTCAAATGCAGCTTTTCTTGGTGATCCATCAGTGATTGGATGAATTCATCCTTCTCTTCCCCATTGGAGCCCGTATCAACTCCTTTGACGACTGCCCCCATGATCACGGGCCTTACATTTTCTAGAGTAGAGTCAACTGTCATTTCGATATCACCTGGGACAACATCTAACTCAACTTTAATGCCTCCAGACGATTCGAAAGACCTCGCGGCTCTTGCTATAGTCTCGTGTGAGAGAAGGTCGGGCCTGTCGGGGAAAACCTCAATTTCAATCTCTTCAGAGTTGCTTCTATCTACAGGACACCCAATTTCTGGGAGCCATTTTGTCCATGAATCTGGCTCATGTCCAACCCCATGTATGTTCTGGATGTATCCAATTAGTGAATGTTTGAGCTCTAAAGTCGGCAATCCTTCACCTCAAGTCTAACCACATCTTAAGGGGCCTTCCATAACCGACTAACCTTAGGCCGGAAATTGCTGCTGTATCGAAATCATTTGCCCTCAGGTTCCTCCTCCCGATTCTTTCCATCCTATCGATCCCAATCTCCCTCATCCATCCCCTAAGATCTCCACTCATCGCCCTAATCTTGGATGAAGGATCGCCATCAAAGATGCTTGAAACCACTGCAGAACAACCCGAAGCCACGGCTATGAGCAGGTCCTTTGCATCTGGCTCATGTTGCAATTCCAGCATTACAAATTTCCCAGCCCCTGTTATGCCCATTGCCTTGGAAGCCAGACCGATCTTGGGAAGAGAGGCTGCCAATCTTGAGCCACACGGGGTGGCGCACTCAACTATGGCGCCGTCTAGATCTAAGTCCCTTACCAATCTGAATAAGTACTCGACACGGTCAATGTTGCCACGTAGCATCACTATGGAAGAGTCCACCATTCTACTAATTAGCGAGACAATAATAGCTTCAATTTCAGCATNGTTCTGGCCGGGAAAATCGGAGATGTCTAGAACTAGTCCAGCACAATTTCCAAACTCGCGCACGGATTTTGCAAGATTCTCGGAATCAACCAGAAGAAGATCAACTTCTCTGGGCTTCATTCTTACAATTGCAGGAACATCTAAGCCTTCCCAATCTTCATTTCCAAAGGTACTCTTCAAAGAAATCATCCAAGGAATTCTCAATAGAAGGCCATCCGAATCTCCCTTGCCAGGGACTAGAAGGGTGTAGTGATCTAGGGGAGTATGATCTGAAAGCGTGTCTTCATTTGGAAACAGTGAAATATTCTCAAACCCCTCTGAGACAAATGCCTCAGGAATCCTCTCTTCCTCGTGCATGTCTTTTTGGGGCTCTAGGACCAGAGCATCCTCGCTCAATGAGATGCCAATAGGGTCAAGCAAATCTGAAAACTCCTTTATTTCCGACTTGTTGATTGTCCTCATCTCAACGCCATCTGGCGGAGGGGGGCAACTTCCTGCAATAATTATCCTACCACCTCCCATTCCAATTCCGGGGTCCGAACCCACAGAACCCAGTACAACAATTGAACCACCCGTCATTCCAGATCCCAGTTTACTTCCTGCATGGCCTCTTACTAGTAAGGATCCCCCAACCATTCCCGATCCAGCAGAATCGCCTACTGAGCCTTGAATTGATATCTCGCCTCCACACATCATGAATCCAGTGTTGCCTCCTACATCTTTCTCAACAACGGTCTTTCCAGACTCCTGAAAAGCTCCTAGCATTGATCCGGCAGACCCCCTTAGGGTGAAGGTTCCTCCAAGGTTGGCCATTCCAGAACAATCCCCCAGATTTCCTAGACATAGGACTCTAGCTCCCTTCGGCAGATGCGTGATAACTCCGAACTCCCCATTTTTTGGACGCTCATCACCTGCCCTCCCCCATCCAATTTTCACGGGCCTGTCTTGTTCCAATGCCTTCTCGATATATCGATCAAGGTCCCTATTCAGTTTTACACTCTTGGAGACTACATCTCTCATTATGGCACCCCCTTGCTGCTCCGACTATGCTACGAGAAAAAGGCGCCTCGTTATTGATTCTTGCCGACTTCGCTAGGTTCATAGGCGTCCTTCAGACGTGGTCTTACTGACAGAAAGGAACTGTGNTTGAAAATGGGAAAAATCAAAGTGGCCATTAATGGATTTGGGACAATAGGAAAGAGGGTAGCCGATGCAGTCGATGCTCAGGACGATATGGATGTAGTCGGTGTAACAAAGACAGGGCCAAGTTTTGGCTGCGAATTGGCCGTGAAGAAAGACTTCCCCCTTTACTGCACATTTGACGATGAATCAAGGATCGATTCCTTTGCGCAAAAGGGATACCAGTGCCAGGGTGGGCTTTCAGACCTACTTGCAATCTCCGACATTGTGATAGATTGTGCTCCCGGCAAGATGGGCGCAGAGAATCTTTCAAAATACCAGGCAGCCGGAGTCAAGTACATCTTCCAAGGCGGTGAGAAGCATGACCTTACGGGGTTATCTTATACATCATCAGCTAATCACCTGGAGAACCTAAATGCACAAGGTACAAGGGTTGTTTCTTGCAACACAACTGGACTTTCTAGAACACTAGTACCTTTGTTCGAACACTGCGGTTCCTTGAAGGTGGAGTGTACTATGATCAGAAGGGCAGCTGATCCGGGGGACTCCAGCAAGGGCCCAATAAACGCAATAAAGCCGGTTCTAAAGGTCCCCAGTCACCACGGTCCGGATGTCATNACGGTAAAACCAGAAATCGAGATTAACAGCCTAGCGGTTGCGGTGCCTACTACCATCATGCACGTGCATTGCATAATTGCGGACCTTCCAGAGGGTCACGGCTTAACCACGGAATCTATTCTCCAGATGTGGTCTGAAACTCCCAGAGTCATAATAATGAATGGTGCAGAAGACAGGATTACCACTACTGCAGAGGTAATGGAAATGGCCAGAGATATAGGAAGAAAGTGGGGAGACCTGCACGAGATATTTGTATGGGAAGATGGCGTAAGCTTGGTGGGCAATAGGCTATACTATTTCCAAGCAATCCATCAAGAAAGTGACGTCATCCCTGAGAACATTGACTGCATTAGATCCCTGATGGGAACGGAGGAAGACTGGAAGAAGTCTGCTTCAAAGACCGATGACTCAATTAGCAAATATTACTCAGTGACTTGATTAAAACTCACGATCGAGGATAGTCAATAGTCAAAAGAGGGTCTTATTTCGCAATTTACCAATGACAGATTCAAAATGGCTATTCGCCGTCATCGCAATAGTTCTCTTCTCACCTCTCAGGCACCCATTATCCACTATCGATGAATCAGTAGCAAACTCATTTTCCGAAGAAATCTCCGAATCTCAGGAACAACCTTGGTCAAGATTGCAGAATCCTGTCCATGCACCATATCAGTTTTCGGAGTCTTCAGGTTTGATACACTCTACCTTTGGATCTTTTGACCCAATATCCGACCAAATATACTCTGGACCATGGTTGGAATTTGGCATCGATGAACCATATGACAATAGGTTGCATATCGTGCAGTCCACAAATTCAGACCTCCAGTCACTGGAAGAATCTCTCTCATATCTTGGATTGGAGATAATTGACCACATTCCCGACGATTCAGTAGTAATATCTCTACCTGACAGGAGCCCAGAAGAATTCACCAAACAGGTTCAGTCCCTACCACAGGTTCGATGGATAGGACCCCTTCCAGCAATGTGGAAAATCTCACCTTCGTTACTTCCGATGCTATCTCTTGAGCATCACCCCATAGATCTGGACATCAGCCTTTCACCTTCAAACTCTGAAGAGGAAGTGGAGGGAATATTGAGCTATCTCGCAGGCCTTGACGATAATCTTAGAGGGCAATATCGTTGCGACAACCATCTTTGCCAGGTGAAATCCGCCCACTCTTCTTTAATCACTGATTTATCAATCGATTACAGGATTATCATGATTCAACCCGGCCAGGCTCTTTCAGTGGATAATTCCAATGCAAGCTTAGTCGCAGGTGCCCAATTCGCAAGAACTATTTCGAGTCACAACCTTACTGGCTACGGAGAAGTGATAGGAATATCTGACACTGGTCTAGATTATGACCATGGGGACTTCCAGGGAAGACTCAGAAGCCCAATATTCAATCTGTTTGGAGCAGACACTTCCGGTGCCGATGCTAATAGTGGGCATGGGACACATGTTACTGCTACCCTTCTTGGAGATGGATCAGGAGATCAAGCCGCAACGGGAATGGTTCCAGAAGCTACGTTCAACTTCTACCAGTTGGAAGTTGATAGCTCAGGCGTGTTAGCTAGATGGGGCTCTCTTTACGACATGTTCGAACACTCACGGATTAATGACGCATTTATCCACACAAATAGTTGGGGAAGCGAAACCCTGGTAGGCGACTACACATCGGACTCTAGATCTGCAGATTGGTTCACAAATGACTTCCCAGAGTTTCTAGTGGTTTTCTCGTCAGGGGATCTTTCTGAATCGGGCGTCACATCTCCGGCAACGGCGAAGAATGTTCTTTCCGTGGGCACATCTACAACCGGGGCCTTCACATCCGCACCAATTGGTTCCGTGTCAAATGACTCTTCATCGGGACCTACTACTGATGGCCGGATTAAGCCCGATCTGGTTGCTCCCGGAGTCATGATCTGTTCTGCGAGAGCAGAAGAGGCAAGCCTCGCCTCCGGAGGCCCCTGCTCCAATTCAGTTCACGATGATGGATCCACTCCCAAGTACATGACTCTAAGTGGAAGCTCGATGGCAACCCCTGTAGTAGCTGGAGCCGCTGCCATGGCCAGGCAGTTCCTAAGGGATGACGTGGGAATCAGCTCCCCTAGATCCGATTTAATCAGGGCCCTTCTAGTTAATGGAGCAGATGACTTGGGCAACTCCGATGTTCCAAATAATCGAGAGGGTTGGGGCCAGCTAAACATATCAAACAGCTTATTTCCAGTTAGAAATGGAGTCAATCAGACGGTATTCTATGATCAAGGAAGGCAATTAATGCCCGGCCACAGCTTCACTTACACATTCGAGGTTTCTGGTAATTCTGGAATCGAGGCATCACTTGCATGGAATGACAAGCAAGGTTCAGCCTCAGCAGATCAGAATGAAAGCAGACTCGTGAATGATCTGGATCTGATAGTCACTTCTCCTGATGGCACAGTATTCAAAGGGAATAATTTTGCAAACGGAGTATCGCAGTCAGGTGGGGAAAGAGACCAGAAAAATAACCTAGAGAGGATAAGAGTCACAGATTCGCAAATTGGAATTTGGACAATTCAGATTGGGCATTCTGGCGGCTTTTCTCAACAATTCTCTTTAGTCTTATCAGCAGAAGCCGAAGAGGTACTTGGAGCAGACCTCTCAGTAGTGCCAGAATCAATCTACTGCTCGGAGACATCCCCCCTCATAGGAGATACAATTTCATTACAACTTTCCTGGATAAATCAAGCTCCGTCCCCATCTGGGGATTATTCAATCCTAGTAGAAGACATAACTGAGGGATCAGTAATTGGAACCTACCCCATGCAATCACTGCTAGGGGGTTCAGTCGAATCTTTCTCAATCTACCATTCTTTCCAATCAACCGGCCCACACTTGGTAAGGATGACACTCGATCACCTATCCGAAGTTAGTGAGTTAAACGATGAAACTTCAGGAACTGACAACAATATCTTCGACCTTTTGTTTAATGTCACGGAGATAGGCGTAAGAATCACTCCGCTCTTGGAAGATGGCTCCCACCCCATAACTTTCGAAGACTCAGAGTCTGCAAAACACAGAAACATAGATCCAAGTATGTCTATCTCTGCAAGCTTTCAGCTCGAACTCCAAAATCAGGGAACTTCCCAAATTACCGTCGATCTAATCCACACACCTGTTCAGGAGGTAGATGAATCAGGAATACTCGACTCCCCTCAGGATGAGTGGTCAAGGAATCTGAATCAGTCATCACCATGGACTCTCTCCCCCTTCGGGGAGATCGGCGATCGGGTGCTAATTACCCTTCAACTAACGGACGAGGATGCTGACTTGGATGCCAGGTTCGCTCTTCCAGGACTTTTTGTTACGGACCTGACTCTGTTCGACATATCAGCTCCAACCGTCTCCCACTCTGTCAGATTGTCTGTCGATGTGGAGAGGGTCGAGGGATTATTTACTGTGCCCGCAGGAACTGAAGGTCTGGGTGCAAAGCCTGACGAATTCGCTTTGTTCACAATTTCCGTTAAGAATATCGGAAATGGGCCAACGGAATACAGCATTTCTTGCGAGACTACCAACAGATGGATTGTTCGTGTAGGATCGGGGGATTCCTCAGAATCTACAATAGGTCCACTCAGCAGACTACAATTCGTACCAGTTCAGATTCGAGTAAGGGTGCCCCCCTCTTCATCGGGCCTGCCTGCAGGATTTACAGACTTGGTCTCATGCATTACTAGATCCGTAAACGACCCATCTCTGGAGATGGCCGACACCGCAGTAGTTGAGGTCTTGGAGAGTAGGGATTTCTCAACCCAGATCGCAGATTCCGAGGGCAATAAAATAGGCCCCCTCGCAATCTCTGAATCTCGTGCAGTTCTAAATGGGAACGAAGTCTCCACATTCCTAACATTGACCAATCAGGGAAATGTTCCCCTGGAATTTGGAATTCAGGCACTTTCTTCAATGAATACTTGGCCGATACAGATCTTCCTCTCAGACCAAGAACCCCCATCTGGTGAAGTATACAACCTTCAAGCCATAGTACAGCCTGGGAATCCAGAGAACATCACCATCAGGACCAAAGTCCCCCTAGCAGCTGAGAAAGGCGATAGGAATACAATTTCTGTCAAGACTACTCTAGATGGAAACACAGTAACAAATGGGACGGTCCTTGAAGTGAGAGAAATCACCACTCTTGAAATTAGTTCTGATTCCGGATTTGAGATGGCGCTTGGTCGTTCTGCAAACTCAAACATTTTCCTACATAACTCAGGAAACGTCCCACTCCTAATCGAGCTAACCATGGGAACACTCCCCGAGGGATGGTCTGGTGGATTTTTATCTGGAAACACATTTTCCATGGATATGAACAGGGACTCAATAATTTCTATCGGCCTAGAAATCCCAAGTGGGGTACCTGCTGGAGAGCTAACCCAAAGGGTACCTGTAATTATCGAATCTACATCTCCAAGTCTTTCCAAGGAAGTTACGACCGTTGAGTTGAATGTGACCGTGGTTCCATCAGTGTGGATNGTGGCCAATCCATCTGTTCAGAATTTGGAAGGAATCACCGAGTCATCTGGGATCTCTTTCTCATTGGAGGTGACAAACTCAGGCAACACTGGATCAGGAGTTGAGATAGAAGGAACTGGATTGGTGGGTTGGAATATAGAAATAGAACCCAGCTTCATTGAATTCATAGGTGCAGGTGAATCTGCACAGGTATCGATCACTCTTGCACCCGGACCATCATCCGAAGACGGACTAAGGCAATTCACAATTTCCGCCAAATCAACCTCTCAGGAGGAAGGCGTGGAATTAACGAACTCATCTGTATCGATCGAGGTTAGCAGATCGAAGGAGTCCAATGGGGGCGGGATCCTCGGAATCCTTGAGTCTCTCGGCCTTCCAGCATGGTCACTGGCCGCGTTGTTCTTGGTTGCAATAGGGGGAATTGCCTCACTGGTAATTCGTGCAAGGAGGGATTTCTCGCCAATCGGAACCGATGAAGAGCTAATTCCAAAGGGTTCCGCATTGCAAGCTGGAAACAAGGAGGANAGGAGGGCAGCAGCACTCGACACCTCAACCTCGGGCGAAGTCGTTACAGGCGAAGTTTCAGACTCTGAGATAGAAGAAACCCTACAGTCAACTTTGCCGAAGCTACCCTCATTGGATGTCCCAGAGGGTGCCCTTCCACTTCCCCTAACCGGCCTACCCGAAGGATGGACAATGGATCAGTGGGTGGCATATGGCCATGTTTGGTGGGAACAGAATGGCCCAAAGAGCGGTTGATTTTTCTGTAGACCACGATGTCGGATGGCATGGAAGGATCAATCGTGCTGTTCGGACCTCCGGGAGCCGGCAAGGGTACTCAAGCATCAGTAATAGTTGAAATGACTGGGAAGCCGCAGGTTTCCACAGGAGACATGTTGCGTTCTGCCGTGTCAATGGAAACCGATCTAGGAAAAGAAGCCAAGACATTCATGGAAGCAGGAAAACTTGTCCCAGACTCAATAATTATTGGACTCATTGAGAAGAGGTTAACTGAGGAAGATGCATCGGATGGCGTCCTTTTCGACGGTTTCCCTCGGACAATACCTCAGGCAGAGGCACTATCTCGCATTACGTTAGTGTCTACTGTAATTTCTATAGAGGTTCCCGACGACGATATCGTGGACAGAATAGTTGGCCGAAGGATGGATCCCGAGACAGGAGAAATCTATCACGTTTCATTCAATCCAGCACCTGCAGAGATAGTTGGTAGGCTCGTGCAGAGAAAGGACGACACAGAGGAGACCGTTAGGAGTAGGTTGGAGGCTTATCACGATCAAACAAAACCTCTTGGAGACTGGTACTCCAGTCTAGGGATTCTTGTCACCATTGACGGATCAGGCTCTATTGAAGAAGTTGGAAAGGCAGTATCCGAGGCAATAAATCAGAAATGAGGCTGAAAAATGTCTAGCAGGAGATCTAGGAGAAAATCCGATCGTAGAAGGGAAGCAGAGGAGGCTGTTAGACAACTATCAGAAATTCTAGTTGACTGCCTCCAAAGCAATACAGAAATTGCAAATAATGCTGCGAGCCAGATTCTATCAATCGGTAAAAAGCACGGAGTAAGGACCGACTCCTCAATCAAGAGGACAATTTGTAGAACATGCATGCAGTCCCTTGTACCGGGAAAGAGCTCCAGAGTTAGAATACATTCAAAGACAATTAAGACTACATGCCTTAGGTGTGGCAGGATAAAGAGAGAGGCAATTGAATTGGGTAGTGAAGAACTGTGACCGGAATTCCACCTTCTGTAATTAAATCGGCCAAAAGCGACTCAATCGAAGTATCGGTTAGGATCGGAAGAGGAGGAGTCTCAGAATCCATAATTTCGGAACTAGCGGATCAGNTGGATAGGAGAAGGCTTGTCAAAGTCAAGATAAACAAAGGAATTGTTTCAGACAGGGATCAAAGGGATCTTGTTTTCTCCGAGATCGAGAAAAGTTCGAACTCAACTTTGGTATTCCAAAGGGGTAACGTGGCTGTCTTCTGGTCTGGAAAGTAACCTCCAGATTACAAAATTATCCTTTTAATAACAGTCACATATTTAGAGGCGATAATTGTCGCACAATCAATGGTAACACAAGAGCAAGTAGTACTGGGAATTTTCATAGTCTCATTCGCACTAATTCTATTTGAAGTAGTTCATAGGACAATAGCCGCATGGTTCGGATCAGTTCTAATGCTGATTTATGGGCACTATTCTGGAGTCTTCCATTTGCATGAGGTGTACAACTCTGACGGAATTCTCGAGAAGACCTACACGCTTGAGCATACGATGGTAGGGTGGATCGAGTTCGAAGTAATAGGTCTCCTATTGGGGATGATGGTATTTGCTTCTATCCTAGAACTATGCGGATTCTTCGAGTATATCGCAATTAAGGCTTCAAAGATGAGCAAGGGAGACCCATGGAGGCTGATTGTACTATTGGGAACTTTCACTTCCCTGATTTCCCTGGTTATAGATAATGTAACTGCGATAATTATAATCGCACCCGTGACTCTGAGAATATGCAACAAACTGGAGATTAACCCCGTCCCTCCACTATTGGCAGAGGCGATCCTCTCCGATACGGGTGGAGTAGCATCAATGGTCGGAGACCCTCCAAACGTAATGATAGCGGCTGCAGCAGCAGATGAGAATCTTGACGGTTTCGGATTCAACGGTTTCCTAATGAGGCTGGGGATAATGACGCTTTTTGCTTGGATAGCAACACTCGGATATTTCAGGTGGTACTACAAAGACTGGGCGACTCAGAAGCCACCACACATAGACGTTCTAATGGAGGAAGACGAATGGGATGCAATTACNGACAAGAGGCTAATGTACACTACTCTCGTAATACTTGGGCTCACAATAATCATGTTCTCGGCAAAGGAGTTTCTTCATCTGGAAATCGAGATTGATGGAATTGCACTTTCTGGAGCAGGAATTGCTTTGATCGCAGCTAGGCCGAAGGAGGAAGAACTCCGTGAAGGATTCATCAATGATGTAGTTGAGAAGGTCGAGTGGCAGGCCTTACTGTTCTTTGCTGGACTTTTCCTTCTTGTCGGGGCGGTCGGAGATGTTGGTTATCTAGAGGATGTGGCAAATTGGATTTTCAATAACTTCGGAGATGACGAGGTAAAACTAGCTATTGCTATAATTTGGGTATCAGCCATTGCTAGCGCGTTGATTGATAACATTCCATTTACAGCAGCGATGATTCCAGTAATTTTCAGCATTACAGAAGCGAGTAATGGCGAACTTCGACCAGAACCATTACTCTGGGCCTTGGCGATGGGTGCTGGGTTCGGGGGCAATGCGACTCCAATAGGATCCAGTGCCAATGTGATGACAGTAGCAATAGCCGAGAGGGGCCCATACCCGATAACCACTAAAGAATGGGTAAGGGCCGGGTTTCCTGTGATGATAATTACGTGCATCTTTGCAACAATCTTCATGGTAATATTCCACGGAGTCTTATACTCCTACTGAAGTGGGAATATGGATTGCAACATTTGCGGGTTCTCATTCGAATCTGGGCATTTTTGTCCCGCTTGCGGATCAGAGGCTATGACCTACGACATAGACTCAGATTCAAAAATATCGGACAATGAAGAATCAGAAACAAAACCAACTGCCTCAAAACAAAACGATGATTCTGAATACGGGATCGAATTGCCGTCTAGCAATATTCCAAACGTTACAGTAAAACCCCTTCCTTTTGGCATAATAAACGCTCCTAACTATGCCTTAAGAAGCACCTTGCCATATGGCATCGAGCATGCCCCTTTACACGACGAGTCATGACTAATTTTTCTACCAGCTTGGCCTATCTTGTCGGACCCCCGCTCCCGTCTTGTTCAAATACCATAGGTTGGTCGCAAGCCTGCTTTGTGCGCTCTGATAGATTGCCTATTAGGGTAAGTGGTTGAGGCTGCTCCGCCCTGCGGGGAGACGAAGTGGCCTGAGAAACCAGAATTGATATGCCTGGACACCAGAGGCCTCACATTAGTGAGTACAATAAGAAATAATGATGCTACAACCCAATTGGGGGATGGCTCGGCTCGAGAGCCGACGAAGGTCGTGACAAGCTGCGATAAGTCGCGGGGAGAGGCATGAATCTCTTTGATCCGCGAATTGCCGAATTGGACCTCCTGACAACAGTCATTCCTCGTATTTTACGTAGGAAGGGGAACCCCCCGAACTGAAGCATCTCAGTAGGGGGAGGAAAAGAAATCAATAGAAATTCCGTGAGTAGTGGCGAATGAAAACGGAATAGGACAAACCGAATCTCCTTGGGAAACCTTGGAGAGATGTGGAGTATGGACACTTGTTGCCTAAGTCCGTGAAGTAGAAGTCGTCCTGGAACGGCGCACCAGAGAGGGTGAAAGTCCCGTATACGTGCCGGATATGGCCATGTAGTGGATCCTGAGTAGCGTGCGTTGGATATCGCGCGTGAATATGGGAGGCAGAGACTTCCAATCCTAAATACTACTCGAGACCGATAGTTGACAAGTAGCGTGAGCGAAAGCTGAAAAGTATCCTTAGCGGGATGTGAAAAGAACCTGAAACCAATTGGGAACAAGCTGAATAGGCGTGAAAGCGAAGATATGAGCAGCGTCTATTCGTGCGTTTCGAAAAATGCCCCTGGGAGTTCTGATCATTGGCGAGGTTAAGCAGTTGATCTGCGAAGCCGAAGGGAAACCGAAAGGTCCGCAGCCGCGTAAGCGGTCAGGGACTGGGTGCGCTCGCCCGGAGTCAATGGTGGGAGACCTGAAGCCTATCGATCTATGCCTGGCCAGATTGAAGCCCGAGGAAACTTGGGTGGAGGATCGAACCGTTGCTGATGTGCAAATCGCTCGGACGAGCTGGGTATAGGGGTGAAAGTCCAATCGAGATGGGCAATAGCAGGTTCCGCGCGAGACTACTCGCAGGTAGATCTCCGTTGAGGTAGATAATGATGTAGAGCACTGATTGGGTATTTAGGGGGAGCAATCCCTCGGTACGCTGTCAAACTCCGAAGTTGTTATCGCCGTAGAAGCGGGGAGTGAGCCACGGTGGGTAAGCTACCGTGACGAAAGGTGAATAAACCAGCTCAGTGTTAAGGTCCCAAAGTACCAGTTAAGTGTTAATCAGAAACGGCGTCCGTGGTCGAAGACAACCAGAAGGTGGGCTTAGAAGCAGCCATCCTTGAAAGAGTTCGTAACAGATCACTGGTCAAGCTTGCGGGCCCGGAAAATGGACGGGGCTCAAACTGGTCACCGATACACTGATCCTTCGAAAGAAGATGAGGTAGCGCGGCGATGTGCTCGGGTAGAAGCGAGGTCGTAAGGTCTCGTGGACCGTGTACATATGAGAATCTAGGGAAGAGTAGCAGCATAGTATGGTGAGAATCCATACCACCGAAGGGGTAAGGGTTCCTCGGCAATGTTTTTCAGCCGAGGGTTAGCCGGTCCTAAGGTCAATCTTAACCGACTTGATCGAAAGGGAATTGCGTTAATATTCGTAAGCCTCTCTGCAATTTATGGTGACGGCTAGGGCTAGTTCGTGCACTTCTGTCATGGAGTGTCGAAGCGTTCTATAATCGATCGGAGAACCGTCATGGTGAGAAGATCGAGAAGACGTGAGCGAAAGACGGATTATGCCCTGGTCCCGTGAAAAGCCGCAGAGATGACCGTACCGAGAACTGACACAGGTACCCAAGGTGAGTAGCCTAAGGTGTGACGGGTAAAGTACCGCGAAGGAACTCGGCAAAATCGCCCCGTAACTTCGGGAGAAGGGGTGCCAGCTCTGAGGAGAGCTGGTCGCAGTGACTAGAGGACTCCGACTGTTTAATAAAAACATAGCCGACTGCTAGTTCGAAAGGATGTGTATAGTCGGTGAATCCTGCTCAGTGCCGGTATCTGAAATTGGGTTTCAACCTAACGAAGGACCGGTAAACAGCGGGGGTAACTATGACCCTCTTAAGGTAGCGTAATACCTTGTCGCTTAATTGGCGACTTGCATGAATGGTCTAACGAGAGTCCTACTGTCCCCGCGGTTGGTCCGGCGAAAGTGACATTACTGGCGCACAGTCCAGTACCTTCAACCTGCAAGCGAAGACCCCATAGAGCTTTACTGCAGCCTGTCGTTGCGTAGTCGCTTTCCATGTACTGAGTAGGTGGGAGACTTTGATCCCGGGGACGTCAGTCCTCGGAGTAGTCGCTCATAGAGACACCACCCTTGGAAGGTAACTACGCTCACTTTTCATGAGGACACCGATAGGTGGGCAGTTTGGGTGGGGCGCCACGCGCTCGAAAATATAACAAGCGTGCCCAATGGCCAGCTCAGGTGGTTCAGCACTCCACCGTTGACTGTAAGGGGAAAAGCTGGCTTGACGTGGATCTGCACAATGAGGATCGACGATGCGAAAGCAGGGCCTAACGAACCTACCAGCCTTATTTCTGAGGGCGGTAGATAACAGAAAAGTTACCTTGGGGATAATTGAGTTGTCACCAGCAAGAGCTCACATCGACCTGGTGGCTTGCTACTTCGATGTCGTCTCTTCCTATCCTGGGTCTGCAGCAGGACCCAAGGGTGGGGTTGTTCGCCCATTAAAAGGGATCGTGAGATGGGTTTAGACCGTCGTGAGACAGGTTTGTTGCTTGG
>PAYZ01000016.1 GCA_002716085.1 Methanobacteriota archaeon | reverse complement strand
CATCTCTCAACAGGAAATCAATGAGCAAATAGAGGCAATTCATGAAATCTCAGAGAAATCAGAGTCTCATAAATTGGAAATCATTCAAGCTTTTTCTGAGGAAAGAGATGACGTAGAAATTAAGAGCTTGATCGGCGAAATAATGAGTTTGTTTGAAGATTTAATGGTTGACGCTGTCCGATCCACCAGAAAGACCGTAAGAGGAACGAAAAAGAAAGCCATTAGATATGGAAAAAGAGTTGACGAAATAGGCAAAAGAGCAACAAAAGAATTCAGAGATAGAACCGGCCTCTAATTGACAAATTTTTGAGATAGGTTTGCTGGGAAAACCTATCCTAGGGCTACGAAGTATATGCTAGTTGCCATCGGCAACGCCACAGCCCGAAGCAGTGAGGTTGATTGGTCACGGCCTCCTGAAGGGCGCCATGTCGGAGGCGCTGCTACCGTCCGTGCCCCCGCTCAGCCCCTTCGAGGCGTACACGATCATCCTCCTGCTGCCGTTCCTGATGAGGCTCATTTTCGTCGCCCCGCCGCTCCTCGACCTGTCGCACAAGTTCCTGCCCAAGGATGACAGGACCAAGCACGCCAGGTGGGTGCTGGACCGGATCAAGAGGCTCAACGCCGAGCGATTCTGGCTCATAGTGCTCAACGAGCTGCTGGCCGTGGTGCTGCCCGGCGCGATCGCCGTCGCAGCGCGCCTGTACATCGGGCCGATCGGCTGGGAGAGCTGGGAGATACCGTTCCTGGGGCTCGCCCTGCTGCTGCTGGCCGGGATGATGTGGGTCGGATACGACTTCGGCAGGGTCGCGAGGAGCAGGGGCCACATCCGCAGGCTAGCCGAGCTGGACATAGACACCGCCAAGCAGGCCGTGGACACCGCGGTCGTGGGCAGGGACCTTCTCAAGGCCGTCAGGGGCTTCAGGATCCCAAGGCCATGGGCCAGCGAGCCCGAGAAGGGGGCCCAGCAGGAGGCAGGCAACCCCGTATTCGGCGCGGTCTCCTCCGTGCTCAACATGGGGGCCGACGTCCTGGACATGGCCCTGGACCAGGTGAGGGTGCCCGCGGGCGACGCCGTGGACAGGATGGACTCCGAGATCCAGACCAGGATCAGCGAGAGGGTCGAGGCATCGAAGCGCTCCATGCTCACTGGGACGCTGTTCTCCGTGTTCCCGCTGGTCGTCCTTCTGGGCCTGCCTAGGCTCCTGTAGGGAACATGAACTCCCCCTCCCTCGGCGAGGCCACGAGCAGCCAGAGCACGCCGACCGTCATCTGGATCGCAGCGGTCAGCAGCAGCATCTCCCTCAGCTCGAACAGCTCGTTCTCCATGGCTATCCCCGCAAGCAGGGTCGAGACCCCCATGGTCAGGGTGATGATCAGGTTGTCAGTGCCGGCCACACGGCCCATCCACTCGTCGTCCGTCCTGCGCTGCAGCAGAGTCGTGCTGAACACCCAGGACATCCCGCTGCAGCCGTGGGAGAAGAATATGCAGACCAGGGTGAGCATCCCCCACTCGAACTGCGAGACCCCCACGTAGAGGAGCCCGGCCCCGCTCAGGGCGAACCCGATCAGGTAGGGCATCACCCTGGGCATGGCCATCAGTGGCCTGCCGACCAGCGGCCCGAACCCCGAACCGAAGCCGCGGCAGAGGTAGACCACCCCGATCCCGGCAGCCACGTCCCCGAAGCCAGCCTCCATCCCTATCAGGATCAGCAGGAATATCTGGGCGCCTCCCCCGGTGGCCCACGCCCCCTTGGCCAGGACTATCCTCCTGATGTGGGGCCTCGCCAGGACGTGGCCCCATCCCGCGAACATCTCCCTGAACACGTCGATCGGGTTGGAGGACTTCCTCTCCGTGGGGTCAGGCCCTCCCTGGGGAAGGGTCGTGATGACCAGGGCCGCGAAGAGGAACGTCACGGAGTCGATGATCAGGCCGGTCTCGACCCCGTACTCGGAGATCACCAGGCCCCCGAGGCCAGCCCCGATCCCCATGGAGGCCGACCAGCCCCCCGACACCAGGGCGTTGGCCGTGAGCAGCTCGTCCTCGTCGCACACGTTCGGCAGGTATGCGGTCTGGGCCGGGTCGTAGATGGCCCTGCCCACCACCAGCAGCATCGCGAGCAGGTAGACGGAGAGAAGGTCCCCCATCAGGTCGAGCGCGATGAACGATGCCAGCAGGAGGAACGACAGGACGTTGGAGGCGAGCATCAGCCCCTTCCTGGAGTAGCGGTCTGCCAGGGTACCGGTGATCGGCTCCATCGGGGCGAAGGTGAAGCTCCGGACAGCCAGGACGCCCGCTATGGCAAGGGGCGAGTCGTCGGAAGCCTCCGCTGCGAGCAGGAACATCGCGATGACGGAGAACCAGTCCCCGGTGAACATCACCATCTCGCTGGCGAAAAGCCTGCGGAAGCTCCTGTTGCCCCTCAGCAACTCGAGGTACCCGGGTGAGGCCACGGACTCCCGACGACGCCGGCTCTATGACTGTCACCCCACGGCCAACATGAATAAGTGCGGGTTTCAGATGGGCAGCCCGTGAAGGACTCGCGCATCTGCATGCTAGACCTCGAGATGACCGGCCTGGACCCGGAGTCCGAGAGGATCATCGAGGTCGCCTGCCTGGTAGTCGAGGCCGACCTGACTCCCGTCGAGGGGGCCGAGATGTGCCTGGCGGTGAAGCCCGACGACCCGGGAGTACTGGACTCGATGGACGACTGGAACACCAAGACCCACGGGGAGTCCGGGCTGATCAGGAGGGTCCACGAGGAGGGAGTCTCCATCGCGGAGGCGGAGGAGTCGGTGATGGCGCTGCTCAGGGAGCACATGGCGAAGGGCGCCATCATCGCTGGGAACAGCGTCCACCACGACATGAGGTTCATCAGGAGGGAGATGCCCATGGTGGCGGACTTCTGCACGTTCAGGATCATCGACGTCAGCTCCCTCAAGGAGCTCTTCAGGAGGGTGTCCCCCAATGGGCCTAGGTTCTACAAGAGGAGCGACCACACCGCGCTGGCCGATGCCAAGGGGAGCCTGGACGAGCTGAGGTTCTACGTCCAGCAGTACCTCAAGCTCGACTGACTCCAAGCCCGATCGGCTCCCCCTCGGGCGAAGTGATCACCAGGTTAACGCCCTCGCCGTTCCGGAGGTACCCGATCAGCTCGAACGCGTGGATCTTCCTGCCCGAGACCTGCGCCAGCACGGGAAGCTCGCCCTCGCTGCCCGGGTCCAGGCCCCTCCTGTGGCTCTCCTCGTCCTCGAGCCACTCCAGGCCGAGGGGGGCCGGGCTGAACCTGATCCCCAGGATCATCTCCACGCCCTCAGTCCAGTCCGCCGCCTCGGCATCGGCCGGGCTCGGCCGGGCGTAGGCGTTGGGGTGGCTGTGGAGGAACGAGGAGAACCTCGAGCCCCTGGCCCCCCGCTCCTGGGAGAACACCCCGTCGGTCCACTCCTCGGGGACGTGGTGGACGCTGTACGAGTCCCCCACGTTCACGATGTGGGGCTTGCCCAGCAGGTAGCCGTGCCCCGAGAACTCCGTCTTGGCAGGCCCGAAAGCCTCGTCGACGTGCCCCGGGTTGGGCCTCTCCCGGTCCGGGTCGAACCCTATCAGGACCTCGTCTGGGATGGAGTCCATGCTCCACTGGATGACCGTGCGCAGCGTGTCTATGGGCATCAGGAGGTACGTCGAGTACCTCTCCCTCTGCTCGTACGAGTCCCTGTTGTACGCCTCGGCGGCTCCCAACAGCCAGTCTCGCATGATATCGCGCTCGCGTGGGCGCGTTTGAGCCTACGCCACGGTGACGTCCAGCACCACGTGGTCCCAGTGGGGGGCGTACGACTTCACCCTCGTGACGGAGGAGGACAGCTCGCTGCCCGGCCTCATCCCCGACAGCTCCCCCTCGACCCCCTCGGCCCAGGCGCCGTGGCCGCCTGCGGGCGCCAGCCCGTGCACGTGCAGCGTACCGCCCTCCGGCCTGAGCACGGACAGCGCGGTCCCGTAGCCCTCCTCTGAGCTGGGCAGCAGCCCCAGGACGACCCTGTCGGCCACGCCCGCAAGCGAGCCCGCGGCCTCCCTGTTGTCGCCCACGTGGACGACGCACCTGCCCTCGACGCCGTTGGCCTCGAGGCCCCAGTCCAGGGAGGCGACTGCCTCCGGGTTCCACTCGCAGGCGTGCACCAGGGAGGCCCCTCCGCTGACGAGCATCGGGAGCGTGTAGTAGCCGATCCCGGCGTACATGTCGACAACGACCTCGCCCTCCGAGACGACCTCGCCCATCCTCCTCCGCTCGTTCACGTTGCCCGCCGAGAACATGCAGCGGGTCATCCTGTATCCGTAGTCGATGCCGCTCTCCCTGCGGACGACCCAGTCGTCGTCCCCCAGGAGCATCTCGACCCCGCTCTCGCGGAGCTCCCCTGTCACCTCGCCCATCCTCGCCAGGCGCTGGGCACCCAGCCCGGAGGCCACCGCCTCCCAGAGCCCCGGGCCGACGTCCCACTCGGGCCCGGAGAAGGCCCCCGCGGGCAGTATCGCCACGTCAGCGAACCTCTCCCACCTCCGTGGCAGGTCCCCCGGGGGATCCCCCCCGGCCCACTCGGAGACCGATTCCCCCAGTGCTTCGTGCGGGTCATTCCTAGGCAGTCCATCACCCCCTGAGGTGCGCGCGGATCCTCTCGGCCATCTCCTTGCCTATTCCGGGGACGTCCCTGAGCTCCCCGGCCGTGGCGTGCTCGATCCCCTTCCTGCCACCGAAGTGCCTCAGGAGGGCCTGGATCTTCTTCGCCCCTAGCCCCTCGACCTCCTCGAGCGGGTCCGAGAGAGCGCCCTTGCCCCTCCTCTTCTTGTGGTAGCTGTTTGCGAACCTGTGCGACTCGTCCCTGGCGTGCACTAGCACCCTGCCCCTCCTGTCCAGGGCGATGGGCTCGGTCCCGGCCATGTGCAGGGTCTCCTCCCTCTTGGCCAGGGCAGCTACCGGGAACAGCCCGGACAGGCCACGGCCCTCCAGCTCGGACTCGATAGCTGACAGGTGGGTCTTGCCCCCGTCCAGCAGTAGCAGGTCGGGCCACTCCTCCTGCCTCTTGGCCCACCTCCCGACCACCTCGGACATCATCCTGAGGTCGTCTGGGGCGTCGGACCTGACCCTGTAGGTCCTGTACTCCGACTTGGAGGGCCTGCCGCCCCTCATCACCACGGAGGCGCCCACACGCTCGTTTCCGAGGTTCTGCGACATGTCGAAGCACACCAGGTGGTCCAGGGAGGGGAGCCCGAGGAGCCTCGCTCCGTCGTCGGCAGCCGCCTTCTCGAGGTTGCCCGAGCTGGACTTCGAGCTCCGGATCAGCTGTATCTCCGCGTTCCTGTCCGCCATGGACCTGAGCTTGGCCAGCTCGCCCCTCTGGGGGACCCTGACGTCCACCTGGCCCGACCTCCTCTGGGCCAGCCACTCGGCCATCGAGTCGCCCAGCGGGGAGGGGACTAGCAGGGTCCGTGGCGGCCTCCTCTTGGAGTAGTGCTCGGAGAGCACCAGTGAGACCGAGTCGGACACGTCGCCCCTGTGGATCAGGGGGTAGTCCACCTGGCCCTGGATGATCCCGCCCTTCGCGTGCAGGATGACCAGGCACCCGTTGTCCCCCTGGGACGAGAAGCCTACAGCGTCGCAGTCCTGGTAGAACCTGCTGGAGACCACGTTCTCGGACATGGCCCTCTGGACGGAGCCGATCATGTCCCTGACCCTGCCCGCCCTCTCGTAGTCGAGGGACTCCGACGCATCGTCCATCTCCCCCTGGAGCCTCCCTATCAGAACGCCCGCGTTACCGTCGAGGACGCTCTCTGCCGCCCTCACCCTCTCGGCGTAGCCCTCCTCGCCCCCGGTCTCAACGAACCCGAACGGGGCCCTGTCGCTGTTGTCCCTGATCCCGAAGTGCCTGCGAAGCAGCTTGACCACCAGCTTTGCAGCCCCGGCATCCGGGAATGGCCCCCAAATCTTCGCGTCCTCGGGCGGGTGCCGAGTGTAGAGTATGCGCGGGCTTTCGTGGGCGGTGATCGCGATGAAGGGGAACGACTTGCCGTCCTTCAGCATAGAGTTGTACCTGGGCTGGTGGGACCTGATCATCTGCCTCTCCAGGACAAGCGCCTCGGACGGCGTCTGCGTGACTATGAAGTCGATCTCAGAAGACTCGTCCAGTAGCCGGGGGATCATCTCCCTGTCAGGCCTCTTGGAGAAGTATGACCTGACCCTGGACCTCAGGTCCGTAGCCTTCCCGACGTACATCACGCGCTCGTCGCTCCTCCGGAAAATGTACACTCCTGGCTTCGCCGGGAGGTCCAACTTGCTCTGATCTATGCCCATGGTCCGATGAAGCGGTGGGCGCGGGGTTTGATTTACACTTTGCAAGCCGGCGTACCGTGCTCAGCCAGCGCCAGCTCGACATCCTGGCCTTCCTTTCCGGCTTCGGCAGGGACCTAGAGGAGTCCTGGGACGTCCCCAGGGGCCTGTCCCTAGCAGGGCTCTCGGAGCACCTGGGCGTCGTGAGGTCGGCCCTGAACCCGCCCCTGAAGTCCCTCCAGGAGGAGGGGTTCGTTACCACGAGGACCACCCACGTGATCGGCTCCCCCCGGAGGAGGAAGGTGTTCCACGCCACAGAGAAGGGCAGGGAGGCCTCCAGGGAGGCCGTGGATGCCGTGCCGGACAGGGGCATGGCCATCGGGCCGATGCCAGACCCCATCTCGCTCCACGGCAGGGAGGAGGTCGTGGATCGCATCACATCCGCCCTCTCGGAGGGAGGCAGCCTCCTCCTCGAGGGCCTCCCGGGGATCGGGAAGACCAGCGTCAGCACGGCCGTCTGCGAGAGCCTGCTGGACTCCGGGTGGCTGGTCAGATGGGCCACCTGCAACTCCGACTCCGACTCATCCTCCGTCTCGGCCATGTGGCTGGGAAGGAGATCGCCCTCTTCCACGGAGGCAGTAGTGGAAAAGGTGGACACCAGCAGGACCCTCCTGGTCCTGGACGAGGCCCAGCAGGCCGACGAGAGGCACACCAGCTCCATCCAGGTGCTGCTAGAGGCATGCTCCGCCAGCTCGGCCTCGGTGATGGTGGTGACCAGGGCGCCGAACCCGTTCGCCAGCCTTTCAGGCTTCGAGCCAGTCAGGCTGGAGGGCCTCGAGCCTTCCCAGGCCGTGGCACTCCTGCCGGACGACATGGAGGAGGCCAGTGCCATGGAGGTGTGCCAGGCAATGGACGGGCACCCCCTTGGGATCAAGCTCTGGTCCCCTGAAGACGAGCTCCCTGGCGTCGGAGCCGTCCAGGAGTACGTGGAGTCCACGGTCATTCGAAGGCTGTCGGGGGACGGCACATCCTCCCTCGACGAGCTCTCGCTCTCCCCCCTCCCCCTGAGGGTCGAGGAGATGCTAGAGCCGGATGGTGCCGACGAGCTCGACGAGTCGGCGATCCTGAGGTGGTCGGGGGTCGAGGTAGAGCCTCACCACCTGGTCAGGAACGTAAGGAGGGCCTCCCTCCAGGGCGAGGAAGTCGAGGAGCTACACTCCAGGATCGCTAAGATGTGGTCCTCCAGGGATGGCCCGAGGGCGAGGAGGATGGAGGCGCACCACCGCCTCGAGTCCGGGTCCGAGGAAGACTCCGCTTGGCTTTCCGAGAACATCCCCGGGATCGCTAGCGCAGACAGCTCGGCCGCAGCTGTGGTCCTCGAGAGGGCAATATCCGTTTTCGGCGATGAGTCGCTTGTAGAGATGGCTGCAGACATAGCGCTGGAGAGGGGCGAGGCGGAGGTCGCATCCTCGCACATCAGCTCCCTTAGCGAGGGACCTGGCAGGGATCTAAGGTCCGCTAGGCTCGCCAGGGTCGAGGGGGACTGGAGCAGGGCGGAAGAGCTTGAGGGTTCGGCCATATCGGCCCTCGAGCCCTCAGCCAGGGCCCGAGCGCAGATTGCGGCCCTAGTAAGGAGGTACGACGACAGGCTCCCAGGGAGGATCAAGGACAGCCTGGCACAGGAGCTCACCAGCGGAGCCGACTCGGTGGACGTCTCCGAGCTCGGAATGGAGGACAGGGGGCTCGCTTCCCTCGCACTGGACCTGCTTAGGCACTCGCTAGCCCTGGAGATGGGCGATCTGGAGGCGGCGTCCAGGACTAGGGCCTCCATCGAGGGCAGCATGGGGCCCGATGACCCCAGGATACACTCCCTGGATCTGAGGGCGAGGCTTTCCTCCGGGACCGAGGGAGAGGCATTCTTGGACGCGCTTTACTCCGCTCGCTCCTACATCGAGTCAGCGGATGAGCCCCTTGACAGGCTCAGGACCATGCACCTGGCGCTCGAGTACTGCTCCGAACCGCCACGGTGGTTGGAAGAGGCGCACTCGTCCTTCGATCTCGAGCAGCTCAGGCCCGACATAGCCTCCCACAGGAGGGCTGCATCCCACTGGTGGTACTGGAGGGGAGTTCTGAACGCCGAGGACAGGCTATCGAGCTGGAAGGAGGCCATAGTGCGCCTAAGGAACTCGGAGTGCGGACAGGCCGCCAAGCAACTGATGCAGAGGCTCGCCAACGAGCTCTAGATCTCAGCTCCGATCAGGGTCCTGGTCTCCACAATCCCCGGGACGGACCTGATGCCCTGGACTATCGCGCCCGTGAGCTCCGACTCGTCGTCCGCCTCGACCTTGACGAAGCAGTCGAAGCTCCCGAAGACCACCCATATGCCCTTCACGCATTCGATCTTGGAGACCGCCTCCCTGACTGCTACCTCTTCCCCGGGCTGGGTGGTGATAAGTACGAATCCAACTGCCAAGCTCACACCTCCACCGCGATCAGCGTTTCCGTCTTCCTGACTCCGTCGACGTGCCTCATCTTCTCGATCAGCGTTTTTGACATCTCCAACTCGCTTTCGAAGTCTATCCTGGCCACTAGGTCCAGCTCCCCGTAAACGACAGAGACCTCCGAAACGGTAGGCATCTCCAGCAGCTGCAGGTAGACGTCCCTCTCCCTGCCCGGCTCGCATGATATGAGGACCCACGCCAGTGCCATCGGGCCAATGCGAAAACTTGCCGCTTATGACTCCTACTGTGTGGATTCAACCAGTGCTCAACTCCCGGAATAGATTAACGTTGAATGCGGGCGGCAGGACCTATGCGCTTGGGTTCCAGGAGGATCACAGCTGCGACCCTGGTCGCCCTTTTCCTGCTGGCACCGCTAATTTCCAGCACCTCGGCCGGAATGGCCAGATCGACGACTGTCTGGTCGGGAAACGTCAGCCTGCCCGACGGGTACCTGGTGGAATCCAACCAGGTCCTGGTCATCCAGGCAGGGACGACGGTCCTACTCGGCGACGGCGAGAGGCTGGGGGTCGATGGGAGGCTGACCGTAGAGGGCACATCCTCCTCGCCCGTTACATTCGGCTCGATCTCGGGGGACCACCAGGGGATCCAGTTCAACTCTAGCTCCAGCAACATGGGCTCGGTCCTGGACAACGTGACAATAACAGACTCCGAGTTCGGAATCACGATCTACTCCAGCAACCCAACCATCAGCAACCTCACCGTCCTTAACGCCCACAGGGTAGCAGTGGACCTATTCTCGGGCGCTTCCCCCAAAATCAACGACCTTGTCATAGACGGAGGCGGCCAGGACATCCACGGAACATCACTGTCGTGGAGGTACGGCATCGGGATTTCTGCAGGGGACTTCTCCTCACCTATCGTCAGAGGGGCCCATATCGAGAACCTAGTTACAAGGGGGGTCAACATGTGGTACAACTCCGGAGGGCTCTGGAGCGACATCTCAATCCACAACGTCTCGGGATCGACCCTCGCGCCAAGCAGCGGGATCTGGATCGAGGACTCAATCCCCCTCTTCACCAATTCCAACGTTTCCAGGTCCGACAACGGAATCATAGTCAGGCACATCTCGGACGACTCGACCACTCGCCCGACGTTCCTCGATACGAAGGTCGAGGACAGCCAGTACAGGGGCATCCTAGTGGAGAGGCAAGACCACTCTAACTTCTCGAACCTTGAGACCAACGCTGTCTTCGAGTCGCTGGAGATTAGGGGGACAGGCGGCCCTAACGCTAAGACCCCGGGTCTCGGGATCGGCGCTGCGTTCGACCTGAACACATCCGGGGCACGCGTTTCTGACGCAATCATCGAGGGCAACGCAATCGTTGGCTTCAGGGCCTACACTACGGACTCTTCGACTCATATCTCAAATCTCACGATTAGGGACAACGGCCCCCAGTTGCCGGCGAGCTTCCACGACGGTGCAGGCCTCCTTTTCAGGAGCACGAGCTGGACTGGCAAGGGTCCTGCGGAGATTCACGGCTTGTCGGTGCAGAACTCCTCAGGCTCAGGAGTGGTGATGGCGAAGGGCGGAGTAATTGGAAGCAACTGGACAATCAGTGACAACTCTGGCGACGGGGCCTCGTTCGTGGAGTTCCACCCGAGGGTCGAGAATCTGCTGACGGAGAGGAACTACCGTCACGGCCTCTCAGTAATCGACTCGAGCAACGTTGAGCTGTCCCAAATCCAATCTTTCCAGAACGGTCTAGCATCTTCAGAGGGTGCAGGCCTATACTTCCAGGGGTCGAACTACGTGATGAGCGGGGGGAAGAACGTGTCCTGCAACTCTTGCTCCTCCAATGGGGATCACAGTGGCCTGGTCGTGCGTGACAGCATAGACGTGCAGCTAATCTCGACCACAGTGGTTTCTTCGGTGAGTGAGCCAGCAGTAGACATAGACAACAGCGGGACCATATTCCCCGGAACCGTGATCATTGACGACATGATGGTAGATTCGGACTCATCCAACTACTCTGTAATGCTCAACCAGGTTGATGCTAACATTTCCGGACTTGACCTGAGCGGGGAAGGAGGGATGTTCTGGGAGGCAAAGGGAACAGTTACCTCCCACTTGTCAAACAGCGTGATCTGGGATAGCCCGTCCCATTGCCTAGACCTAAGATCGCATACGGAGCTAATTGTCGTGGGAACCACCCTGATTTGCGATGCATCTGCTCCGACTTTAGACAACAGCATCGTCAATTTCACCGCGTCTTCGCTTGTCCAGGATGCTGGAGCCTCTAGCTCGTTCGAAATGAACTCGTCCTCCCATCTCAGGTGGATTTCTTCTGGCACCCTGCTGACCCCACAAAACACGGAGGACGACAACATCCTGGACGTCATGTGGTCCATGGAGGTCCATACCATCAATCAGAACCTCCTGAACATACCCTTCGCAAATGTTAACATCTCATTCTCCCAATTCGATGATGACTTGGATGCGATCCAGCCATACCAGGGAGTTGGAGAGTATGGCCCATTCGTCGGAAAGAGATGGACGCCCCTCCAGGGATGGTCAGAGAACAACTCCGCGTTCGTGGGGTGCGAATACGACTCCGTGCATAACGACACGGCCGAGATAGTAATCGACGATGACAAGACGGTCTACTGCAGGATGGAGCTTAGCAACCAGCCACCCTTCATCCAGTGGTCCTCCCCACTGGACGAGGAACAGTTCTCAAGCGGGAGCGAGATCCAGTTCGATGCCATCGAGAGCTGGGACCTCGACTTCGACGCTCTGACCTTCAGCTGGACCAGCAGCATAGACGGCGACCTCGCATTGGCATGCCCCGAGTCTTCGAACGGCAACTCCTCTAGCTTCATTGCCAACTTCAATGGCTCTGGATGCCTCTCCGACGGGAACCACCAGGTAACGTTGGAGGTCTGCGACTCACATGGCCAGTGCACTAACGAGACAAGGGAGATTGAGCTCGTCAACCTCCCTCCTGTCCTATCGGTGAAGACGACACCGTCCATCTCCTCGTGGGGAGTCCTATTCCTCGGAGAGACGGCCAGCCTGACAGTCAGCCTAAATGGGACTTTCGACCCAGAGGGCGGAGATTTGTGGTGCTGGGTGGAGGCCTCGTACGAATCCGGACCTGACCCCGATCCAAATAGCCCGTTCTGCCAAATGGAGATCGTTAGGTCATTCATAGGTGCCCCAGAGGAGGAATTCACAGCCTCAGTCTTTGCTTTCGATGGAGTCAATCCAGCGGTGTCTTGGACATTCGAAGTCAATCTGTTCAACGAGATACCAGAGCCTGTGATGGGGATTTCAAGGACCGGGGAATCTTCTGCGGATTGGGTACACATCGATGGAACAGGAACTTCCGACCCAGAAGGGAACGAGGTCAGGTTCGAATTCCATAGCGACATTGACGGTTTACTAGCCTCGGGAACATCAACCTCTGGATCGCTTGAGTGGATGGGTACACTTAGCAAGGGGGCCCACAAGATAACCATGAAATCTAGCGATGACCAACCTGAGCACGTTGGCCAGTGGAAAACTAGCGAAGAGACGTTAGTCGTTTCCAACTCAATTCCCAATGCCCGAATCTCCTCCCCCGCTGATTCTTTGCTCACAGACTCGTCGGAAGTAATCCTCCTCGGCGCAACGGGTTCTGGTGACTGGGACCTTTACTGCGGGGAGCTCCCCAGCAATGGATCCGGGCTGCTTTGCAACCCAGACGCCCCTTCTAGCTCTGAGTTGGTTTCCGTAATTTGGGAATCGAACATTTCAGAGGCCCCATTGGGCGGAAGCTGGAATGTGGAAACAAGGCTTCCTGCGGGAGACCACGAGATCACCCTGACCTTGGACGATGGCTCTGGACCTGTCCAGGACCAGGTCTTGGTAACTGTCACCGAGTCGGCACCAGTTCTGGTACTAGACTCCCCTGTTCCAGGGATCGAGGTCACATCCAACCTCCCAGTTCTTTTCGACTTCAGACCCTCAGTTGACTACGACGGAGATGAATTCACTGTCTCAGTCTCTTCTGACCTAATGGGTACAATCCTAGAGGACAAGACCTCAGATAACTGGTACAATGACTACCTCGTTGCAGGAATGCACAATCTGACGTTTGTTCTTGAAGATGACAATGGGATGGTCAGGACACACTTCCAGGAGATCACAGTTCTCGAAACAGCCCCAGTCGCCGTGATATCCGGGATGGACAACGGACAGTACCTGCCTCCCGGCCAGATGGCTATACTCAGTGCTGAGGACTCCATTGACTACGATGGAGACATAGTCCTGTACGAATGGAGAATTGATGGAGAGGTGGTAAGCGACAGCATGTCATTCAACCAGTCATTCCCACCAGGTCCAGTAAGGATTGACCTGATGGTAAAGGACTCCAGGGGGGACGAATCGATAACCTCCATCAATCTCACAGTTGGCTCTAGCTCACCAGAGCTATTCGATCTAACCGTCTCCGTTCAGAGAGTAGAGGATGGGGTCCCCACCGAGGTTACCACAACAGTCCGCCTCGAGGACGAGGATGGGACCACCCAGACAGTCAGGGGGGAACTCCTCGCTGGAGGGGCGTCGCAGGTCATGTTCTTCCAGGACGACGGCACTAGGGGGGATGCAGTGGCTGGAGATGGGATCTGGAGCTCCAGATCCTCCTGGGTAGTTTCCGGAGGAGACTGGGCTAGGGTTGAGGTATGGGCGATTGACGGAGATCTGGTTAGCCCCGGACAAGTCCACACAGTACCAATCGTAGAACCATCATCTGGTGGCCTAGAGGCTTGGGTCTCGTCCTTCGGCATCCCGACATTGGTCATATCAATAGCTGGGCTCTCCGTTGCAGGACTGTTTTACAGGAGAAGGTCGTTGGCTGAGATTGCCAAGGACATCGAGGTCATAGAATCGTGGTCGACCTTCGATCCAAGGGAGATGGACGAGCAGTTCGACTCTCAGGAGGACTAGCTCTCAGGACCCCAGGGCGTGCTCTCCCTGTTCAGGCCCAGCCTCTTGACGAACAGGAACTTCAGGTTCTTCCAGCCATCCCCCCAGGTGTTGATCTCAGCTTGACCCACTCTCTTCCTGTATGGCACTGAGACCTCGATGGCCTTCTTCTTCCCTATTTGCCTCCTGGCATTGATCTTCATCTCCTCCGAGAGTGGCATCCCATCGTTAGTCGGTCGCATCTTGGGATCCTGCAGTATGCTCTTTCTGAAAACCCACATTCCGGACTGCGAGTCATGCACCCCGTACCAGAAGAGCATTCTTGCAGTGAAGGATAAGACCCAGTTGCCAAAACCGTGTAGCCCGGACATAGCACCCTCTTCCGCCCGCCTCAAACGATCGCAGGTGATGAACTCGAGCTCCTCCTCCACCAGCTTCCTGACTAGAGCTGGAACCTCTTCCCCGGGATAGGTGCAGTCAGCATCCATCGTCACAATGATTTCCCCCGGGGCGATTTCGAACCCAGTCCTGTAGGCCCGGCCGTAACCCCTCCTCGGCTCCAGGAACACAGTCGCCCCTTCCTGCTCCGCCAGCTCCCTGGTTCTATCGCTGGAGTTGCCGTCAACCACCAGGAAGCTAAGCTCCTTGCACCAACCGTCATTTGGGACGCTCCTGATCGTGTCTACGATGGCTTCCTCCTCGTTTCGAGTGGGGATAACTACTGTCACGTGAACTGGCAATTCGTCCGTCATTGGGATTATGCTAGTGAGAACGCATTTTTGAACCATTGTAAGCTGTATTTTTCTCCCGCTCCATTCAATAACGCACCCCCGGACCGCATTATCGGGCAACTTATGCACATCGCGATGATATCTGGAGAGTACCCTCCAAGGTGGGGAGGCATGGGATCCACCGTCTTCCACCTCTCATCAAAACTAGCAGAGATGGGCCACAGGGTCACAGTGATCACCAGAAGGTCGGGGGGGAACCCCCCCATCGTGGAGGGGGTTTCTGTCATAGGGGTCCCATGGGCCAAGATCCCCATGTCATTCACACGGTCCTACGGAAGGCATGCACTTAGGGAGCTGATCAAGATCAACGAGCGAGACAATGTGGATGTCGTACACCTCCATTGTCCAATGGTTTCTTGGGACGACAAGCAATTCTCAACATGCCATAGCAAGGTAGCTCCAGTGGTCTCATCCATGCACGGGACCTGGCTAGGGGAGAGGGACGGCCTTCTGTTGGCAGCTAAATTCGGAGAGCCTGCGGTTTGGTCGAACCCAAACGACATCGCAATCAGATTCCTTGCCAAGAGGTACGCAAAATTCGAGAACTCCGCCGTAAGAAACTCTGCTATCATCGTCCCAAACTCGCATGCAACCAAGATCGACCTCGAGACTAGGTACGATGCCCCGGACAATTGGGATTGCGAGGTTGTCCACTGGGGAGTGGATACGCAAATGTTCGTGCCCCCGCACAGGGACAGCGAGGACCAGGCTCATTTCGAATCAGAGATGAGGGGCAGATACTCAATCTCGTCGGAAACCATGCTGGTCCTAGCGGTCGGTAGGCTTGCCGCTAGAAAGGGCCATGGGATGCTCCTGAGGTCATTCAAGAGGGCCTCAGACACCACTGATGTGCACTTGGTAATCATCGGCAGAGGGTCCCTAAAGCGCAGGCTTACCAAGATGGCCTCAAGTCTAGGAATAGGGGACAAGGTCTCAATCGAGTCAGAGATGGATTTCGAGGGAATTGCCGAGATGTACAGGTCAGCAGATGTTGTAGCATATCCCAGCTACTACGAAGGGCAGGGCTTGATTCCGCTTGAGGCTATGGCCAGCGGAACTCCAGTGGTAACTGTCGACCACGGACCATTGCCTGAGATGGTAGACGAAAGCGTAGGGGCCCTTTTCGAGATGGGGTCCGAGGAAGCGCTAGCACAGGCGATAGTTAACGAGTGCTCATCAAGAGAAATACTACTCAAGAAAGGTTCAGAGGGAAGAAATAGGGTGATGGAGAAATTCACCCTCCTGGGTAACGCGGAGTCCTTCTTGGAAATCTACGATCGTGCCAGATAGGCAATCCTTGTCCGGGGAAACTCTTGATTGCTAATCCTGCTTCCGATGGTCGATGGGCGCCACAGAGTCACCACGAATCAGGTCGAAGAGTGCAACTGCAGCAAACTTCAGCATTATCCTCATGGTCTTGTATCTGGTTCTGGTCAATTTGAAGCCCATTCTGATGCCACTTGCGATTGCGATCCTGATCTATTTCCTAATCAGAGCTCCAGAGAAGTACCTCATCGATCGCTATGAGTTCGTAGCCAAGCTACCCCTGATGGCTTACGCGATCATCCTATTCGTCGGGTCGCTCGGGGTTTACGCAATTTCCATCCTACTCTACAACAATATTGACAGTTTCATTGACGAAGTCAATGCCGAGGGGGGCCTAAGGGACAAGTTCGATGAAAAGTGGGAAAACCTGTCGGAAGCAAATCTCTATGGTCTCGAAGATGTGATCACTAGTCAGGAGACAATTCAGAATGTCCTGAACCCAGAGAGCATCCAGAGATTTGCAACCATCATTCTTGCAGATGTGGCCTCATTCATGACCACAATGCTGACTGTGGCAATCTTTGTGGTATTCTTGATCCTCGAGGAGAAATCCCTTCCTGGAAGGCTAAAGGTGGCCTTCCCAGAATCATACGACAGGTTGGAGAAGATAGTTGCAAACTCTTCCGAGTCCATATCTACGTATGTAATCTCAAAGGCAACTTGCAGCGCAGGCCAAGCAACCGTGCTCACGATATTGCTTTGGTACATGGGCATTCCAGGGTGGTTCTTGTTCGGAACCCTTTGCTTCCTCTTAGACTTCATTCCTGTACTGGGGGCACTTCTGGCTACTATCCCTCCTTTGATTATCGCTCTAATTGTCCTAGATCCTCTTCAGGCATTCTTATTGGGTGCCCTCATGATTGCCAATCAGCAACTTTTCGGGTCATTCATTGAGCCAAATCTTTCTGGCCAGAAGCTAGGGATTTCCCCTTTAGTACTACTTCTGACAGTGATGGTCTCGGCTTCGGTTTGGGGGATTTCTGGGGCGATAATCGGAGTCCCAATCATGATAATTGCTAGGATTGCATTGGAAGAAGACGAGAAGACAAGGCCAATTGCTCTGATGCTGGCAAAGCAGGTCATAGAAGAGGAATGAGTCACCTTCCTGTAATTATCACCAGGACTCCTTCGGCCCTGATGGAAACCTTCCCGCCAATCCCCTCGTTGCTCAGGCCCCTGGTGGAGAATCCCATCTCTTCTCCAGAGACATCCCATTTTGATCCCTTGATCCACACCCTTGTACTCTCAAATGAAAAAACGGAGAAGCGAGCACCATCACCTATCTCGAGACACATCTCCCCGTCTTCTGGGTGGAATCTACGAGAGACATTACTTTCGTGATGGATCCTAATCTTTGCACCGGCTGGAGACTCGAATAGAGCCGCCCAGGTTCCTAGCATATGCTCTTGGGAGCCCCCATCAGCTCCAATGACTTCAATCTCTTCGAACCCTCTCTCGATAAGATACCTAATCGACTTAGACAGGTCGCTTGTTGACTGGTCTGGAAGGCTCACTGACCTCCCGGCCCAGTTCTTCTTGGAAGCGGAGTCCATGTCTCCGAGAACCTCGATCACCTCTATTCCCTCAGAGGCGGCTATATCCGCCCCCCCATCAACTCCGAAAATCGGGGCATCCAGTGAAACGGCCCATCGAATCAACTCCCTAGAAGGAGGTGTCCCGTTGCACCATAGAACTCCTCGCATCCACTCACCTAACGAAGGAAAACCTTCCCTCCAGATAGAATCGTTGCATCTTCCAGAATTACTTCTGGGTTTCTAACGACTCCTCTCAGGTGGAATCCAACTCTGGCTGAGCCTCCGATATGCGTATTGTCTCCGAACCCGAAGTAAGACGAACCCCTCATCACGAGATCCTCCACTCGACTCCCAACTAGATCAGTTGCTTTGGGATTCATTCCGAAACCGAACTCAGCCACAGTCCATACCAGGTCTCTTTTTGAGCTCCTGATTCCGGCTCTCGCCAGATCAAAGACCGATTTCACGTCTTCAACTATCTCGTCCCCCGAGATATCCACAACTAGCCCGTTTTCGACCATTAGAGAGATCGGCTCGGATAGGATGCTGCCCTCCCACGAGCCATCAATCACAATTCTTCCATTCATCGACCCTTCTTTTGGCAGGACGAACACTTTTCCTGCAGGAAGGTTTGATACTTGTCCTGGCCTGTTGCATATTCCATTGTCCTCCAGTACCCACCTACCACCAGTCTGGAACTCAACGTCTGTCCCAGACGAGCTCTTGACTCGGACGCGCCTCTTCCTCCTGAAGACCGCCCCCATTCCGCTAATTTCTCGTTGTAGGGCATTGTAGTCTGCTGTCATCCCCCCCGTCTCGAAGACACCTCTTCCAGTTCCGGGCATTGAGACTACCCTAGCCCCTTCCTTTGTGGCCTGTTGCCTAGCTCTGGTATGGGTCAGGGAGTCCTTTGTCGCGATAATGATCACTCTGTTCTTCCTCATTATGTCTGCTACGGGGAGCGGCGGCTCCTTCCCCGGTTTCTGGGTAGGGGGCATCATCACGAGGAGGATCCTGTCCGTCACCCTCGCCGCCTCTTCGTACAGCGCCTGTCCTACCTCCGAGGTTTCTGGGTCTGTGATAATCAGCACGTCCTCCTCTCTCCTAATCTGTAGGCAGGTCCGGACCACTGACCTAGCGGTAGAAAGCATCGCCTCCTTACTCTCGGAGCCATCATCGGAGACCATGTGGAACAATCCTAGAAGGGGTCCCGTATTGATACTTCACTAGACTATTGACAGAGCCTTGCTCCTGTTGGAGATCTCCGAGAAGATGTCCGATACAAACTCCTCCAAGGCGACACCGTTCTTTTGTTCGCCGCCCCGGCTCCTGATCGAGACCGAACCGCCGTCCATCTCGTCGTCGCCAAGAATAACCATGTATGCAGGCCTAACCTTCCTGTGAGTCCTGATCTTCTTACCAATGGTGTTGTCGGAGTCGTCCACCCTCACCCTCACTCCAGCAAGCTCCAATGACTCCCTCACCTTCTCGGCGTAGTCCTTGTGCTTCTCTGAAATGGTAATGACCTGCACCTGGATCGGTGAGAGCCAGGTTGGCAGGTTGCCTGCCCATTGTTCGAGCAAGAACGCCACGAACCTCTCGTGCGTGGACAGCGGCGCCCTGTGGATTACGAAAACCTCCCCGTTCTCGACTCCAGACTCATCCATGTAGGAAAGACCGAATCTTTCCTTAGCGGCGAAGTCTAGCTGAATCGTTGCAAGAGACTCCTCTCTGCCTAGGGCGGTCCTGAACTGGATGTCTATCTTGGGCCCGTAGAAAGCCGCCTCTCCAATTGCCTCCGTGTAATCGACCCCCAGATCATCCATAATCACTCTGAGGTGATCCTGTGTTGCTTCCCAGTTTTCAGGTTGGTCGATGTACTTGTCTTTGTTTTCTGGGTCCCAAAGAGAGAGTCGGAAGTCGTAGTCTTCGAAGCCAAATGCTTCGTAGTAGTCTTGTGCCATGCGGACGTTGCTCTCAACTTCCTGAGCCACCTGTTCGAGCGTGCAATATATGTGCGCGTCGTTCATGGAAAGCATCCTGACTCTCAGAAGGCCGGCCAGAGTTCCAGAGAGCTCGTTCCTATATACGGTCCCATACTCTGCTATTCTAATTGGAAGCTCCCTGTAGGACCTCTTTCGGTTGCTGAAGACAAGGTGGTGCATGGGGCAATTCATTGCCTTGAGGTAGTATTCGCCATCATCCATCTTCATCGGGGGGTACATCCCATCCGAGTAGTGCGGGAGGTGTCCACTAGTTTCGAAGAGCTCCTTTTTCCCTAGGACGGGAGTGGTCACCCTCTCGTATCCATACGCCTCTTCTGTCTCTATCGCAAACCTCTCGATCTCACTCTTCAGAACCTCGCCATTTGGTAGCCAAACAGGCAAGCCCTTTCCAATCATCTCGTCTATCATGTAGAGCCCCATCTCCTTCCCGATCTTCTTGTGGTCTCTCTTGGAAGCCTCTTCGATTTGCCTCTGCCTCTCTTTCAGGCCCTCTTTTGTCGCGAAGCACATTCCGTAAATCCTAACCAGGGACTCCCTGTCACTGTCCGCTCTCCAGTAAGCTTGGCTCGTACTCGTAAGCTTGAACCATCTAAGCTGGGACGTTGAGGATACGTGTGGCCCCCTGCACAGGTCAACAAAATCGCCTTGACGATAGGCTGAGGAGCCTACGTCGTGGCCGATCTTCTGATCCATTATCTCAAGCTTGAATGGATTTGAGGAGAACATCTCTCTTAGTGCCTCGTTCCCATGGTCTTCCCTGATTATCGGGATGTTCTTCTTCGCGAGCTCCTTCATCCTCTTCTCAATCTCCTTCAGGGAGTCCTCCCCAATAGGGTCCATGTGGAAGTCATAGTAGAATCCGTGCTCTATTGGTGGGCCAATCGTTGGCCTTGAATCAGGGAATAGCTCTGTCACTGCTTGGGCAAGCAGATGGGCACAGCTGTGCCTGATGATGTATAGTCCCTGTTCAGATTCCCCGTCAATGGGCTCCACTTTGCAATCCTGATCCAGAACGTGGGACATGTCTCGCTCTTCGCCGTCAATGAGTGCTGCAACTGCTCCGCTCTTCTTTCCGTGGACGTTCTCGATAACTTCCCCTGCGCTGATCCCACTGGCGTATTCGTGATACTCGCCATCTCCTATGTCAACGGAAATCATTGTCACGGTATCCCTCGTGCTCTTCCCGTCGACTCGCTGATATGAAGGCCTTGGAGGTTATGCGGCTATTGACCTCATTCTATGCTGAATTGTGTCCCAGCTATTCCTTCCACCATGTCTCCCAAATCAGATAGAGCACCGATTACCGCCCTCTCTCCCGTTCTACGCACAAAGTCGCATGCTGCTTCGACCTTTGGCCCCATTGATCCGACTTCGAACTCCAATCCTTCCATCTCCTCTGGCGTGGAATTCTCAATCTTCTTTTCATTATCTTCGCCCCAATTCTCGTATACACCATCTGCATCTGTGGCCAGTATCAGGAGCCTTGCATCGAGTTGTCTAGCGAGTAGTGCACTAGCCCTATCCTTGTCGATTACGACCTCCACACCTTCTAAGTCGCCATCAGAGTTGTAGGCCGTAGGAATCCCGCCTCCTCCTGCACAGATGACTACGGTCTTCTTCTCAAGAAGCCAATGTATCGGCCGAAGTTCGAAAATCCTGTGTGGTTCGGGAGATGGTACTACTCTCCTCCACATCCCTCCATCTTTCGCGATTTGCCAACCCTTCTCCGAAGCCATTTTGAGAGCTTCTTCTTCGCTATATACGGGTCCTATTGGCTTGGTAGGATTTCCGAAGGCTGGGTCATCTGGATCAACTTCTACCATTGTGAGAATGGTTGCGAAAGCAGTCTCAGTTGGCATCAAGTTTCCTAGCTCTTGCTCTATCATGTACCCTATCATGCCCTCTGTCTGTGCCCCCAATACGTCCAGCGGGTAATCCTCTACTTCATCGAAGGAAGCTGATTGCAGAGCTAGGAGGCCCACCTGGGGGCCATTTCCGTGCGTGATTACCAGTTGGTGCTCCTTTGCAATTGGTGCCAGAGCCCTACACGCTTCTCTGACATTTTTCCGTTGGTTTTCTGCTGTCAGAGGCTCCCCCCTCCTTAGAAGCGCGTTTCCCCCAAGTGCCACGACCACTCTCATCGTATAGCCGCCCGAGCGTGAACCGATAAGAACACGCGCCCCCTGGCGTGTCCATGGTGCGACTTGGCCTACTCGTAAATCCCGACGCCGGTCTCGGAGGGAGGCTAGGTTTGAAGGGATCAGATGGTCAAGCAGAATTAGCTCGATCAATGGGGGCTGAGGATAGATCAGGGCCAAGGATGAGAATGATGTTGGAACACTTCTCAAGAATACACAGGGAAAAACCTCACGAAATAGAATGGGTAACTAGCCAAGGTAGAATGGGCTCTGATTGGATTCCAGAGGACCTGCAGGCAAGCTCATTTATTCACGTACACGAGTCATCAAGTGAAACCTCGGCCGAAGACACCGGAAATGCGATTGAGAAGATTATAGAATCTGAAATACAATTACTAGTTTATTCCGGTGGAGATGGAACAACCAGGGACATAGTTTCTGCATTGGAATCAGCAGGATCTGGATCTCTCCCAGTCATAGGAGTTCCATCTGGCGTGAAGATGCATTCTGGGTGCTTTGCTAGCTCCCCAAAGGCTGCAGCGGAAGTCCTATCTGCATGGATTCATGGCGATCTTCTGGTTTCAAGCACCGAAGTTCTAGACCTAGATGAAGACCTTTACAGAGAAGGAAAATGGGTCGTGAGGCTCTACGCAGAGGCTTTCTCCCCTAACTCGCCAAGGTGGATGCAAGGCTCAAAAGAACTGATCCAGACAGAGTCGGAAGACGAGATTATTGAAGGACTATCGGACCATATCGAGCAGTCATTACTTAGTGAGGATAGGATGATAATTTGGGGATCAGGAGGTACGCTTAGTTCCATAGGCGGCAATATTGGATTCGATTTGACAACACTGGGGATCGATGCCACCATGGGGAGAAATCAGATAGGGACCGACTTGGACGAGGCGAGATTGATAGAAATCCTAGATTCCCACGATGATGATGTAACTCTGCTGCTTTCCCCTATGGGTGGGCAGGGGTTTCTTATTGGAAGGGGAAATCTGCAACTCTCCCCAGAAGTACTAAGGAAGATCGGGATTGAAAACGTCCTAGGGGTAGTCACGCCAGCCAAGCTTCTGACAGTGAGGGCTCTAAGGATAGAGACGGGAGACGAGGATCTTGATGCCGAATTCGCGTCTAAGAGGTACATGAAGATACTACAGGGATATCGAACCACCAGGATATTGCCAGTTTCAGTAGACTAGACTTCCATTCCAGATGCGGCCTTTAGGAGGCCCAGGAATGGGGGACTAGGCCTGTCCGGCCTTGACTTGAACTCCGGGTGGTACTGGGTTCCAACATAGTAGGTGTGCCCTTCGAGTTCCATGATCTCGCATCTCTCGCCAGTCTCGTCCTTGCCAACGTACACCAGGCCCTTGCCCTCGATTTCCCCGATCAATTCCGGATTTACCTCGTACCTGTGCCTGTGCCTCTCGTCTACGTGATCAGCTCCTCCGTACAACCTCCTAATCTTGCAGTCATCGACTAGGAAAGGAGTGGGCTTGGTACCTAGCCTCATGGTCCCACCCATGTGTGTCTTGGATATTTCAGGCATGAACACCACTGCAGAATGGGGCGCGTTTTCATCGAACTCGGATGAATTTGCTCCTTCGAGTCCCAGAACGTTTCTACAGAACTCGATTGTCGCTACCTGGAGGCCCAAGCATACTCCAAGGTATGGGACATCGTTCAACCTGGCGAACTCGGCCGCCTTGATTTTGCCTTCAATACCCCTAATGCCGAATCCACCAGGGACCAGGATTCCGTCGGCCTCCCTCAGAAGTTTCCAAGCCGCTTCGAAGGATTCTGAATCGGACTCCTTTGCCTCGTCATCCAAGTCTGAGGACTCAATCCAGTCAATTACCAGCTTCCTGTTCACCTTGAAAGATGCATGCTGAAGTGCCTTGATTACACTAAGGTACGAGTCTGCCAAATCAGTGTACTTCCCAGCTACAGCAATGTGCACCTCCTCTGCTTCATCCAGAGTGTCGACGTGATCAGCCATTTCCTTCCAGTCTTCCAGGACCTTCCTTTTGGTAGGTAGTTCGAACCCGAATCTCTCCGCAAGCATCCTCGTAACTCCTTGGTCGTCCAGCATTATTGGGACCTGGTAGATGTTAGACACGTCATGAGCAGAAACCACTGCATCAGTAGAAACGTGACAGAATGCTGAGATCTTTTCTCTAGTTTCATCCACCAGAGGGCTCTTAGACCTGCAAACGAGCATATGGGGATTTATCCCTAGGCCTCTGAGGTCCTTTACTGTGTGCTGGGTCGGCTTTGTTTTTTGCTCCCCTACTGGACCCATAACTGGAATTAGGCTAACGTGAACGAAGCAAATATTCTCCTGACCTACTCTGAATTGGAACTGACGCAGAGCTTCGATGAACGGGGCACTTTCGATGTCCCCAACAGTTCCGCCCAATTCAATCACACAAGCGTCAGGCTCCTTTCCGTTTCCATCGCTGGGAGTATGGGCGACCCTCTCGATCCAATCCTGAATCTCATTAGTAATGTGGGGGATCACTTGCACGGTTTTGCCAAGATAATCTCCTCGCCTTTCCTTCTGGATTACGTTGTCATACACCTTACCAGTTGTGATGTTGTTATCCCTTGTTAGGCAGACGTCAAGGAACCTCTCGTAGTTCCCCAAATCCAAATCCACTTCTCCACCATCATCTAGGACGAAAACCTCTCCGTGTTCAAAGGGGGACATCGTCCCAGCGTCGCAATTCAAGTAGGGATCTATTTTTACTGCAGTCACTCTCAGTCCAGCGCTTTTCAACAGAACTCCAATGCTGCTTGCAGTCACTCCCTTGCCAAGTCCGGAGAGGACACCACCCGTCACGACGACATACTTCATCTCATCAACGGGGTCTGAAGCCATTGACCCTCGCATATCAACATTGGCAATTTAGATGCTGCTTGCCACTGCTTTAATTTCAAGTATCGCCAGAATTAGGGTCACCCATGTCGGACCCTCCCGGAGACAATGTTCTGGTCACCGGAGCATTGGGTCAGATTGGCACCGACTTGCTGGAGGCACTTAGGATAAAACACGGATTATCTTCGGTAATTGCATCCGATATTCGCCATTCGGAAGGGAATAAAATTGCTGAAGACGGCCCTTTCGTAGTTCTCGATGTTTTGGAAACCGAAGAAATCATCAGAGTTTGCATTGATCATGGGGTTGGCACAGTCTACCACCTTGCTGCATTACTCTCAGCTACTGGAGAGAGGGATCCTGATCTCTGCAGGAAAGTAAATGTCGGGGGGACAGTTTCAGTACTAGAAGCAGCAAAAGAATGCTCTCTGAAGGTCTTTTCTCCATCATCTATAGCGGTCTTTGGACCCGACGCCCCGAAGCATGCCCTCCAAGATTCCATACTGAATCCAACTACAGTTTATGGGGAGACAAAGGTTACTGGGGAGGCCTTGGCCAAAGATTACAGGAATAAGTATGGAGTTGACGTTAGGGGGATAAGATATCCAGGGCTAATCTCATACAAGGCCCCAGCAGGCGGAGGAACAACAGATTATGCCGTCGAAATTTTCCATTCTGCCTTAGGCAGTGGCCACTACCAATGCTTCGTACGACCAGATACCCGTCTACCAATGCTGTACATGGAAGATGCAATTACGGCAACGCTCACATTAATGGATGCACCGTCGGAATCATTGGGGATTTGGAAGGCCGGGTACAACATTCCGTGCTTATCATTTACAGCAAAGGAACTTGCAGAAGCCATCTCACGTAGAATAGAAGGATTCTCTTGCGACTATTCTCCTGACGTTAGACAAAGGTATGCCGACTCATGGCCCGACTCAATTGATGGATCAATTGCTCATAGGGAGTGGGATTGGTCTCCGAATTTTGATCTAGATGAAATGGTAGATGCAATGATTTCGGGAATATCCAGAGGCTAGTCTTCGCCCTCCTCCTCTTCCCAGTTGGGGGTGCTTGGATCAGTTCTTGCCCAAAGAACATCATCAATTCTTATCACACTGATTGCAGCTTCAGTTGACCCAGAAAGAGAATGACTAACCACAAATTCTGGATCGAGAACCCCCGCCTCTTCCATGTCCGCATTCACTCCCTTGTTTAGGTCAAATCCTATCCATGCACCTGACTCATTCTGATCCGCCGATAGTGAGAGGATAACATCCACAGGATCCCTTCCCGCATTCTCTGCGAGAATCCTGGGTATTGACTCCAGAGCGGATGCATAGGCCTCAATAGCTAGCTGCTCCCTTCCTGGGTTGGTATTCGAGAAAGACCTCAGATGCCTTGCCAAATGAGCATGAATGGCCCCCCCTCCTGGAAGAACTCCAGGCTTGCTGTTTAGTCTGTGTGCCACTCCGATTGCATCATCGAAGATCCTTATCGCCTCTTCCCTAATAGCCGGAGTCGCCCCCTTGACAACTAGTGTCATCCCATTCCCATCACCTTCAATTTGTGTGTGAGAAACCTCAGCGATAGTTTCCTCGGAGCGCTTGCTAAAGCTCCCAAGGTCTTCAACGCGTAAAGAGAGAGCATCTCTAACAGCCCTAGCTCCTGTGATATTGGCCAGAAGGTCTAGATCCGCTCTTTCAAATCGCCTGTATGCGGTAATTCCACGCTCTGTGAGTAATGATATGGCTTCATCGTCTATCCCATCTCTGACCACTACAAGATCTGCTCCTATTGAGGAAATATGGTCAATCTTCTTCCTTATGGAATCTCTAGCCCTTTCATGGAATTCCTTCAAAACGCCTGTATTTTGAACTTCAATAGAGGCGTTTGTAGATAATTTGGGGGGTTCAATACCCCCATCAATGATTGCAACATTTCCTCGTTCAGAGCTTGCAGGGCTAGAGAAATCAACCCTCGATTTCAGTAGCATTAGCCCGTCAACTAGAGTGGTGTCCATGACGCTTCCCTGCCTTACTTGGAGCCGCTTTATCCTCATTCGCTCTAGGTTGTCTCCCCCTTGCTCCCCAGCAATTTTCTGAGCAGCTTTAATCGCCAATTCGCCAATCAATTCGCATAGGGAAGAGTCGCCCTTGCCCTGTAAAGAAGTTCTAACAACCTGCACCTTCTGGATATTTCCAGATTCCTTGGAGACTCTCCTAACTTCACAAAGGGCCTCTTCGAGGGCGATATCGTAACCTTTGACAATTATTGAAGGATGAATCCCCATCCTAACAAGCTCCAATGCGTTCTGGAGCATTTCTGAAACAAGAATTACAGTGGTCGTAGTCCCATCCCTTGCTACCCTGTCCTGAGAAGATGACGCATCGATTAGCATTCTAGCCGTTGGATGCTCAACGTTCGCAGTCTCAAGTACGGTTACGCCGTCATTAGTAACCAACGCGGAACCATCATCTTCTACTAGCATTTTATCCAGGCCCTTGGGCCCAAGCGTTGAGCGAATCGCTCCGGCTAGTGAAGTAGCCGCTCGTACATTATTCACTAGTGCCGCTCTCCCCTGAATTCTATCAGTATCTTCTAGAGCAACCTCGTGATCAGTCTCGACCATCGTGTAGTAGCCACTTTAGTCTCAGTTTTCAATACGCTCATCGGAAATCTCCTCCAAGAGACACGACTTTCATCCGTTTGATTCAAATATCACTCCCACATCCCACTATACAACTAGAGGTTGATTAGTGATAATATGACTGACTCAGATTGGGATGAATTTGATGACGAGGCCATCGAAGAGATGGCCAGGATGTTCGAGAAGATGGGGATGCCAATAGATCTCAAAACACTGAAGTCAATGATTAGTCAGGTAAGGAATCAGTTCGAGGAAATGGGTATTGATCCAGAGAAGGTATCAATGAGTGAAGTCAAATTCGGCCTCAATTCGGACCCAGAGGAGTTCATGAAGAGCTTTGAGACGATGTTTAGCGGCCCACAGGGACTAGGCGAATTCCTCAAAAGAATGGGCGTAGATATACACATCAAACCTTCAGTTACTGAGGTTCAGGTCGATGTAGATAAAGATCCTGAAACAATAGAAGACAACTCAATAAACGAAGAGGACGTTTTTGTCGAAGGAGAAAACATGTTCGTAACTATAGATGTATCAAGGTTCGATGACATCGGTCCAGATAATCTAGAGCTTAGCCTCACTGGGAATGGGGAGGTTCTTCAGATGCTAAGGAAGAATCAAATCAGGCCATTCAGAAAATACGTTCTCCCTCACATCTCCACCGGCCAGCCAAAGTGGGAGATCAACAACGGCATACTTGACATAATATTCGAACTAAAATAGCTCGAGAGTAAATTGAAAAAAGAGGAATGAAAAATGGGAACACCAGTAATAGGTATAGATTTGGGAACGACAAACAGTTGTGTGGCAACAATAGAAGCAGGAAAGGCAGTAGTAATTCCGAGCTCAGAAGGATCTAGGACTACTCCTAGCGTAGTCGCATTTACCAAGGACGGCGAGAGGCTAGTCGGAGTCACTGCTAAGAGGCAGGCAGTTACAAATTCTGAGAGGACAATTATCTCGGTAAAGAGGGAAATGGGGACCGACTGGACAAAAGATATAGACAGTGATAGCTACTCTCCGCAAGAAGTATCAGCTTTCATTTTGCAGAAGCTGAAGGCAGATGCCGAAGAGTACCTTGGAACAGAGGTAAAACAGGCGGTTGTAACCTGTCCTGCTTACTTCTCCGACTCACAACGAAAGGCTACAAAGGATGCCGGGAGGATAGCCGGATTGGAGGTTCTCAGGATTATCAATGAGCCTACTGCTGCGGCTCTAGCATACGGTGTTGACAAGGAAGAAGACCAGACGGTATTGGTATACGACTTGGGTGGCGGTACATTTGATGTATCAATTCTAGAGATATACCAGGTCGACGGGCAACCACAGATTGAGGTCAAGGCAACAAGTGGGGATAATAGGCTTGGAGGAGACGATTTCGACGAAGTCGTAATGGATTGGATAGTTTCCGAATTCAAGAAGTCAACAGGAATAGACTTGGACAAGGATCTTCAGGCAATGAGTCGAATTCGCGAAGCAGCTGAGAAGGCAAAAATTGAGCTTTCTGGCACCCCTTCGACCCAGATTAACCTCCCATTCATAACAATGAGTGACGGCCAGCCTGAGCATTTGGATATCTCACTTTCTCGCTCAAAGTTTGAGAAGCTCACGGCCTCCTTGGTTGAGAGAACCATGTCTCCAACCAGGCAAGCAATGAAGGACGCCGGCATAAAGAAGGGCGATGTGGACAAGGTCTTGCTTGTTGGCGGCTCCACTAGAGTCCCAGCAGTACAGCAGGCAATAGAGAAAGAGGTCGGCAAGGCTCCATTCAAGGGAATCAACCCCGATGAAGCGGTTGCCATGGGGGCAGCCCTGCAGGCCGGCATTATTGTTGGCGATGAAGGGGTAACAGACGTTCTCCTTCTGGACGTAACGCCACTAACCCTTGGAATAGAAACATTAGGGGGAGTTACTACTACAATGATCGAGAGAAACACTACAATCCCCTCTAGGAGGTCTGAGACCTTCTCCACAGCAGCAGACAACCAGCCTGCAGTGGAGATTCACGTTTTGCAGGGTGAGAGGGAATTTGCCAAGGACAACATCACTCTAGGGCGTTTCCACTTGATGGGAATTCCCGCGGCACCTCGTGGAATCCCTCAGATCGAGGTCACATTCGACATCGACGCCAATGGAATCGTCAATGTCTCAGCCAAGGATCTCGGAACTGGAAAGGAGCAATCGATCAAGATTGAAAGCCAGACCTCACTATCAGAGGATGAGATTAAGCAGAAGATTGAGGATGCAGAGAAATTCGCAGAGGAGGACAAGCGCCGAAAGGCAAAGGTCGAGACTAGAAATTCAGCAGACAGCATTGTATATCAGACAAGAAAGATGATCGACGAGAACGAGGATAAACTGTCAGAGGAAGACACAAAACCAGTTCTTGAGAAGTTAGATGAACTTGAGTCATTAATCGTAAATGACGAGACCCCCATCCCTTTGGATGAAATCGACGAGGCTGCTATTCAGGCAAAGATGGGGGAATTGGAACAGTCTATGCATGCCATTTCTACAAAGCTCTACGAAGCAGCTGCTGCTGAGATGGCTGAAGAGAAGGAAGGCGAAGAAGACGATGGCATAGTTGATGCAGACTTCGAGGTTGTCGACTCAGAAGAAGAGGACCAGGGCTGATCACTTCTCGGTTATTAGCCGATATAGGGTTCGCACATGAACTCCAGATGTACCATATTGGTAGAGGGGATTAGCTCCCTCCGAACGAGCCTTTGAACCTGGTCCCCAGGCCGTTCCGGCTATGTCTAGATGGACCCAGGGAATCTTCTCTTCTGACTCGTCGAAGCCTCTGTGAGGGACAAAGAACTCGAGGAATGATGCAGCTGTATTCGAGCTGCCAGCCCTCCCTCCGATGGAACCGTTCCTAATATCCGCAAAAGCTGAGTCCGTCATGTATTTCCTGAACTGAGCGTTCAGGGGCATCCTCCATACTGGCTCGCCGCTCCTCATTGCAGCAGACTTTAGGCGCTTTGCGATCCCCTCGTCGTTGGCCCACATCCCGGAAATCTGGTTTCCTAGAGCAGTTACGACGGCTCCAGTGAGGGTTGCCAGGTCTACGATGTAATCTGGATCAAACTCGCCAGCCTTCCAAAGGCCATCCGAAAGCACATTCCTCCCCTCAGCATCGGTGCTGAAGACCTCAACCGTCTTTCCCGAATATGTTCTGAAAACGTCCCCAGGCCTATACGCTCCTGATCCGGGCATGTTCTCAGCCAGACAGGCAATGCCGTTAACTCGTCCCTTGTAGCCATTTGAGTGCAGGGCTTCCATCAGGCCGAAGACAGCGGCAGCTCCGCACATGTCGTACTTCATGTCCCACATTCCTCGGCCAGGTTTGATAGAAATCCCCCCTGTGTCGAATGTGATCCCCTTCCCCACAATGCAGGGCCTCCGAACTCCTTTGTCTGAATCTGGGTTCAATGTGAAAAGCACCATGCAAGGTTTCCTTTCACTGCCCTTCCCAACGTTGATGTGGCCACCCATGCCTAGATCTTGCAGTTTGTCCCAATCGTAAACCTCTATCTCGACGTTACCCTTGTCATCTCCCCATTCCTGTGCCCTTCGGGCAAATTCCATTGGATAAAGGACATTAGCAGGCTCATTACCCAGATCCCTTGCCAGGTGAACGCCAGCAACTACTGACTCCACCTCTTTCAGCCCTCCGGAGAGGGCTACTTGATGCCTCTTGCTGGCTTGAAAATCAAACTCCCACGGTTCTCCTATGTGGCCCTCTGGGGTTTCTTGGTGCTCCAGGAACTCGTAGTTCCTGAGCATTATCCCCTCTGCAAAGTCAATCATTCGATCTCCTGACCACCCGAAAGTGAACCTTACAGAAACATCTAGCCCCTTCTTCTTGGACATGGACGCAATTAACCTCGCCCCAGTGTCCCTAGCCCTCTTGTGTCCGAATGATTCTCTGCCTCCCATCCCGACCAAGATAATATTACATCCCGGTGTCCACAATGTCATCCTCTTTCCTTTCTTACAGTCAAACTCTCCTGAAGAAAGCGCCTCCTTGACCAAGCCCCTCTGGCTCCTGCTGAGTCCTACTAGTGAGTTGTTTGGTGCCTTTTCAGTGCCTTCGAACAGAGGGAGGATAAGCTGAGATCCCAGTTGAGTAAATTCACTATTGCTTATTTGCATAATTATATCAAAACTTCCGTTTTGTGACTAGTTTACAAACAATTCGTTTGCAAAATTACCGTTTTAGATATAATTTGGCAATCAATCAAACTCATCCCTTCTCGGAATTACTGCAGATAGCAACACACATAGTACGCTAATCACAACTGATGGGGAAGATAGGGCATTTTCGGAAGCCCCGCGAAAATCCACTATCGAGCCATTTATCGGCTCGGACACCATAGTCGATGCATCAATGACCCTCTTCTGGTAGAATAGGCTGAACTGGCCTTCACCGTCAGAAATAGGAGCGTCGCCGAAATCAATCATAGTCTCAGTGTTATTGGTGGCATTAACTGCGAAGCCGCATCCCGGGGAAGAGTAGTTGAAATGCATCTCAGAGCCGTTGCATGGATATGTTTCAGGTTCGAATCCAACGGGCATCCAGATCTCTCCATCACCGCTAACGTATGTCAATGTGGCATTTGACGTAGTTGCTCGTCCGAGGTTGGAAACGCTAAGCTTCACGACTCCTCCCTCCACTTCCATTGAGTCCACAACTAGGCGGGCTCTCCAGTACCAAACATTCTCAATCAGGTAAACCATCACATCAAGCTCTTCAGCCAGCCTATCAGAGACAGATTCTATTGAACCCAGAAGGAATTGCTCGTCATCGGTTTCGAACGTGAATGTTGGGTAACCCATCACCCCGTAACCATAGTCCCTACTAGTTCCGCAATTGGGGTAGAGGCCCTGGTTGGCATTTCGAATTGGGATTTCTGAGATGTTTGCATTGACTTCATCTCTTATCGAATGGAACAATTCCCAATCAGGGGGTTGCTCTGGCCATTTCCCCCACGGATAGAGCATTATCCAAACTCCTGTGTGCATTGTGACGTATAGATCAGCATGTGGCACTACCTCATTCATGTAAACCGAATTCGCCAACGTTTCAGATTCACTGAATGCATCACTCCCGGGCTGGGTTGTAGGGCAGGTATTCCAGTAATGATCGTAGTTTCGATTCAGATCTACTTGGTTGATATTCCATCTGGTATCAAAGTCATTACCATCCGCATTAAGCATGATCAGGATGTGCAACTCAGTAGTCGAGAGAACATCAATGACGCCCTGGTCCCCCTCCTCCCACCCCTCAATGTAATGTTCTGCAGTTAGGAAAGCAAGCTCTGTACCTAGGTGCTCATTGCCATGATGGCCACCATCAATGTAAACCACTTCTTTGGGCGTCCCATCTGGCTTAGTTTCATTATTCCAGTCCGAGATTTGCAACATCCAGAGGTTCCTGCCCATCTCTGTATTTCCTACTACGATTAGGTTTACTATTTCGGGATAATCGTCAGCCCAAGCATTAACATCCAGAGCGAGTGTTGCATATGAGTGATACCAATGCTCTTGTATAATCTCGGGTTGACCCACCTGTGCCGTAGCAACCGGAGCAATTGATACAGCAAGAATAGATGATAATGCCAATACTGCAACCAAGCGGCTCATGCCGCCGCTGGGTGGGCCAATAGCTACAATCGTTACGTCTTCCCGCCACCAAGATCTGCTATTTTGCAGGCCACAATCTTGGTTGCAATCATCGCGGCACTAAACTGTGTTAGCGTTCCTTCCGAGTCAGGGACTATTTCGTTGACATCCGCCCCAATTACATTGCATTTATCAGATGAGAAAACACTCTCAATTATCTCTACTGCACCCCAGTGGCTTAGACCTCCAGGAACTGGTGTTCCTGTTGAGGGCACCAAGGAACCATCAAGACCGTCAACATCGAAAGAAATCCAAACAGGGCCACTTATGTCGGATAAGCTGGAGATCATTTCACCCCATACGGTGGAATCCCCTGAAACAGAGAGAAGGTCCCTTCCGAACCAAGTCTCGATCCTATCTTCGCTCTCAATAAGGTACTTTTCCTCTGAACTATATGCCCTAACGCCAATTTGGATCACGCCCCCCACTCCAGCTTCCAAACACCTCCTGATTACGGTGCCGTGCGAGAATCTCTCCCCGTTAAGCTCGTCTCTCAGATCGGCATGTGCGTCAATCTGAACAATAGTAAGTTCAGAGATATCAGAAACAAGCTCATGAGACTCAATAGCTTCGACAATTGGGAGAAGGATACCATGTTCTCCACCTAGGACCAGGGGGAAACCACCCCTCTCAAACCACCCTCCCAAATATTCCCTTACCGAGTCCAGTTGTTCCCTAAGGTATGGCGCATCTGAAGACCATGGCTCAGCTGTTCTGATTCTGTAGCCGCCAGGTAAGTCACTCATCAAAAATTCGTCAAATAGCTCAACTTGTGAACTGGCCTCAATGCAAGCTCTTGGACCATTTTCTGTTCCCTCGCCGTAGCTAACTGAAAGCTCCAATGGAACTTGTAAGACCAACACGTCCCATGGTCCGTCTTCTGACTCTTCTAAACCTAGGAATGTAGGCGAGCCCCAACCTTCCATGGCTAATCGCAGAGAAAGCCAAGATTAATCGCTTCGGATTGCCGGTGGCTAAAATTGAATCATTTAGCAAGATGATTGATATAATCTTGTTATCTAACATTGCTCGGTGGGAACGTGGGGCTGACGCTGGCGCAACTTACTCAAGCTATCAAGAGCAAGGTAGACACTTCTATGGAAACCACCGTTGCAGAGTCGATTGCAGAACACGCACTAGGATTCTTCGGATTCTCCAACAGAATAATTGACAATGCCCTTGAACCAACTGATCGGAATCTGTTTTACCAGTTGCAGGATTATGACCTCCTTACTACAGAATCAGAGGAGACAACGCTGTGGGATGGAAGAGAATGGAGGATTCACTACTGGAAGTTCAAGCCTAATGCAGAGAACTTTGCAAAACTAGTTGCTCAGAGTGAACGAGATAAGGAAAACGAAGATCCTTATGCCGACATTTACGACGGTATGCCTGCAGATCTATGGAGGGAGAGGTCAGGAGTAGACGATGACTACGAAGAACCACTCTTCTAGAAAAACTGCTAATCAATTCGGGCATTGGTTGAAATGCCTAGGTGCCCAGAGAACAATGTGACCAGAGTATTTGCCTCTTTGGCAGTTTTATCTTTTCTGCTGATTTACTTCCCCCTATCAGAAGTTCAGGGCCAAGATGGGACCGAAACTTCATGCCAGATTTTAGTTGACTGGGATCAGGAGTGGCAGTTGGATGAATTCGGAGAAACAAAGCCATCATTGGTCAACAGGTACAGGGTAGTTTTCGATCCTCCATTCACAAATGGAACATCCCCCTCATTGATCAACTCTTCAGTTGAGCATCTCAGAGGTGGGATTGAATTTGCAGGACAGAATACTTCGATGTTAGTTGCTGGGGGGGAGGTTGACATTGTCCTACCGGAACAACCACAATTTGGAGACTTCATATCAATATCATTTCAATCCGAAAAAGCCCTTTGTAGCAGATCTCTCAACATTACCAATTGGAATCAGCCAATAGAAGATCATGAGATTACTAGGGAAACTGGGTGGGCCATGTCGGATATTGACGGTGAAGGCCAGGGGATTTTCTTTGAAGGCAGAGGCTGGCAGAAGAGGACAGGAAGCATTCTGGAGTCTAATGAACTCGGAAACGGCTCTCTCTACTTGGACATGACCAATGGGACTAGTGGGGCAATATTGGACCTCGACTTGGACAAGATTTGGCTTAACGAGACATATGACGGAACAGATCTAATCGTCCAAGATTTTGAGATGACAGGCGTTGGAAACATGTCCTTTGATGCTGTGGATGGGGGCGAGGGGGCAACAATTGATGCAAGAATAGATGACGCCTTTGTCTTTAGGTCATACAAAGACGGGAAGATTAGCGAACGGATGCGATTCCAAGGAGATGGCTGGCTTTCTGTTAACGGAGGGGACAACGATAGCTCTGGTGGAGCCTTCGGCGAGGTATTCCTGCTTTATTTTGAGACCTGGGATGAAGATGGATTCAGAAGACTTCAGGACCTGCAGGTAGAAGCAAATGCCTCAGTTAGGCTTTCTGCTGTTGGCGAGTTTTTCTCTTTCGATCTTGAAGAGATGATTATCCGAGAGAAATGGGAGGAAGGGGTCAGAACTGACCAGTACTCTAGAATTTTCGGAAGCGGAGAATTCGACTTCATAGCATCAGAGGATAATCCGTTTATCGAGGTAAACGGAACAATCCCAATTCTACATTTCCAGTCAGAAGGCGGAGAAACAGTAGCTGATACAATCATAGTAGATGGAACATACGATGGTGACGCCCAGGGAACCTTCGGACTAGTTCGACAGATTGTCGAGTCAGGAGTTTTTGAGAATGCATCAGGGGCACCTTTTGAGGCCGACAAAATCCGAAATGAGTTTTGGTTCAATGTCTCAGCAACTCCTTTCGGCCCAATTGACCAGGAATGGGGTGCTGAACATAATCTAACTTACGAATACGTTGTTCCGCAAGAGGATTGGGACAATCGAACAATCCGTTACACGTATGTCGACGATAACGGGTCCGAAGAAGACGAGTTTCCAGAAAACTCCCCAATAATCTTCAACCCAGATCCCCCAGAAGCAAACCCTGTTTTCTCAGACCACATATCTAGAGAAACAGGGGTCTGTCCCCAGATTGTTTCCACCGGAGATCGCTTCTACCTTATTGGCAACTCAGCAATGGTTCTCGATGTAGAGATCTCAGCGATGACTAATGAAATGGTCGATGGTCACTCTGTTTCAGTGGCTCACTGGAACGGGATCTTCGGGGACTCGAGCTCTGCAAACGGGAGCGTAATCAACGAAGGCCCACTCTCTGGACTTCTAAATCAAGTTAGCAGGCAAGTTAGATTAGAAATTGGTGTTGGCGAGGCAATCTCGTTTTTTGAGAGCCAAGAGGTCGATAGAATACACTACCCATCGATTATCACTCTGGACGAGAATTCACCACCAGAACTTTCCCAGGGGGTGGAATCAGCTGTCCGATTTAGAGAGGGAATATTAACTTCAGAGGGCGGTATCGCCCATCTCGAGGTTTCAGTGGATGACAAGGACACGGATATTTCTTCAGTCAGCGTCGATCTTTCGACAATGGGCCTCGGAATAGTGGAGCTTTCCGACTCGGGGTTATTGGGCGATCGAATAATCCATGATGATCTCTGGACTGCAAGAATTGTGCATAACGGACTTCAGCATGGAGTGATAGATATAGAAGTAATAATGCAAGACTATTGGGTAACAGTTCAGCAAAATGCTAGTTTGCAGATAGTAAACCCCCCTCCAAGAATGCTAGATGTTGAATTCGATCCAGTAAGCGTGTACAGGGGCGACCAAGTCAGGGTAACTGTATGGGCGTTCGATGGACATGCAATCAAGTCGGTTTCGGCAGATCTACAGGCTCTCGGAGGGGTTCTTTTCCCATTGGATCTCGTTGGAGATTTCGATTGGGTATGGGAGAAAGACGGGTCGGAGTTCGTCACAAAGGTGGAACAATGGTCAGGATTAATTGACATCCCAACCAGCATCTCACCAGGCCGTCAAACAATCCCAATACTTTTGGAAGACAATGAGGGCGCTTCATCCTCAACTTCATCAACTAGAAACATCCCTTCTAGCTCCATATCTAGGCAATCTGATCAGATTACCATCAGCAACCTCCCTCCTTCAATATCGAATCTGACACTAATGAGAGATGGGGATGTAGTCGATTCTGTCACCGCTCCAATTTCTGGGAAACCAATAAATTACACTATGGAGTTGAGAATCGAGGATTTGGATGGAATCTCTTCAGCCCAAGCTAAGATTGGAAGGTTAGCTCCAATTGGAAAGTCAGAGTCTTGGCTATTGCTGCTGGATGATGGAAGTGGGCCTGACAGATTCGCAGGAGATGGGATTTATTCCATTTCATTCTCTGCTAGACCTTCACTCAGTGAGGGGGAGATAAATGTCATGATTAGGTCCACCGATGTTTTTCTTTCAACTACCCCAGTTGACCAACAATGGCATAACATTTCAATTGTGAAATCCGATATCGGACCACCGACTTCATCTTGGTTTTCTGAGAATTCAACGCAGCTAATCGTAGCCTCCATCATAGCAATGCTGTGTATTGCAATTGGAGCATTTCTTTACGTCGTGAGGAATTCGGATCTGGAGTATTGATGGTGCGAGTGCCGGGATTTGAACCCGGGTTCCCACGTTGGCAACGTGGGGTGATAACCGCTACACTACACTCGCTCGGGAACATGCTAAACAAGACTGGCTTTTCTAAGCGTCGGTATCCGATTTCATCATCTTGGACACAAGATTGTGAATCTTGTCCCGAGTCTTTCTGAATACCTCCAAATCTTCCCCATGTGGGTCTTTAAGACCCCAATCCTGGTCTATTTCGATTGCAGGACAGCTTACCCCGCAACCCATGCTAATGATCTTGTCAAATTTCTCCGAATCAAAAGAGTCTAAGGATTTTGAATAAAGGTCTGCAGTTTCCAATCCCGCTTCTTCGAGTACCTTCAAAGCATTCTCTGTAATCTTCCCATCATCTCGCGGATCAGTGCCGGCAGAAAAGGCGTCATACCCCAAATCCCTAGCAATCGCCTCAGCTATCTGGCTCCTGCAGGTATTCCCAACGCAAACGAAGAGGACTCGCACACAAATTTCCAAGTCTCCTTCCTAATTAAATGAATCACAAATAGATTATTTGCGGAAATAGCCGTAGAACAGCATTCAATAATGAATCCCCAGACCTACTACTGATGCCTGACTCTCCCGTTTCCCACCATCCTGCGGGTTCAGGTCAGAAGAGTCCGGAGGCCGAGGCCTCGAATGAACAGAAAGCACAGATGGAACAGGCATACCAGCAGATGCAGAGAAAGATGAGGATTAGCAAGTTGGATGAAGGCATTAAGCACAAAATAATGGTCCTTTCAGGGAAGGGGGGTGTCGGGAAATCAACTGTAGCAACTGGCTTGGCGCTTTCGCTTGCTCGCAAGGGAAAGAAAGTGGGACTAATGGACATAGACATAACCGGGCCAAACGTTCCAATAATGCTAGGCCTGGAAGAAGCAGATCTGAACGTAGAAGACGGGCAGATCCACCCTGCTGAAGGTCCCAATGGGGTGAAAGTTATCTCGATGGCATTCTTGATAGAAGATCCAGATAAGCCGGTAATTTGGAGGGGACCAATCAAGCTAGGAGCAATTCAGCAGTTTATTGGAGATGTTTCATGGGGCGAGCTTGATGCACTAATCATCGATTTCCCCCCAGGAACCAGCGACGAGCCACTAACTGTCAGCCAGAGCCTGCCAGGCATAGATGGGGTTGTAATCGTCACAACCCCTCAAGAGGTCGCACTTCTTGACAGCAGGAAATCGATAAATTTCGCCAAGACCATATCTGTTCCAGTTCTTGGAGTTGTGGAGAACATGAGTGGTTATACTATCAGAGGCTCAGCAGAGCCAAACTCAACTATTTCGGTGATGAGCCCGGAGGGGGTGATGAAGGAATGTGACTCAGACTCGGAGGGAAATTGGGACATCACTCTTGACGTATTCAAATCGGGTGGGGGGGAGGAAGCATCAGATGAGATGGGGGTGCCATTCCTAGGAACGCTTCCTTTCGATCCAGGCATTGTTAGAGGGGGAGACGATGGGGTTCACAGGATTATAGCCGAACCAGAGGGTAATACTGCAAAGGCATTCGAATCAATTGTTGACAATATAATGGGGCAACTCGACAAAGGATCAGAACGTTCACTAAGGATTATCTGAGAATCAGAAACAGCGTCGACTTGATGATATAGGCGCTTCCCGAGAAGAACGTAATGGTCGGAGAAACTGGAATATACATTACCTGGGTAACTGGATCGATTCTGATCAGCATTGCAATGATTCCAATTTTCAAGCCCCCATATGCCAAGATAAGCGCTGACGGATTTATCGACATGTTCAGGCGATACTGGGCACACATGATTGTGGTCTTCTCAGTATACCTATGGAAGGACCTCCTCGATGGTCTAGATCGAGTCCTAATGGCAAATACCCAACTTGATATGACCTTCTTGGTTTTCGCAATAGAAGGAGACACTGTTCTATGGGTGCAGGATGGTCTGAGAACCGATTTCCTAGATGTGGCAATGACCCATTTCTATGTCATGGGATTCATGACTGCAACTTTCTCATCTTTCGTTTACCCCATTTACTTCGATGACAGGCATATGGCAGACAGGGTCTCTCTGTCCATGTTTTGGGTTTACGTCCTAGCGGTCCCATTCTACTTGTTCCTCAACGTAAAGGTAACAGGCAACTATATCCAAGGAATGGACACCATAGCATACGACCTGACTCCTGAAATCCACAATTGGTTTAATCGAATAGACCCATTCACCAATGGGATGCCTAGTCTACACATTGGTCTGCCATTTGCCATTTGGCTCTCAATGCACCGATGGGACGAAGATGGAAGATGGAAAAGGTACAGAAGATTCTTGCTGGTCTTCATTCTTCTTACTTCTGTTTCGATTGTATACTTAGGAATTCATTGGATCGTTGACATCATTGGCGGTATGGTTGTAGCAATAATGGCTGTAAACCTGACTGGAAAGACACAGGGACCGATTTGGCGATACGCAGACGAGAGGCTATTCACGAGGAGGCTGGCTCGAATCCTGGACGATCCAATAGGCTCAATAAAGCGCACGTTCAATTCTTCAGTCAGTATCTTAGAACCCTTGAAGGAGCCGGGCAAGAATCAGACAGGTGCGATTATCCTAGCACTTTTGTTAATGACCGGATCAGTTATCCTATGGGATGTGACTCATCAGCGGATTTCTATCGAAGAAGCAGAATCGCCCACTTCAGCATCAGGATCTGGAGAGTGGCTAGTATGGGTTGAAGACTCAGAAGATGGCGTTTCCATTACCGCTGAGAACGTTTCTTCGGGGGAAAACAGAACCATTGGGGGGGAGATATGGCTAGATCCTCCTAGAGTTGCCACTTCGGGAAGCTGCTTCGTTGTTTTCAGCGAAAATAGAGCAGACTACTTCGAGCAAGACGATGCGGAAGGTACACTAGAACCATTGTTTAGAAAAGAAACATCGGAAAACATCACTGACTTGTCCATAGCCTCCGATTCTAATGGAAAAAGGAAACTAGCTATAATGTTGGAAGGAAAACTAGTTCTCGTCGACACCCAAGATGAGTCCGAGAAGTTACTAGAATTGAACTCAAACTCTTCTGTAATCGCCTCCTTTGGCCCATTAATTGCCATCTCAGAGAAATCTACTTCCGGACCATTAGTTAACATCACTTCAGTCGAATCAGATCTAGTAATTACCATTCCTCTCGAACCCAGATCAGATGAAAGAACTGACAGGTCAATTGAGAATTCTGGAGTCACTCTTGAATTCGAAAATTCCTCAGTAGTAGAGTTGGAGTTGGAATCAAACTGGCTAGTTGCGACTGTTGACGTTGGACAATTCAATAGGACGATTCTTGTGGACACTCTGTCATTTAATCAGTCCATAATTTCAAACCCACGTTGGGACTCATCCTCTCCCAGTATAGGGAACGGAATGGTTGCATTCCTTCAAGTAACCAGAGACGACTTGAATACATTCGGAGGCGATTCTGACAGAAATAACGACTTGTACGTCCACTATCTTGAATCTGGCCAGACAGATCAACTGACAAATGATGAGGATGTTGACCAGTCCCTCCCTCAGACACTATCGAAAGGAATAGCATTCATCGAGGAGGATGAACAAGGACAAAAGACGTTGGGCGTTCATTCTTTTGAGGACACGATCGAGGATAGGAATAGGCTTCTCCTACAGGCAACTGTATTGGTTCCAATACCCCTAATCTTCCTATGGGTGACACAGTCCTTCGGAGCCGATCAGATTCTTACTCGGCAAGTCTAAACATCTCATCCAAGCTTTTCGATGCCCTTCTTATGATATCCTCATCCAAATCAATAATCTGCTCTTGAGTGGGGTCTCTTAGGGCCTGTAGGATATCCTCAAGTTGTGTCCTTTTCATGTGCCTACACATTACGCAGGACCCAATAAGATTCAGGTGGTCATTAGTCTCAGCAAGGACCCTATCAGCAGTTCCACATTCGGTAATAAGCATCAGATCCTTCTTGCCCTTTGCTGCAAGTCTAATTGCCTCATTTTTCAGAACCTCGCTACTTCCAACAAAGTCGCTTTCTTTCAAAACTTCAGCGTCGCATTCAGGGTGACTTAGGACTACCAGGTCAATGCCATTTTCAGACATGTTTTCTTTCCACTTCCTGATTTTTTTTCCTGTGAACTCGGCATGAACTTCACATTCCCCATCGAAAACTAGAACATCTTTTTTTCCACTAAGCTCTTTCTGCAGATGGCTCCCCATAAAGCGATCAGGGACAAAGATTAGCCTATCGCCTTCGAGCTTTTCACAAATCGAAAGATAGTTGCTACTCGTTACACATACATCGCACTCAGCTTTTACTGCTGCACTGGTATTGATGTAGCACACCACAGGTACTCCTGGATTGGCTTTTTTAAGCGAAATAACATCATTTGCTGAAATCCCATCGCTTAGGGAGCACCCAGCGTCTGGAGAGGGATGCAGTACGGTCTTGTGCGGACTCACAATCTTCGCAGTTTCTGCCATGAATCTTACACTAGAAAATAGAATGGTCTGCTGTGGTGCGTCCCTAGCCTCTTTTGAAAGGGCATAACTGTCTGCAACCGAGTCTGCAACCCCATAGGTAATGTCGGGCGTTTGGTAGGAATGAGCAATCAGGAAAACATCCTTTTCTCTTTTCAGCCTGTTTATTTCCAATGTCATGGGGGCCAATGATCGACAAACCTCTATGCTCCATCTCATTGGTTGCTTTATGGCGTACTGCAGCCTCAATGCCTCCTTCTCTATCTCTTGCTCCGAATATCCGAATGTCCCAACCAAACCTCTTGGCAAGGGAGCCGCAGGCATATCTAGAACCATGTGACCAGTTAATCGGCTGGGTGCAACCGCTTTCAAGTCATCTAGCATCGGAGTTCCATGGATGGGGGTGCAAAATCAATTTGGCATGAGGGCCAAATAATCCACGAAGGCGCCGAGGCCACCGTCATCGAGGGGAAATGGATGGGCAAAAAAGCAGTCCTCAAATTGAGAAGACCAAGGAGTTACAGACATCCAGATCTCGATCGAAGGCTAACTAGACAGAGGTTGTCCGCGGAGTCAAGGATTCTTTCTCGCCTTTCTTCTATCGGATTTCCTTCGCCACATCTGATTCATTTAGATTTGAAAAACGCCTCTATCCTAATGACTAGGATTGATGGTGCAACATTATACGACCAACTAAAATCAGGAGATGCAGGTGCCCAAGATCTATTCGATTTAGGCGGTCTTTTGAGGAGGCTCCATGAGGCAGGCATTTCACACGGTGATTTGACTACTCACAACGCTATGGTTTCAGAAAACGGAATACATCTCATTGATTTCGGATTGTCAAGACAGTCTCCAGAACTAGAACACATGGGTCTAGATTTACAAGTATTGAATGAGTGCCTAAGGGCCAGCCATTCTACAATTATAGATGGTATCGAGCAAGTATGTGAGGGCTATCTCAATTACGAACAAAACAACTCGCACTCGGAAGGGGCAGAAATTGTAATCCAGCGATTCCGAAAGATTACTGAAAGAGTCAGATACCACGGTTAGTGTAAGCATGGAAATTCTTTTTGCAACAGGAAATATGAACAAGGTATCTGAGGCATCAGAGATATTCTCAAAGAAAGGTCTTAGTGTGTTGCAGTTGGAATTGGGAGGATCAACTCCAGAGTTCATAGAGCCCCAATCAGAGGATATGGAGGAAATTGCTGTTTCAAAGATAGAACAAGCTAGAGCAATGGTAGAGGGCACTCCATTGGAACACTCAGCAATTTTAGTTGAGGACTCTGGACTATTCATCGACTCTCTGAGAAATTTCCCAGGCCCATATTCATCATACGTGGAGAGGACAATTGGGCTCACAGGAATTCTAAACCTCCTGAAAGAAGAAGAAAACAGAGAGGCAGAGTTCAGGGCCCTCGCAGCCATTTCATTTGATGGAAAGATAGTCAAAGCCGTTGGCTCATGCAGGGGAAAGATTGCCTATTCAGTAATTGGTGAGTCTGGATTTGGCTATGACCCGATTTTCATTCCATACGAAGGAGATGGAAGAACCTGTGGGGAGATGTCCAGAGTGGAGAAATCGCAAATCTCGCACAGGGGCAGGGCCCTAAAGGAGGTTTCAGAACTCCTCAATCCCCCGTCAAAGTGAATAGACGCACTCCCTCGTGCCCTTGGTATATGGTCACGGCAACCCGACTAATTCTGATCGCTCTGACCTTGATATTTATTCCTGTATTTCTAGTATTTATCGTTCCCGAAGGCCTTCTATTACAAATTGCAGGTAGCGTAGTAATCCTCTTACTGATTTCACTAATTCTTTTCACTGGAAGGAGGACCCCCGTTTCAAATAGCAAATCAAAGGTTGTAATAGAAGAGGAAACCATCTTTGGCGACATAGAGCTGCCACCTCCCATAATTTCCGAAGAGAGCACAAGTGAGATTAGAGACTCCAAGATCCGGAGGAGCAGAGGTAGGGGGGTTACAGAAGACCCACAAGAAATGGACATTCCATCACCACTTCCAAACCCAGACGTCTTTTCAATGGAAGAAGGGCCCCCATTGCCCCAAATTCAAGACGAGGATGTGGAGGGTCTGGCGAAGGTGCATGTAGCAAAGTCCGATCCTGAGCTATTAGCCGAGGCCGAGGTAGACAGATATCTAGAGCAACAGAGAGCTAGGAGGTCAGTATTCAGGGACAGACTTCATCGTGAGAGAAGATTGGGACTTTCCCACAGGAAGGCAGAAGAGGTGAGCAAGTGGTCAGATGTCGAGGATGGCGAGGACCTATCTACAATAACAAAGATCCCCGGTCATGGTTTAGCTGTTTCTTACGAGCCTGAGGACCCAGACCCCTCAATCCCTCAGGGAATCTCATACTTCAGGATTGACGACGAAAGAATCCTCAAGATCAGAGTTTCACTAGATGTCCCCGATCAATCTCAAAATAGTGGGAACGAGGAATCTGGATTAGATTCACAATTACCCATGCCCCCTCCACCATTGCCTTCTGGGATGGAAACTCCCCCTCCCTTGCCAGAACTCCCCCATCCTCCGAGTAATGATGACTAACTCTATGATACGTTGAAGCCACACCCCCTACTCGATGCGAAATATGTCAGAACAGGTATTGATAGTCGAAGACGTTTCCGTAGAAGGATCCAATCCCAAAGGTGGGCTGATTTCCATTTGGACACTTAACCGACCTAGCAAGCTGAATGCACTAAATTCTCAGTCACATGCTGCCATCAAGGATCAATGCTCCAGAGTCGAGTCTGATGACAATATTCGTTGTGTTGTGATCCGAGGAGCCCCACCTCCAGATTCCGAGGAGGGAAAGAGGCCAAAGCCACCTTCCTTTGCGGCTGGAGCAGATATATCTGAGTTCTCAGGTAAAAACTCTGACGATGTTCGACCATTTTTTGAGGACAACGCCTGGGAAGCAGTCTGGAATCTATCCAAACCAACGATAGCTATGGTTGATGGTTTTGCCCTAGGGGGGGGAACTGAGTTAGCACTTTCTTGCGACATCAGAATTGCTTCAGACCGATCTAACTTTGGCCAACCAGAGATCAATCTAGGGCTGATTCCAGGCGGGGGAGGGACTCAGAGGCTTTGTCGCCTGATAGGTTACGGCAATACTATGGAGGTAGTTCTCTCAGGCTCGATGGTTTCCGCAGATCTGGCTTTACAAATGGGAATAGTAAATAGAATCGTTCCTGCCGAGGATCTTGAGTCTGAAACTATGAATCTAGCACAGGAGATCTCCAGGAAATCCCCATACACTACCAAAGTAGCAAAGAGGGCAGTGAGGGGGGCCCTCGATCTTCCTTTCTCAGAAGGAATATTGATGGAAAGGTCAGAGTTCGTAGCCCTTTTCGATACGGAAGACAAAGAGATTGGTGTTCAGGCATTTATCGATAGGTCAGACCCAAAGTGGGTAGGAAAGTAGCTCAACTAAGCCTCTTCCCAATCGATCCTTCAGCATCAAACTCCCTAGTCGGGTCAATGAGAAGCCAGTCAGAAATAGACCCGCTTGCGACCATATCTTCCTGAATCTCCCTGATTCTGGGAAGATTCTTGAGATAATGATCCACTTTCTTCCCATTGTGCTTTTCTCTATTTGCAATCATCCCTCTATGCCTCTCTTCACTAGCGACATATAGGACTACTCCAGTTGCAAATCCCCCAGACTCTATCCAGGAATCAATCACAGCCTTATTTGGAATGAAATGAACCCCTTCTATAATCAAGTCAACTCCCTTATCTTTTGCCCTAGCTATGACTGCATTCACCCCTTCTGAAAGAGCTTCGGCAGTCTCTTTCCAGTCTTCAATCGTCGATCCTCCAGCAGATTCGAAAGAAGATCTGTGTAATGCTGGGATTTCAGTCGGAGAGAATTGAGTACGAAGAACTTCCCTCACAGTATCAGTAGATGCAGTTTTAGAAAAACCCAGCGAAGACGCTAGCTTCGCAGACATCGTGGATTTCCCGACTCCACTAGTTCCAGATATAATTAGGAGTCTGGAACTCATTAGGGCACCTATCTCTGGATTGACTTAATCTCAAGGAACTCCTCCAATCCGTGAATCCCCATTTCCCTACCAAGTCCTGATTGTTTGTATCCGCCGAATGGTGCGGTGACATTGAAGGCCCCCCCATTGATACTTACTTGGCCAGTACGCAACTTCTTTGCCACATCCATTGCTCTATCCAAATCTCCTGACCAAACTCCGCCAGATAATCCGTACTCTGAATCATTGGCCAATTCAATGGCCTCTTCTTCACTAGAATAAGTAGTAATGGAAAGAACTGGGCCAAATATCTCCTCTCTGAAAAGAGTCATCTCCGGAGTAACGTCTGCGAATACGGTGGGCTTAACGAAGAAACCTCTTTCGAGACCCTCAGGCATCCCTTCTCCTCCGGCTACTAGAGTTGCACCCTCATTTTTTCCAGTAGAAATGAATTCCGACACGCTATCCTGCTGCCTCTTTGAAACGAGAGGGCCACACTTGTTTGAATTATCCATGGGATCCCCGACGGTGTAACGTCCGATTTTTCTGGAGATCACTTCAATCACTTCGTCCTTGGAATTTTCTGGTATCAGGAGCCTTGTAAGCGCAGAACACTCTTGCCCTGAGTTCCCGAAGCAAGCATGGATAGCCGACGAAGCAGCCCTAGGGAAATCAGCATCATCTAGAACTATGTTTGCACTTTTCCCACCAAGTTCCAAAGTCACCCTCTTCACACTAGCTGCAGCTAGCTCCGAGACCCTAACTCCAGCCTTTGTTGATCCAGTGAAGCTTATCATGTCCACATCAGGATGCCCAGCAATAGCCTCGCCAATCTCTGAACCATGGCCAGAAACTAGGTTGAAGACCCCTCTAGGTAGTCCTATTTCGTGAAGAATATCCGCAAGAACAAAGGCATTGAGTGGGGCTTCTTTGGAAGGCTTCAGCACCATTGTACAACCAGCTGCAATTGCAGGTGCCACCTTTCCAATAATTTGGTGAAGAGGGAAATTCCAAGGAGTGATCATTCCTACTACCCCTATTGGTTCCTTGACAACTAGTGAATTCCTGATCTCTTCTTCCCATTCGAAATCTTGTAGGATCTTTGAGTATGACCTAGCTACAACCCTAGGAGTGCCTACCATGGCCATCCGGGAGTAATCGATGGGAGTTCCTACTTCGGAGGTAATTAGTCTAGCCAACTCTTCCCCTCTGTCCTTTATTGCAGAAGAAATATCATTCAGGATCTCTGAACGTTCCTCTATAGTCGTGTTCGACCATTCTGGGAAAGCCTTCTTGGCAGCAAAAACCGCCGAATCAACATCTTCTGCTGTTCCAATTGGGACCTTTCCAAACACTTCTTCNGTGGCAGGATTGATCACTGTGATTGATCCCCCTCCCAAGGTTTCAACCCATTTTCCATCGATGTAGAGTTTCTTGCGGTCGTGCACGTTTGTCCCACTCTGTGCTATCTTATCATATTCATGCAGTTCAATAGTGCATGCCCCTACCCAATGACATGCCAGTATCAGAAGATACCCTTGAGGGCGGTGTCGTATTGGTTACAATGTCGCCAGAGGCATCATCGAACACCTTCTCGGAAACTAACTTCATACCTCTAGTAGCAACCTTGGACAAATTGATGAAGGATCCAGATTGTAGATCTATCGTACTGACAGGAACGGGTAGGTTCTTCTCTGTAGGGGGAAACATCGATGATTTCCACAGGGGGATAGAGGAGGGGAAAATTGGGGACATGGTCAAAAAGATGACTGACAAACTACATCCATTACTATTGAGGATTAGAGCATCTGAAACCGTGTTGATTTGTGCAATGAATGGATCAGCGGCAGGAGGGGGACTAGGCCTCTCCCTAGCTGCAGACTACAGGATTTGCACTCCAGAAACCAAGTTAGCTCCGGCATTTTTCTCTCTCGGGCTCCCTCCAGATGGAGGCATGACATGGTTACTACCTAGGCTGGTAGGCTTCCAGAACGCTAAGAGGTTCTTCTTTGAAGGGATGCCTTGGTCTGCGAAGTTTGCACTTAAGAAAGGAGCTGTGGATGAGATTGTGGAAAAAGAAGCTCTTTTGGACAGGTCCATACAGATAGGCAGAGAGTGGGGAAGTTGGTCTGTAAATAGCAGGCGAAGTACCAAGCAGCTATTGGACGCATCAACTTCCACTTTCTTCGAGACTCAGCTACATTTCGAGCAGTCTCTAATGATTGCTGCTTCTCAGACAAGAGATTTCTCAGAAGGAGTAAGTGCATTTAGGGAGAAGAGGGAGCCTATTTTCACTTCTAGCGAGGAGGAGTAGTTTGACCAGAAGACTGGTAATAATGCGTCATGCTAAGAGCAGCTGGAAAGAACCTAGCCTCAGTGATCACGATCGACCATTGAACAATAGAGGCCGAGCCGATGCCCCCAGAATAGCAGATGAAATATTTTCGAGAGGTTGGTCGCCAGAGCTAATTCTAGTAAGTAGCTCAATTAGAACCAGGGAAACTCTAGAAAGAATGTCTCACAGATTTGGAAGAATTCAGACAGAGATCAGACCCGGTATTTACCATGCTTCCGTTCATGATCTACTTCTTGAACTAGAGGACATGGCAGATGGTGGAACCACCATGGTGATCGGACACAACCCAGGCTCTGAGATGCTGATAAATCACCTCTCGGGAGAATGGCACAGGATGCCTACTGCAGCAGCAGCACTCTTGGTGGAATCAGATGGAATATGGGTGGTAGAGGATGTTATTCGGCCAAAGGAAATCTAGAGATCAAGGATGTTCTGGGATTTCGTCAGACCAGTGAACCATCTGATTAAGAGTAATTGTGACATTAGTTACTTCGCCTTGTTCCCAGTAGTCTACTGCTATGAAAGTGGGTCTGTTGTCCATGATTTCCCAGCATTCAATAGATCTACTTAGTAGAGTCTCGTATTCATTAACTTCATTCGCAGCCACAGGATCTGGCAGGCCATAAATGCTAGATAACCAATTATTGAGGTGCCAAACAGGCTGGGAACCATCCCCCCTATGGACTGTGCAGGACATCTCCTCCTTACTGTTCTCTGCGTAGTTAGTGGTCCAGCTGAACAGCCCAAAATCGTGGAGCCAGGGATATTCATCATTCTGCGCTTGCTCCCAGAAGACTACCAAGTCTTTTCCATCTAGGACCATGTCTCCTATACTTGGCCATGGATCTCCAAGATTATGCTCGTAAATCCTACTCATCATCCCTGTTTGATTAAACAGAAAAGCTAGGTGCTCTGGTGGGACGTAATTCTCAATAAGTAGGGTCACTACATCCCCACTAGAATTATTCATCAATGAATTTAGCAGGCNAATCCACTCGAATGCATCTACTTCTCCGAATTGGCAAGGGTGAATGAATTGCGCTGTACTGTGGCAAAATCGCACGTCTTCTTGAGTGGTGTTTTCATAGCTCCTGTGGTGGGAATCTACCATGAATGCCCTAATTCCATTATCCCATTGTTTCTGGAGCCCAGTATAGTGATTTACACCGAGTAAAACTTGGTCTTCGATCGTGGAATAAGCATTGTGAGTCTCTGGGAAAGTAAAGTTGTCATAAGTCCTAAGGCAAAATACCGTTTTTCCATGGCAGCTAAGGTAGTCTCCAGGGTCCATAGGGTCGAACCCCCTCTCCAACTCCCACTCATTTGGGAGTCCATCTCCATCCGCATCATCATCCAGGGAGTCACAAATTTTGTCATCGTCCAAATCATCCGGAACAGAATACACCACAAGCGGGTCTGAACCACATTCAATCTCATTGAAGTCTTCCCAAGTGTCATCATCATCATCATCGTCGATAATATCGCATGTCAAGTCCCCATCAGTATCGGTTGGTCGACTCTCACTGTTTTCTGGGTCCGAGTTACATTCANCCTCCAGAGTATTGTTCCATCCATCACCATCAACATCATCGTCTTCAAGATCTGGAATTCCATCATCATCTAGATCGGGGGGGGAATCGCTAATACACCCAGAAGAAATTAGCAGAAAGAAAATAAGAATAGAGAACCTACTTTTATTCATATTTTCAGCTCTATTGTCCATTTCCTACATCACTTGGTCAAAGACTCATGATGATTTGGAACAAACGTCTGCTCTGACATTGGAGGTCTGACGTATCCCTTTGCACTCTTCCTCTCTGGGAGCTCTATTGGGGGGGGCGTTAGATCTTCGTAATCAATCATTGAAAGTAAGTGGTTGATGCAGTTTAGATGCGCATGCCTCTTGATTTCGGAGTTAACTACGAACCAAGGGGACTGCTTTGTGTCGGTATGTGCGAACATTATGTCCTTTGCTTCCGAGTATTCCTCCCACCTAGTCAACGACTCTAGATCCATGGGGCTAAGCTTCCAACGCTTGTGAGGCTCGTCCAGCCTTGCCCTGAATCTCTTCAGTTGTTCGTCGTCTGAAACAGAGAACCAATATTTGATTAGAATTGTCCCGGACCTAATCAACATCCTCTCGAACATCGGGCATGATCTCATGAACTCGTCATACTCCTCTTCGTCACAGAAACCCATGACTCTCTCAACTCCAGAACGATTGTACCAACTTCTGTCGAACAGAACCATTTCCCCGGCTGCCGGAAGGTGGTTTACATATCTCTGGAAGTACCACTCCGACTTCTGCCTTTCAGTGGGAGCAGGTAGCGCTGCGACTCTGACAACTCTAGGGTTCAGGTACTGGGTAATCCTCTTGATAACACCGCCCTTGCCAGCAGCGTCTCTTCCTTCAAAGATTACAACTACCTTGAGTCCCTTTGCCTTCACCCATTCCTGAAGCTTAATCAGCTCTAGCTGAAGTCTAAATAGCTCTGCACTGTATGGCTTTTTTGCAATTCTTTCTACTTTTCCATCCGCGTCTCGTCCCATTGTCAATCGGCCTGCGATTACCGCCATTGACAAAAGTGCTGTGGTCACCAAAATGGAATAAATTGTCATTGGAAAAGCTTCGAAGCTATATTTCGCTAACAAGATCCCTCAGAGCCTCTATCGGATTTTCCGATTTTGTTACGCCGCTAGCCAGTAGAACCCCGGAAACTCCAAGTCTTATTGCCTCTGAGACGTCTTTTCCGGTTTTTACTCCAGCCCCGCAAAGAACACTAACATTTTCAGATACCGATTTAACAGCATCCGCAGTTTCGCTTACAACTATGGGATCGGCTTCTGTGACAGAAATATTACCTCCAATTAGTTCGGGTGGCTCCACGGCAACAAATGTCGGCCCCAGTGCCGCTAGGGCACCCGCTTCTTCCATATCCTCCGCACAGGCACAGATGCTGAAACCATCTGGCAATTGCTCAATTAGCATGGCCACGTGTTCCAAATCAACTTTGTGCTCAGCGTGATTAATTAGAGTACCTGAAGCACCCCTCTCGATAGCGGTGGATGGATGCAGCCATCCTGTATTGGATCCAAAGCCAACAGGATCGAGATGTTGGCACCAGACTTCTAGGTCGGGAGCAGCAGTAACTACAGACTCTAGATCGAATGCCGAAACTGCTGCTACAAGTTTCGCTCCAGATTCTATTCCAGCCATTGTCACTGCCAATTCTTCCGCCGAAGCTCCATGCGCTGTTTGGTATGTCTTGAAGTTAACAACGACTAGGGGTCCACTCACAACATCGCGGAAGTATCCGACTCTTTGACCATGACGGGGATTTTTCACTCTCGGTATTAGTTATGCGATTTTTTTGGAGCCCACAATCATAGGATATGGTTGATTATTTGACTTCGTAATACAGACCCTTCTGGAATCGATGCGCCCCTGCCAATCAGGCAACCTTCAATGATGCAATTTTGGCTAATTTTGACACTGTCAAGGATTACTGAGCCCCTAATTTTGGACCCTTTACCAATAATCGCCCCTGCTCCAATGGAACTTGAGAAAACCTGGCCGTGGCTTTCCGCCCCTTCCCCAAACCAAGAATCACCTTCTATTGACCCACTGACATTCTTCCTACTCGTAATGCATTGTTGGGTCGCTTCAATGAACGACTCTGGTGTTCCAGCATCTACNAACCACCCCTCGAACGGGAAACCGTTCAAACCCCCGATTTCCGCCAGAGATTCGTAAACGTCCCTCTCGATACTGTGTGCCCCTTGAGGCATCAAATTGAAAATCTCGGGTTCTAGAATGTATGTACCTGCGTTGATCAGGTTAGAGAACGCCTCCTCTATTGGCGGCTTTTCTTGAAACCTCATTATTTTCCCAGTTTCAGCTCTGAAGTCTGCGACCCCGAATCTAGACGGGTCCTCCACTTCCCAAAGTGAAATTGTGGCTATTCCACCATTAGTTCTGTGGAATTCTAGCATTTCTTCCACCTTTAGGCTTGTAATCAAATCCCCATTTATCACACAGAAAGTACCACCCGTGAGCTCTCCAATGCAGTTTGCTATTGCCCCCCCTGTTCCAAGCGGCTCCTTCTCTTCGACAATTCTCACCTCGTAGGGTAGATCGACGTCTTCGAAGTGTGACTCCATTTTTTCGATTCCAAATCCTGCAGCTATTAGGACTCTATCGACGTGAGATTCTGGTAGGACATCAACAACATGTTCAATCATTGACTTGTCTAGAATTGGAAGAAGTGGTTTTGGGGTTTCCTCAGTCCATGGCCTAAGCCTAGTCCCAAATCCCCCTGCCAAGACAACTACATCCATACGGTCCCCACCATGCATAGCTCTTTCATCCTTCTCGCCAAACCTCTCGAAACTTCTGAGCCGCATCTTTGAAGGGCATCCATTGATTCGATAGTTCCGATGAACATTCACGAATATCAGGCAAAAGCAATGTTCAGAGACTCAGGAGTTCCAGTGCAGGAGGGTGTTCACTGTAGAACTCTGGAAGATGCGCTCTCTGCTTACGACTCATTGGGTTCAGAAGTTGTCGCTGTGAAGAGCCAGATTCACGCTGGTGGGAGGGGCAAGGGAAAACTGTTCTGTCCAGAATCTGGCGATCTAGTAATGGACGGGGGAGTTAAGGTAGCATTCTCTAGGGAGGATGTCGAGAAGTTTGCAAAGAACATTCTAGGCAATAAGCTAGTTACGAAGCAAACCGGACCAGATGGAAAGATGGTAAGCAATATCTACATTGAAGCGGGCTGTGACATTTCTCACGAATATTATCTGGCCCTGCTAATTGATCGAGAAACAGAGTCTTTGCTCATTATGGCCTCAACTGAGGGGGGGGTCGATATTGAAGAGGTCGCAGAAAAAACTCCAGAAGCGATTCACAAGGAATGGTTCGATCCTATCGATGGCTTATCCTCGGAGAAGGCATTTTCTTTATCCAATTCGCTTGGCCTAGATGGCCATTCTGCAGACTCTTTTGCGGAAATGGCAATTAACTTGGCCTCGTTGTTCGTCGAAAAGGACTGCTCAATGATAGAAATCAATCCTCTTGTGAGGTCCGGAAGCGGGGGGATGGTGGCATTGGACGCCAAGGTAAGCTTCGATGACAATGCCTCATTCAGACATCCCTGGAGGGACGAAGTTAGGGACCTTTCTGAAGAATCGGATGTTGAGGTAAGGGCCAATGAGCATGGACTATCTTATGTAGATCTAGATGGAAACATCGGTTGCTTAGTGAATGGGGCCGGATTAGCCATGGCCACTATGGATGTCATCAAGCTGTACGGAGGGGAGCCTGCAAATTTCCTCGACATAGGGGGGGGTGCCGATAGTGAATCAATTACTGCAGCTTTTGGAATAATCCTGGAAGATCCTAGCTTGGAAGGAATACTGGTAAACATCTTCGGGGGGATAATTAGGTGCGATATTGTAGCTAGGAGCATAATCGAGGCATCGGAGGAGACTGGATTGCAAGTTCCTCTCGTAGTGAGATTCTCTGGAACCAACCACGAAGAAGGAAGGAATGTTCTGGAAGAAAGCGATCTCGATGTTATCACAGTTAGCACATTAGGTGACGCAGGAGAGGAGATTGTCAAGGCCATAGGGGGAGAATCGTCATGAGCATCTGGATCAATGAGGAAACAAAAGTTCTNGTCCAGGGAATTACAGGGAGCCAGGGAACTTTCCACGCTTCTAGGATGGTGGAGTATGGGACAGACATTGTAGGGGGCGTAACTCCAGGAAAAGGAGGCCAGACCGTATCACTTCCAGATAGGGGGGCCCCAGTGTTCAACTCTATGTTAGAGGCTGTTTCTTCAACTAAAGCAGATGCCAGCGTAATCTACGTCCCAGCACGCTTTGCTGCTCCAGCCATAATTGAAGCAGCAGACGCATTCTTCGAAATCAATAGTGGCGGCTTGATAATTTGTATCACAGAAGGAATCCCCACTCTGGATATGATGAAGGCAGTGTCACATATAGAAAGCAAACCAGGAGTAAGGCTGATCGGACCGAACTGCCCTGGAATCATCACCCCAGGGGAGAATGGTGGCTGTAAGATTGGCATAATGCCCGGCCATATTCATGCCAAAGGTAGGGTTGGCATTATCTCCAAATCAGGAACACTGACTTATGAGGCCGTAGCTCAGACAATGAGTGNCGGAGAAGGCCAGACCACATGTGTAGGAATTGGGGGAGACCCAATCAATGGAACCGGCTTTATCGAGTGTCTGGAGGCATTCGAGAAAGACCCCGAAACCAAAGCTATAGTGATGATTGGAGAAATAGGGGGGACTGCAGAGGAAGAGGCAGCCGAGTGGTCGAAAAACAACTTTTCCAAGCCGATTGTAGGTTTCGTCGCCGGGGCAACTGCTCCTCCAGGAAAGAGAATGGGCCACGCAGGGGCCATAATTTCAGGAGGGAAGGGGACGGCTGAAGAGAAGTTCGCAGCTTTCGAGAGAGCTGGCATATACATCGCCAGAGATCCGTCAAAGATAGGCGAGTCCCTAGTTAGGGCGCTTGTTGATGCGGGGCTCCGAGAGTCTTAGGTGTGAGGGCATCTACCAAGGGCCATTGGATTCTCATGTCTGGCATTTTTGACTCAGAACTAGACTCCATTCTGGAGGGCACGTCTCGCTCGTTCTTCCTTTCCCTAAAGGAGCTACCAAAGCAAATTAGGGGACAAGTAAGCTTACTCTACATGCTTGCTAGAACATCTGACACCATAGCAGACTCCAAAGATGGAACCTTTGAGGAGCGCCTAATTGCCTTGGAATCATTCAATGAGTATTCTAAAGGAAACACCGACAAAGCACCAAACTTCCATTCTCTTGCCTTACAACAAACAAACGACTCGGAGGGATTACTTCTTGATAAGGTCGAAGAAGTGACTTCTATGATTGGGCAATTCTCTGAATCGGATCAGGAAGCAATTAGACGTTGCCTAGGAATAATAATCGGCGGACAAAGGCTAGATCTCGAAAGATTCTCCGATTCCGGAGAACGAATCATCCCTATAGAAAACGAAGAGGAGTTGGACGATTACGCTTACCGCGTAGCAGGAAGTGTAGGGGAGTTCTGGACAAGGATGTCGCTAGATCACCTGTTCCAAATCAACTCGGAGTTAGAAAAAGAACTCTTCGAGTATGGTGTCAGATTCGGAAAAGCCCTACAAATGATCAATATTCTCAGAGACATTCCATCAGACCTATCTCTTGGGAGGTGCTACATCCCTAGAGAATCATTGTATGAGTTTGAGTTAGCCCCAGAAGACCTCCTAGAACCAGAAAAGATGAGTCAATTTAGACCACTGTACGATAGATATCTCGATCTTACCGACTCTCACTTCAGAGCTGCAGTAAAATACATAGAAATGATCCCCCATTCTCAGTTTAGACTTCGCGGCGCTTGCATGCTTCCAGTAATCATAGGAAAGAGAACGGCAGCCAAGCTAAGGAGGGGAAATGTTCTAGATTCTAGTAATAGAATAAAGATAGATAGAACAGAGATTAAGTCAGTGGTAAATAGGTTAGTTTTAGCCGTGCCATTCAAGAGTTCGAGTAAGAAAATCCTATCCGATCCTAAACAGTATCCGAGGTCCGACTGATCCAATATTTTTCGAAGCGCCAAACAATCCGTCTCGGGAGACATTCAAGTGACACGCAATGTCGCCCGGTAAGGGAGCGCTATGGACCGCCAGGAGAATTCCAATGCTGAAATCATTCTCGGTGAAACTCTCGAAGATCCGAATTACATAGAGCCCGTGGGAGAGATTGAAGAGCCCATAGATCTCATCAGAGCTGCAGTTGACGTAACCAAGGAAGCTGCTCGAGCAATTAGCATCACTGCCCTTGAGGCCGTAAGGGAAGGTGCACTTTTCATGGGTGTTATCGGATCAAGAGGAGAACTTGTAGATCCCTTCAAGCATATAGATGCAGCAATATGGACCGAATCCGAAATCCCTCAGCATATGATCTCAACTTCTTATGAGTTCTGCGAAGAGCTAACAAGAAGAGAGGCAGGCAACTTCTATCATTCTTTCAAATATCTTCCAGAGGCAAAAAGAAAGTCAATAATGGCATACTATGCATTCTGCAGGAGGGCTGACGATATTGCTGATGGTGATTTTGAAGATNTCTACCCAGGGGGATCTTCAGATGACCCCGAGTCCATATCTTATAGGGCGAACATAGAGAGGTTGAGCCCAGGAGGACCAGTCTTAGACCGTTCTTCTTACAACGACAAGATGTCACAGTTGTTCTACTATCGCAAAAAGCTCTCTACTGCATATGGGGAAGTCACTTCTACTGATCCTATTTTCATTGCATTGAAAGACACAGTAATGAGGCATGGAATTCAAAGACAACTGCTTGATGACATGATTAGCGGAATGGAGAACGACTTCCACAAGAACAGGTACCAGACATTCGAAGAATTATACTCATATTGCTATAGGGTGGCTTCGACCGTCGGTCTGGTTTGTATTGAGATCTACGGATATGACGACCCCATAGCTAAGGAATATGCCGAATCTTGGGGAGTCTTTATGCAATTGATCAATATCATGAGAGACNTTTCTGAAGATGCAGATAGGGATAGGATTTACCTCCCCATGGATGATCTGGCAAGATGGGGAATTAGCGAGGCAGATATCAAGAGCGGCAAGGAACTTGTAAACCATCCTGGTTGGGCTCCATTCGTAGAGGAATATCTAGAGAGGGCCGATGGATACAGGAAACGAGCGTTCAAGCTACTTTCCCATCTTGACAAATCCGCAAGGTACTCTCCAGCAGCCATGGCTTCATTCTACCAATCTATAATGGCCAAGATAGTTAAGAAGAAAGGTGATGTTTTCAGTCAGAGAATTCAGCTAACTAAGACGGAGAAGATCATCCTAGCTGCCTATGTATACGTGAGGTACAGGTTCTTCGGATTCTGATGGAAAGCATCCGCTTTTGCATTAATTATGAAATGAAAAATGTGAGGGGGAGGTAGTTTGAGGGTTGCAGTACTTATTGAGGAGCGTTGCAAGCCAAACAGTAACGCATTCGCTTACTTGAAGAAATACTCAGCTATGTGCGAAAGGGAGTGCATACAAGTAGAAGGAAACAAGTGCAGGATTCTTGAGACTGCTTGCCCTGTCTGCTTCACTAGGGCAAAACACTGCCCCGATGAGGCAATCAAGATAATCAACCTTCCAGAAGAGCTGGATACAGACTTAACTCACTCTTATGGTGAGAATTCGTTCAGATTATTCCGCCTACCTTCCCCACGTCAAGACCAGATTGTCGGCATTCTTGGGCCTAATGGAATAGGGAAATCTACGGCAATAAACCTACTCTCTGGGGCATTCAGAGCAAATTTGGGAGACTGGAGAAACCCCTCACCAGAGTGGGAGGAAGTCATCAAGTCATTCCCCAGAGGTGAGCTCAGGGATTACTTAGGACTAGTTTCAGAGGGTGAGGTCAGCATTGCAGTAAAGCCCCAATATATCGATAAATTACCAAGAATTTTCNACGGGAAAGTAAGTGCCCTCCTTAGAAGGGTAGATGATAGAGAAGAGCTAGAAAAGCTCTCCGAATTAATGGGTGTTGATCACATCCAAGATAGGAGTCTAGGAGACCTCTCCGGAGGTGAGCTTCAGAGGGTGGCAATTTGCGCTACCCTCCTCAAGGAAGCCGACGTCTATTTCTTCGACGAACCGTCTTCATACCTAGATATTTATGAGAGAATGAGAATGGTTAGAGTAATCAGAGAATTAGCAGAGATTGGCAAGAGAATTCTGGTCGTTGAGCATGACTTGGCGATTCTCGATGTTCTCTGCGATTTGACTCATATCATCTATGGAGAGAGGTCTGCCTATGGAATATTCACCCCCCCCAGATCAACAAGGACTGCGATTAATGCTTACTTGGAAGGATTTCTGCCAGAAGAGAATATCAGAATACGGGAAAAACCAATCCAGTTCCTAAGGGGGAGAAATAGGGGAGAAGAGGCAGGAGATCCAATTCTGAAATGGGGGGACATAGGAAAGAATCTGGGAGGATTTGATCTAAGGACTGGGGAGGGCCAGGTTAAGTCAGCCGAAGTAGTAGGTGTAGTGGGGCCAAACGCAACAGGAAAAACAACCTTTGTCAGAATTATAGCCGGAGAGATTGACCCCGACGAGGGATGGTGCACAATGGATGCCAAGGTATCTTACAAACCTCAGCATGTTAGATCAGATTTCTCCGGGACTGTACAGGACTGGCTAGACTCCGAGATTGGAAACAAGTGGAGGTCAGGAGAGTTTCATACTCAAGTCACGAGGACGCTTCAGGTGGACAAAATGCTAGAGTTGAATGCAAGGCAACTCTCAGGGGGGGAGCTCCAAGCAGTTTGCATAGCAATCTGCCTCGGAAAAGAAGCCGACCTGTATCTCTTCGACGAACCAAGCGCTCACCTTGATTCCAATGCTAGGATGGAAGCTGCCAAGGCAATAAGGAGGACNATGGAAAGCAATGAAAAAGCAGCAATGGTCATCGATCACGACACATATTTCTTGGATATCGTCAGTGACTCAATTCTGGTTTTCCAGGGAGAGGGCGGAAGGGAAGGAAAAGCCGTTGGACCATTATCTCTGAGGAAAGGTATGAACCTATTCCTTTCAGATGCAGAAGTTTCATTCAGAAGGGATGTGGAGTCTCATCGGCCAAGAATAAACAAGCCTAACAGCAGAAAGGACAGGGAACAGAAGTCTTCAGGAGAATACTTCTACTCGGAATAAATTGAACCATTGGATTATTGAGGGACTGTTACGGCCCATGCTCGTGGGAGAAGATTCCGAGGGCGAAACCTCTGAAGATTCAGAGGAAGAAGAATTAGACCTAGAAAGTAAAATTGTTGAGTTGCAGAAGGAACTCCAGTATGCAAAGGCAGAGACAGTAAACGTCGGCCAGAGAGCAGCTAGGGACAGAAACCAGGCTCTCAAGTATGGGGGTGCTTCTCTCGCAAGGAGGCTAATTCCTGTAGTGGACATTCTAGGTAGGGCCATAGAATCTGCAGAAAGTGGAGAGAGCTCAGAATCGGTAATAGAAGGGGTTAAGCTCACTCTCGATGGTCTGAAGTCTTCTTTGGAGTCCGAAGGAATCACCCAGATCGAGGCCCTGGGAAAAAATTTCGATCCTACATGCATGGAAGCGATAGCAACAATACCATGCCCAGAGGGAAAAGAACCAGGAACTGTGATTGAGGTAGTGGAGAGTGGATACAGGATGCATGAACGCATTCTAAGAGCCTCAAGGGTGATAGTTTCCGAAGGTGACTCATGACAAAATTGAATGGGAGATTGTTCGCCATTCTCTTAATCGCTTCCTATTTACTCTCAGTAATCTCAATCCAGATCGCTGCTCCAGACCGGATTATCGATCCTGGCGACTTTCCAGAGAAATGCCCCGAGGACTCTCTGAACTGTTCGATGATTTCACCAAATTCTCACCGGAGCGGCGGTCTGGTAGAACTTCGATTCAATTCAGATCTGGAGACGGTAATGCAAGAGGCCAAGGAATGGATAGAGTCTCAGCCTAGGACTGAATTAATAGGCGAATGGACAAACCAGACTCACTCGGTTTTCAAATCTCTAATGTTTAGATTTCCAGATGATTTCTTGGTTTCTGGCTTCTGTGAAGGTGGCCAGTCTGTGATTTACGTATTCTCCCAGTCAAGGTTAGGGATTTCGGACATCGGGGTTAACAAGGACAGAGTAACTAGTTTCGCTATCCATATGGAGGGAGTCGAAATGCCTACATCGCAATGCCTATAGGAATCAAATGAAATCATGCCTATAACTATCGATTCTGATATCAGAAAGGCAAAGACTCTCCCTTCCTCTTACTATACCAACCCAGAAATTTTCTCAGATCTGAGGAGGAGATTCGCAAATCATCTACATTTTGCCGGCCATCAGAGTCAGTTGGATGGCCAAACAGCGATCCCCATTCAACACATGGGGGAATTGATCGGAGAACCAATGATAATGACCAGAAGCGACAGGATTCGTTGCATTTCCAATGTTTGCACTCATAGGGGCATGTTGGTCTCTAGCACAGAATGCTCAGCTAAGTCTCTGAAATGCCCATATCACGGAAGGACATTCGGGCTGGATGGAACCTTCAGGTCCATGCCGAGGTTCGATAACGTCTCAGACTTTCCAAGCCCGGAAGATAATCTCAAGGAATTTGTAACAGCATCTTGGAAAGGACTAATTTTTACCGGAGTCGGAAACTCATCTTCCGAGGGAAATTTCCAAGAGCTGAGGAAGAGGCTCGAATGGATTCCCATAGAGTCTTTCAAAAACGACCCTTCTAGGAATAGGAGTTACGAAATAGATGCAAACTGGCTACTTTACGTAGATAACTACCTTGAGGGATTTCACATACCCTACGTTCACAGTGACCTTAACAATACTCTCGACTATGACAGCTACAGAACAGAGCTGTTCGAGGGAGGCACACTACAAATTGGAATTGCTAGCGAAGGAGAGCCATCATTCGACCTTCCCGAGTCTTCCCCAGATTTCGGTCTCAGAGTCGCTGCATACTACTACTGGCTTTTCCCGGGAACAATGTTGAACTTCTACCCGTGGGGCCTCTCTGTAAACTTGGTAATACCACTTTCAGTTAATAGAACCAAGATAATTTACCATGGTTATGTTGGGGATCCTCTGATGCTAGGGCGTGGTGCAGGGGGAAATCTAGACAAGGTCGAGCTCGAGGATCAAGAAATTGTAGAAGCGACACAAAGCGGTGTAGAATCAGGATCATATGACAGGGGCAGGTATTCTCCAACCATGGAAACCGGGATTCACCACTTCCATAGGATTCTGACGAGAACGGATGATTAGGACATTTATCTTAACCTTCAATTTCGAGTGATATCAACTAAATATCATAGACGTTCCAGACTGCTCTTGTGAACACAGGGAATAGGACAAGCGCAGCAATAGTTTTCCTTCTATTGGCAATTAGTTCGGTGTCCCCCGTAGTATTCTCTCAGGATGAACAAACTGGGAATCAAACATTCCAGTTTCACACGATTGCCTCCCTAGGAGATAGCACTCTTGGCTCCGATCCTACTGGTTATAGGGGGCCATTTGCCTCAATTCATGCTGCCAATCTAATGGAAGTGGATTATTATGAGGGAGCAGTAGGGGGGGATAGGTCTTGGACACTCATCAATGCTGGCAGGCACACATCTATCGCAGAAAATTACAGTGCAGGCACACTAGTGACCATGATGGTCGGTGCCTGGGATTTCATAGATTCCGACATAAAGATCGTAGATGGGGACTACTCATTTATTGAGAATCTGGAAGAGAACATCACGATCATTATAGATACCTTGATTGCATCAGATATTGACGTCTTGGTTTGGAATCTGCCAAATATGTCGTTTCTCCCGTTCCTTACTCAGATCTTTCCTACAGAGGTCCATCCTCATTTCACAGAAGCAAGCCTTCTCTGGGCGAATAGATTGGATGAGATAGCAGATAGTTATGGGGAAAGCGTTCAGGTTTTCGACTTGATGACTGCTTCAGATGATCTTCTCCAGAATAAGTCTGCTAGAGAACTAGGATCTCATGAGGTCATTTCTCCTCCCGAGATGTGCGAGAAGAACTGCATCATGGTCGACTCTTTACATCCTACATCTGTAGGTCAAGGACTTCTGGCGAATTACATGATGAGGGCCATAAATGAGAAGTTCCCATCGCCAAATGGGGATTATCCATTGCTTTCTGAAGAGGAATTGATTGCTCTTGCCGATTTCTCACTATCAGAGCAACCCAATGAAGAAATTATGATTGAGGGAGACGTTACGAAGGCATGTTTCGATTGGTCAGAATCTAGCTATAGACAGATGTATCTTTCTATTTCCAATAATGGAGAAGACATCCAGGTCCCAAGTTACATTGGTTTCAACACAGAATTATGTAGGCAATCCACTCATGTGATGTACTCGGGAGAGAGTTCGGTCAACATCATCTCAAATATAGAAAATAATCTCACCCTAAATCATTTCTTTGAGATATGGGGGGAGAACTTCTCCTCTCAACAGATCATGGATCTTGCAGTCTCTGATGGCGGTTATCTGGCATTGTACCTGGATGGGGTCGAATACGATGGAGATTGGTCATCAATTCCCATACAAGGCGTGATTTCCGTTGAGATCAAACTAACAAATCCCATTGAAGAACTTGAAGGCGATGAGGAAACAAGTAGAACGCCCGGATTCTCTGTAATCTTGTCTGTATTGTCCCTATTATTGGCATTATCTAGAACTTCAAGGCGGTCGTTCAATGAGGATTAGAATTCAAGGAAAGAACTCCAAGACGGCTTTCTTCCTGTCTCTATTATTCTTCCTGCAACTTCTATCAGGATGCTCAGGAGAAGCAGGGGATGATGATGATGCAGGGATAATTGGATGTGTGGAACAAGGAGCATTAAATTTCAATCCAGATGCGACAATTGCAGACGAATCTTCGTGCGAATACGAAGAAGTAGAGGTGGAAGACTCACCAATCGTTTCTGTGCCATATAGTCCAAATTGCGATGACACTAACACTGATCACTGCATGCTTCCATTTCCTTCTGGATCTTTCTTGAAAGAAGACTCATCTAACTCAGAAACTGGGTACTCACTTTCAATTGAAGGTGATGCTATTCCTGACACAAATTCTGCAGTTAGCGAAAATATGCTGGTTCTCGACAGGCTAGATGGTTTCAGTCCGTCTACACAAATTTTCACTTCTTTTGGAAACCAAGTCCCAGATATCTCGGATTTGGCAAATCAGTTTGATATATCCAAGTCTACGGACCCTGGCCACGGATCATCTCTGCTAAATCTAGACACCGGTGAATTGATTCACCACTGGGTGGAATTGGACGCAAGAGCCCAAGAGGGGGAGCCGACTTTGGTTTTCCTCAGAACATTGCAGGGACTAGAACATGGAACTTCATACGCGGTAGCATTTTCAGGACTTAGTGAAAACGGCTCGACAATTCTTCCATCAGACGGTTTTAGGGCTCTAAGAGACAATATCTCTACGGATAATCAAGGTATAGAATTCCAGAGGAAAAACTACGAGGACATGTTTGACTCATTTGAGGAAGTGGGGGTTCAGAGGTCTGAAATCCAATCTGCATGGTGGTTCCACACCGCTTCCACAGATTCAATACTTAGGGATCTACTAATTATGCAAAGTGACACCGAGGAGAGGATAGGCTCCCAAGGAATCGCATGTAATATTACGGAAGTTATCGAGGGCTATGGGGAAGATGGCAAAGCCCTCAGGCTAATTACCGGGACAATCACTACTCCACACTATATGGTGGAAAAGAAGGCCAGATCTCCATTGATGAGGGACAGTGTAGGGGACCCACAATTCGTCGCCGAAAGAGAAATTGACTTCTCCATGATGATTCCCCAATCTTTGGCAGACAATAATTCATCTGGGCCATTGACAGTTCTTGGACACGGTCTTTTCGGAAATGGCAGAGATTATGTTAGCAATAGTATGGGGAGGTATTACGGAGATACCTATGGAACAACATTGCTAGCTACCGATTTCAAGGGTTGGAGCTCAGATGGAGATTTGGATGCTATGACCTTTGCTCTATTGGATCTTAAGGAATTCCAGTATCAGCAAGAAAGGCAAATGCAGGCGGTAATAAATCACCTCACAATGATTCGAACCATTACCGGAGTATGCTCAGAAAATGAGAATTTTTTTCACAATGGGACTAACCTAATTGATATGGAAACTGTGAATTACTGGGGAATATCTCTTGGTGGATTGAGAGGTCCTTCGTTGCTTGCCATGGCGCCTGAATTGGATTGGGGCGTTTTATGGGTGGGGGGGACTTCGTTCACTCACCAGGTTGAGAGATCCACTCACTATGGCTCAGAAGAGTATCCAATGGAGTTTTTCTCCCTGCTATCTAGCGAAGCTTCTCTCCCGTCAAGATTGGATAGAGCGATTGCCATCGCATTGTTGCAGTCAATTTGGGACTCTACAGATGGCGAGACCTTTCTCCCGTTCAGGGAAACGGGGTGGAAAGATTCTCTGAAGCCATTCGACGTATTCTATCTCAGCTCAATGATGGATGCCCAGGTCACAACTTTATCCGCCGATAGGGCTGTCAGGACAGGAAATGTTCCAGTAATCAACGGCTCAGCCCACCACCCATTTGCTGTAAATGTCGTCGAAGGGCCGGTAAATGGCTCCGCAGCTGCTTACTTCGATGGTACCTTCCCACCATTGCCCACTGGAAATACCAATGGTCCGGACTGGCATCATTCACTAGCCCACAATCTTGTTTTCGAGGTCGAAGAGGCCCAACTTATGGCTTACCATTACCTGCTTACTGGGATCCTACACGACTATTGTAATGACTCGTGCACTTTCGAAGGAGACTGGTAGACTATCTTTCCACCTTGTTCCCTGAAGTCCAGTCATAGATTCCTTTCCCGGTTTTCTTCCCCAGATTGCCAGACGCTACAAGGCTCTCTAACATTTGGTGGGGCCTGTATGATTCGTCTTGGAAAGCATCCGCTAAGCTATTCAGGATATCCCTCCTGACATCTAGGCCCACTAGGTCCGAGAGCTCGAGTGGCCCCATAGGATGTCGGTATCCCAACCTCATTGCTGTGTCAATGTCGCTAGCGGATGCAACTCCCTCTGCTAGCATCCTAATTGCCTCGTTTCCTAGAACAACCCCTAGCCTACTGGTGGCAAAACCCGGGAAATCATTCACAATTATGACAGTTTTTCCCAATGACTCCCCTGCCTTCTTTGCCAAGGAAACAGTTTCCTCGGATGCATTCTCGTGACGTATAATTTCCAACAACGGCATCAGTGGCACTGGATTGAAGAAATGCATCCCAATCACTCTATCGGGTGTTTCCGTAGCTGAGGCAATTTCTGATATCGATAGTCCGGAGGTATTTGTTGCCAGAAGCGCCCCCTCGGGAGCAAAACCTTCAATCTCCCTAAAAACTGATTTCTTCAGCTCAATCTTCTCCGGAACAGCCTCAATTATCAGATCCATTCCCCGAGAAGCACTAGAGATTTCAGAAGTAAGACTGATATTTTCTGACCAAGCCTCAACGTTTTCAATCGTCGTTTTTCCCTTCTCAACACCCTTCTTCCAGAAGTCGCTTATAGATTCTTCACCCTTCTTAAGAGACTCCTGAAAGGCATCGTACATTGTCACCTTCCATCCCACTTCGGCACATATCTGGGCTATCCCAGAGCCCATGGCCCCCGCACCAATCACTCCCACTCTGCTTATTTCCACGAGATCCCGAGGGTGCTTCAGGAAATAAGACGTGCTAACCTTCTCGGCCATATGCAGCCAGAGCAGACTGGAACAGCCTCTGCCTAGGGACGTCGTGCTCAAGGAAGCATGTAAATGGCGCAACGTCCTTCAGCAGCTCAATCGATGTGATGTATGCACCATATACGAATGGGTCGGCATAGTCCATCGAAGGTAAAGAGATTCCAAGCCTAGCAAGTCCATCCACAGTATCTTGGTCCCAAATTGAGTATGTATGGTGTGTGAAGTGCAGGTAAGAAGANAGCCGACGAATGTCGGATCTAGGTCTTTCAGTCAGGCTCTCAATCAACAGAGTGTCCGGGTACTTTATCGCATAAAGAGAGAGAAGGACCTCTCTTTGGGTCTCTTCTCTCCACTCTCTTTTCTCGACACCCATCCATTGGTCAATATTGTCTAGCATCTCTGGGGTGTATGGCCTGTGAACTTTGTATAGGAGCTCCTCATATCCATCAGAGTCCTGTTCTTCTGAATGGTGATGACTTTCGAATAATTCAGTTAGCCTCTCGAAGAAAGGATTACACCTTTTCTTGTCGAATGAGGATAGAGCTACGTGCTGCACCCAATCACCTAACCTAATTCCCCTTCCATTCCCGATACTGAATCCATTCTTCTTTCATGTATTCATTGATGAGCCGATCCTCATCTTCTTCAGTAGGTAGAACTGAGGATAGATAGTCCTCCCAATCCTCATCGTTTCCTTGGAAAGGCTCCCCCTCGACAGTGTAATTCTTTCCAGCATATTTCCCAATGCTCCTCCTAAACTTGTCCGATGGGATGAATAGCTCGGGCTCCCCTTCTTTCCTAGCCTTGCTAATTCTCCTCATTTCTTCCCTAAGCTCTTGGAAGTATAGCTCTCTACTTGCTTCATTTAACTGGTCCCTGTCAGCCGATTCTGAGGATTCTCTCTCATCGTACCTCCCCTTAATGCCGTAAACGTATGCCCATTGAGCGCTAGTTGACTCATCCGTTCCGAACAAGTCTAGGCCCGTGCTAACCCACTTATTGACATACTTCTGAATCAAAGAGCATGGAATAACTCCCTGTTTCACTACCCTTCGAAGTCCATTCGCACCAGTCCCTAAGTGGAATGACTCCTCTTTGAGCATTGGACCCATGCTTGCTGCAAGAGGCTTGAAAGATGAAGTGCTCAACATCTTTAGCTGATATTTGCCATCCCTGTCTATGAAGTGGGTGAACATGAAGAAGTCCAACCAGTGGTCTATAGGCTCGTTGAAAGAGCCGAGAATTCTAGTCCCTTCCTGAGCATTTCTCTCTAGTAACTTGGCAGCCTCCCTAACTCCCTGTTCCCCGAAGAAGGTGCATAGCAAGTATGCCATCTGCCAACCATGACGCTGTTCTTCACACATTATCCTTAGAGCAGATTTTTTGTCGTACTCTGTTGGAGCAGTATCCAGCAGATGATTCTGTTGCTCGACACTGGCGAATTCAGTGTCCCCTTGGACACTAACCATTGTGATAATTGCATCAGTAATGTTCTGCTGTGGAATCTGCATCCTTCTTTCCCATTTGGGCATCCCTTCGAAGTCTCCGAACTCGATCTCTCCTCCTGCGGTGTCCCAGTCGAATTTTATGTCGAACCTATAATCTCCCAACCAAGATGGATCGAACCCGATCCTAGTCTGCCAATCGTTGAACTCATCAATCCATGCCTCAAAGTTCGTCGGATAATTCTCTACGACTTCTGTCTCTGCCATCATCTGCCCCCATGCTTTAGGGGTATTTCAGAGATTGCTTCTAGCGGGTACATTGCAATTGTTACTATTTCCCCTCAAACCTAGGGGTCTTTGTCTCGACGTATGCCTTAATCCCTTCCTTGGCATCATCGGACTGGAACAGATCTGACTGAAGCTCTCTCTCGAGAGCCAGATGGTACTCTAGAGGGATCTCAAGCCCACTTTGAACACTTCTCTTGATGTTTCCAATAGCCTTTGCTGCAGCAAATGGGAGCGTAAAACGACCTGCGTAATCGAGAACATCTTGGCGGAATTCATCCAGGCTCAGAGAGTCGTATACATCGTGAACGAGGTCCATATCCTTGGACTCTTCAAAGGAGAATTTCCTACCAGTGACCATTATCTCCATGGCCTTGGCCTTACCAACTAGGCGAGATAATCTAGCAGTTCCACCGGTTCCTGCAAGTACTCCTAGGGCCACTTCTGGAAGCCCAACTTGGAAATTCCCCTTACGAGCAATCCTGATGTCAGCAGCCATTGCAATCTCAAGGCCCCCTCCCACCGTGTGACCATTTAACGCCGCGATTACCAATTTTGGAGTCTGCTCGAGCCTTGAAAGAGTCTCATTTGCATGCAGGCAGAAGAAGTACTTGTACCTAGGACTTAATTTGTTAAGATACTTGATGCTAGCTCCAGCAGAGAAGAACTTCTCACCGTGCCCAGTAATCATGATCACTGATATGTCGTCATTGAATCTTGCATTCAGAATCGCATCGTCGATATCATGCCACATCTCCCTTGTGTAGGTATTTACTGGAGTTTTGTCCCCTTCAAGCGGCTCTCCAGACGAATTTGATATCAGCTCAATAATTGCAATGCCGTTGTCGGTTTCTCCGTAGTTTACAAGCCGATTTTTCATCGACTTCATTTCTGGCCACGAGGTCATGTATTCTCGGCTGTGTTAAGCCATATCAATCAAACGGAAGCAAACTCATACTATGCATCCGACTCTGTAAAAGATAGATTGCCCCCTTCTCGCTGTTTCGATTTCCACTGTTCGCCAATCTCGTTTGCTCTTGGGCTTTGTTCCCATAGGTCTCTCTTTAGCGATCCCCTAAATGGCATTCTGTGAACTATTCTGCCATCAGGTAGCTCCTTCTTTCTTAGCATCCCAATTCTAACTAGTGGCCACAATGATCTTCTGAGAATTCCAGGCTTGTAGAGCCATTGCATAAATTTCAACCCGTCACCCTTCCTTTTCTGATCTCTCATCCATTGATTTGCCACCATCTTGAACCCCCTGTTACCCACTCTATTCATCAGAAATCTGTTTATTGCACTGGCCTTAACCAGAGGTACAAGGCGCCTCCTAACTTCTTTCTCGTATTCGCATTCACCAAGTATAGCCTTTGCAGCAAGAACTCCACTAGTTATTGCATACCTCATTCCAAAGCCCCACATAAAGTCCTGAAGTCCCCCTGCTTCTCCAACGTAGTATCTTCCATCGTGAACATACTTTGACGGAAGGCCGAAGTCACCTTTCCCACCTACTCTCTTTATTGGCTTCCTATCTAGCTCGTAGTTCTCTTCGTACCAAGCAATAGTTTCATTGAGATAACGACCACTTTTCCTCTGCTTTCTCCATAGGCAGGTGCATATCAAGCCAACTCCATCAATAATGATCATGTACGAATATGCCCCTGGGGCTAACTTATCGTTCAATTGAAATGCTACCAGATTCTTATGGCTAGTCTCGAAAATTTCTCCGAAAGCTACAGCACTTGACTCCCTTGGTCCAGCTGCAACTATTTGACAATCCTCTGCAGGTTTCTTTACTTTATAGTGGATATTTACTCCAGATTCCAGTGCCATCCTCTTGAATCCCTGATCTATGGTATGTGCCTCTGTACCCCTCTCAACAACTCTGAATGCAACTCCTTCAGTTTTTGGATGCGAAATTTCATCATCAGGATGTATCAGATCAATAATTCCGAACGAATCTGATTTGAACTCGTCTATGTCAAAACCCCATTCTCTAAGTTCTTCGAAGAAGTCCAAATCGCTAGTCCAGTTTTCTATGCCCTGGAAGTCCCCATCAAACCTAGCTCCGCTGTCTTCACGAATCTCATGGACGTGCACTTCTTTCCCCGATCTAGCTAAGATAGTGGCCGCCGCTAGCCCAGATAGTCCAGCGCCCAAGATGTGAATCACTTCTGTCATGAAAATCGGAGGGCGTTTTCCGCTTGAACGGTTGGGTCATCCGCTGCTTTGAAGCTTGGAATATGGGTGGCGGCACGTGAGCGTCCACATTCGTGTCGATAGCGATTCGGTTCATCCTGGAGAACTCCGCAGATTAATCGATGCCGAAGGTTGCGGAAGCGTAGTAAGCTTCGTAGGAAAAACTAGGGGATTTGAGGATGGAAAATTAGTTGAAAGACTGATCTTTGACTCCTGGGAAGAAGAACTTCCCATCGTTCTAGAGAGAATCGCAGAAGAAGCAATCTCTTCCTTCGGGGTATTATCTATCGTCATCTCCCATAGGACGGGTTCTGTAGGTCCGGGGGAGAATATAGTTTGCATTCATGTCGGATCTGCCCACAGAGAGGAGGGATTCTCGGCGTGTTCGTGGTTGATTTCCGAATTGAAGAAACAGGCTCCACTGTGGAAGAAGGAAGTTAGAGAAGATGGAGAGTTTTGGAAGTCAGGACTTGGCTAACCAAACTCACCCCAGTCCTGAAGAGATTTCTTTCACTGCCTTGGGTACGTTTGATGCGATTCCTTCAATCATCATCCAACCATGTCCCTTTACGCCGTCACCGACCATTCTAATACCCTCTACTCCTATATCCGAAGGTAACTCAGAGCCCATAGGGGCCCTGTTACAGGGCCAATTTCTATGATAGGAGTGGACACACAACTCCTCAGCGTGATCCGACAGCCATGGAACAGCTTCGTAGATCTCATCTCTTCCTTTTGTAATCTCCGACTTCACAGTAGCATCTGGTACATATTGATGGGTAATCATCATGTGCCTTCCTTCTGGAGCTAGAGCAGGCTCACTGAATGTTGGGATAACATAACCTCCGAGACGACCCTCACCCGGAATCATTGTCACTGCGCTGTCCTTCTGTGGTATATTCTCATCTAGACCGAAAACGAAACCTATTCCCCCCACTGCCTGTGTCCTTCCGACTTTTCGCTTAATTTCTTCAGAGATTTCAAAGTCTTCTGAAAGCGAATTTAGGAGGTTAGGATGGCCCCCATTGTGAATTATCGCATCCGCACCAATCCAAGCCGCCCCCTCCCTGCCCCTCCTTCGAATTCCAACACAGAACCTACTCTCCTTCGTGGCCTCCTCTTCGCTACCTGGAAGTATTTCAGTAATTTCGTGAGATAACTTGACCCTAACTCCATTATCCCTAAGGTCATGCCTTAATCCATCAATTACCCCCTTACACCCTCCTTTTGGGATATGTGGCTTATCGCTCCAGAATGAGTTTTGCAGCATTCTAGCAACCGTTGATGCTGGCATCTGATCGAATCGTAAGCTAATTGCGAAATTTGAAAACGACTCTAGGAAGTCAATGAAATCTTCAGTAAACATCTTCTTTAGCCAGGTTTTTCCATCTATATTTTCGTCTCTCCAAGGATGCTTAGCCCTAGATGCAAGAAGCCTAGGCATGTTCAGTGTATTGCTGACGGGGAACCAAGGAAGAATTCCGAATACAGATTTGCATGAATAGTGCTTCCTATCCCTCCACATTCCCGCGAACTTTGTTGTTGGAAGGAAATCCACCCCTCGTTTTCCCAGATCAAGTCCACCCCGAGACCTATCGCCAAGAATGAGTTTGGAAAAGGGTCCCTTTTTCCCATGGGGGATGGTGTGAACAGCTCCAGTAGGGATCTGAAAACCATCGTGGTCGTGTTGAGTAAACCGACCTCCAGCAAATGACATCCTCTCGAAAACAGTGACCTCTGTGTTTTCTCTCCTAGAAAGTAAGGCCGCCGAAGTTAATCCCCCTAATCCAGCCCCAACTACGATGACATCGGATTTCTTCACTTACACACCTCAGGAATACACCAATGCACCTGTGGGGCACCAAAGTAGGCACCTAAGACAGTCTGTACAGTTTTCTTCAATCACTTCACATAGCCCTTCGACTAGAAGGGCCTCATCTTCGCAAGCCATTAGACAATAGGAGCAACCCACACATAGTTCATTCAGAACGTTGAGTTTTGAACCTTCAACTATGGGTCTATCATGAGCCAAACCAGAAATTAGAGGGGGTACAGTCCCCGGGGTGGCCTTGTCTCCAAAACCCTTCGCCATGCCGGCCCATCTCAGTATGAGTATTTCATCTCAGTGTTCAAACTATACCTGAATCGTTATCACTAAATCTTGTTTCAGTTAAATCATGAGAGAGTCTTGGGAAGCAATCGTGGATGTAGGATCAAAACCAGTTGTGGAAAGAGAAGCTACCGCATCGGGACTGATTATTCTCTCCAAAGATTCGTTAGAAGCCATTGAAAATGGACAGATTTCGAAGGGAGATGTTAGGGAGGCATCGACGGTCGCTGCAATTCAAGCAGTAAAGGAGACTCCTAGGACAATCCCTCACTGTCACCCAATCCCAATTGAGGGATGCAAGGTCTCATGGAATGTAGAAGACGAAGGATTACGTTGCACAGTTTCAGTGAAGGCCCACTGGCCCACTGGGGTAGAGATGGAAGCACTTTGTGGCGTAAACGCTGGATTGCTTTGTGCATGGGACATGGTTAAGGCATTTGAGAAGGATGAAAAAGGACAGTACCCCAAAGTGGCAATCAGTGATATTAGAGTGATAAGTAAGAGGAAGTCAGACCCACAGGATTGAATTCCAAGGCCCCTTCACAGGGACATGCAAACATCCGAACTAATTCCAGAATTCCTTAGAGCCACAGAGGCTGCTGCGGTTGCAGCATCGAAGTGGAAGGGCCTAGGCGATGGTAAGGCGGCTGATGGCGCAGCCGTAGAAGCAATGCGAGCTATATTCGACTCGATCCCATTTGATGGTAGGGTTGCTATAGGGGAAGGGGAGAGGGATGACGCCCCCATGCTCTGGATCGGTGAGCCGCTGGGTTCCAAGCAAGGAGATCCTTCATCACCTAGCATTGACATAGCTGTCGATCCGCTAGAATGCACAAACCACGTTGCAAAGGACCTCCCAAATGCCATGGCCGTATTAGCAGCTGGCCCTAGGGGATCCCTTCTTCATGCGCCCGATTGCTACATGGACAAAATAGCTGGACCAGCCGAGATTTCTGGCGAGGTTAGTCTCGAAGCAGATGTCGCTTACAACATTGAAGCAGCTTCTAATGCATTGGAAAAGAGGGCCGATGAAATGAATGTCGTCGTTATGGATCGCCCAAGGCATGAGAAACTTGTTTCAGACCTCAAGGAAAATGGGGTGACCCCATTATTGATAGGGGATGGAGATATTGCTGCAGCCCTAAATGCAGCAGATCCAGAATCAGATATTGACATGCTNATGGGTATAGGGGCCGCCCCAGAGGGAGTAATTACAGCAACGGCTCTGAGGGGATTGGATGCCCCATTTGAAGGTAGACTAGTATTCAAGAACGAAGGGCATAGAGAGAGAGCACATAGGATGATCGGTGGCGATATTGAGAGGCTCTGGGGTCGCGACGACCTATGTAGCTCCAACAATTCGGTATTCATTGGCACTGGCGTATGCGATGGAAGGACGAAGGGAGTAAAGGAGACCACTGAAGGAGGCTTCAGAGTAGAATCAGAGATTATCGATGTCCAGTCAAAAAGTAGAAAGATAGTCACTTCAACTCTAGAATGATGGTAATATTGGTAGATTTTTTCAATAATCAGATTACGATGGATTCTTTTCCCGGGACTCATTCCGCGCAATATAGGCGATTACATGGACAAGGAATTATTGGAGAAAACAGCGAATGAATTAGTCTCCCCTGGAAGGGGAATCCTAGCCGCAGATGAGAGCAATGGGACCATGTCAAAAAGACTCGAAGCTGTAGGAATTGATCCTTCAGAAGAAGAGAGAAGGAAATACAGGTCAAACCTGTTTTCTACACAGGGTTTTGAATCATCGATTAGTGGCGTCATACTTTTTGATGAGACAATCCGCCAATCAATGGATGATGGGTCAACAATTCCCGACGCACTAATCAACAGGGGCATTATTCCTGGAATAAAGGTCGACACAGGGGCAAAGGAACTAGCCCACCATCAGGGTGAGAAAATAACCGAGGGTCTCGATGGTCTAAGAGAGAGGTGTTCTGAGTATTTCTCCATGGGTGCAAGATTTGCTAAGTGGAGGGCCGTCATAAGCATCGGAGAGAACTCACCTTCCTCAGCTTGTATTTCTACAAATGCACATTCTCTTGCACGTTATTCAGCAATCTGTCAAGAGCAAGGTCTAGTGCCGATAATTGAGCCCGAGGTCCTCATGGATGGGGAACATGATGCTGAAGAATGCTTTAGGGTGACAGCGGAAATACTCTCTAAGACTTTCAATGACTGTCAGATCCAGGGAGTCCATATCCCGGGCACGCTACTCAAGCCGAACATGATTATCGCCGGAAAAGATTGCCCTAATCAGATTTCTAGAGAGCAGGTAGCACAGATGACAGTGGATTGNCTAACTCAAAATGTCCCCCACGATCTCCCTGGCATTGTTTTTCTTTCGGGCGGCCAATCTGATCTTGATGCAACTGCCCACCTAAATCTGATGAATTCAATGGATGTCCAGCATCCTTGGCAACTCTCATATTCCTACGGAAGAGCACTACAAGCTGAAGCTCTTGTAAAGTGGGCAAGCGGGGCCGGCGACTCCGACTCTTTGAGCCAAAGCGCATTTTCACACAGGGCTAAGATGAATGGATTGGCTCGAAGTGGGGATTGGTCAGAAGAGTTAGAGGCTTGATTACGCCTTTTCTTCCAATGCACCAGGGCGAACTTGCCAAACACAGATCTCGTAACGGCCAGATAAGGCACCACCCCTCTTCGTGGTGGATACCTTCAGTATGTCCTTGTCCTTAGAAAGTACATTTCCAAGCTGCTGCGGAGTAGTACCGTGCCTCATAGTAGAGTTCACATGCTCAAGTATTTCAGTGGTGTTAGCCTCTCCTCTTTCGTCTAGAAATTTCTTGATTTTTTGCCTTAATCTTGTGGTCCTCATTGTTTCACGTTTTCCTTCTCGTGACCCTCCCCTCGGCCGCTTTTCTCAGGATGGCGGATGGTAATATAATGCTTCTGTATATTTTTTTCCTTATTGGTTACAAATTATTTCATATTTGAACGTAAATCTAGTGAGATATTNCCACCATGGGATTGGGTATAATCAATTTCCACTGGAAATATGTAATAAAATGTAACTAAAACAAATATTTTAATAATATCTTGTTACGAGTACCATCACATAGGTGTATAATTGTGTCAGATGCTTCCTCCAAAGAACTCAATTCTACACCTAACAGGATAAGAAGTAAGCATAGGAGGAGGCTAATTTCAAGACTTTCTCAAGGGGAGGCGACTGTGTCAGAATTAGCGAAAGACTCGGGACTCAGAACCCCTCACGCTTCAGCAGAAATCAGAAGGATGAGGGCCGAGGGAATTGTCTCAAGTAACCTTCCTCCAGGCTCCAGAGGATCCAAGATTCAGCTTACTGAATTAGGTTGGAAGGCTCTTGAGGACGATGAATGGTCCAAAGTTTTGGACCTTGTAGAAATCCCTAATGAAAGTGGATATTGCTGTGTTCTTTCCAGAGATGAGGGAACCCTAACTCTATGCTTCGTGAGTCCTCCGGCCGAGCCGATGATCCAGATCCCTAACAGGATCATCAGTCAATCTGACGATAATGTACTATCCACTAGAAACCAAGGGGTGTCATGGAGTTGGGCTGTTCTTTCGGAAAGAACTCCCAGATGGTTCGATAGGGATAATATGGAGATTCTAGACTCGCCACCTGAGCTAGCCGGACCCGGAAGAATTGACTCTTATGTGGGCAAGTCCGCAATTTTCGGAGTAATTAGGGCCAGACTATTGGAACCAGGAAAAAGCTCAACAATTGCGCCAGGCAAGTGGTTCCCAAGGCTCGAGCAAATCAAGCAAGCCCCCCTCAANGAGGCAACTTATCATCGTGGTGATTGGGTTCTGGGATCGACACACAGTGGTTCTCCGGATGTTAGGCCATCTCAACCCGTCTCCGCAATCATGAAAGAAAGGCTTCCGAAGTCAGTTCTACTTAGATCGGCAAGACCAAACTCTCTAGTTGTTGCTGACCTAAGCGGACTAGATTTGGATGGAAGGACATATCCAATCAGTGCTCTGGAATTCTGGATTGCTTCTGCACACCCAAGATTGCCAGACAGCGAAAGACGACGAAGACTAAACTCACTAAGAGATCGAATTTCAACTTCAAGAAGAGTTAGAACAGACGAATCAACTTTGAGGAAGTTCAGAAAGCACTGGGGGGGAGCAACATTCACTACAGAAGAATCTTCGATTAGACTAATTGATCTGAGAGGTCTCGGAGACTCAGCAATTGAGTCACTAATCCGATGGTCTCTAGAGGAATCCTCAATTCCACTAGTCCTGGAAGCCCCCTCAAGTCTTCCAAGTGACTTACTTTCAAGGATCGCAACGACACAAAATGTTAGATTGGTAATCTCAGAAGATAAGAATCAGCATTTTTCTTCATTCGACTCATTGGAAGTTGATAGAATCAGAACTCTTCCTTGGCTCAGCTTCTGCACTAGTTCTGGACTAAGGATTCCAATTAGGCTAGTCGAGAAGGGAAAAAACCTCAGCACAGACGACAAGACAGAAACAACAACATTGTCCCCATGGTCAGTGCTTGGTCTCCCTGCAGAGCCAGATGATTTTTTTGAGGAATTTGACGGCGAGCACGCTTCTATTGTAGAATCCGCATTTTCTCAATTCCCTAATGGAAATGAGGAATGGGCAAATCAGGTAGAGGCGAGATATCCGCTTGCAGCTTGGATAGCCTCTCCGAAAATGAATNGGTGGCAGAGGTGGCAGAGGGTTTCTTCCAGGTTAAATNCAGAATGGCTTGCTTTGTTAGACATCGACTACTTGCCCATAGACAAAATCTCCGAGATAGCCGAACAATCCCCAGATACTGTAAGGAAAATTTTCTCCGAGAAGATCACATCTAAGCTTAGAGAAGATCCAGACAATCTCCTTCGTTCTTGGCCAGCAATAGATCCAAACCAAGCCAATAGTGGTGCAGCCTGGTTAGCTTCACACTTTATTCAGAACTCAGCTTGGCTTCCCGAAGAAGTCCATCCAGACTTGTTGGATTGGGCCTTTGAAGCTTGGCTTTCTCAACCCCCAAGAGAGTCATTGGGTGCACTTTCTGGATTGTCTTGGCTATATAGAATTAGTAATAAGACCCAAGAAGAAATTGAGTCGTTATTCCGAAGAATCAGGGATGTCTCGATAACTTTTTCTGACGAACACCACCTACGCACATGGTCAAAGTTGTATGATTATGCCCTGGGATTGAATGAAGCTAACCTCGACACAATTGAATCAATCCTGAGGGATCTGCCCAATTCTTGGTGGGCAGCCTTCTCATCTGAATTCCTAATTTCAATCTTGAATAGTAATAAGGCAGAAGAATTGATGCAATTCTCAATACCTTGGTGTGCCACTATTCTCCGTCCTGTTGGCGAGGAATCTGATGCCCCAGGATTATCTTCCATCCTCCATCCCGGATGTAACCCTGAAATCATCGGACATATACAAAACTTCATCAGATCTGCTCAGAATTTCAGCATCCCTTCTGGAAGCTTAGCTCAATTGTCTGATATCATTTCAGCTCTGGAATTTGCTTCAATTGGAAAGCCTCCATTATCCGGAAAAGCACACAAGCTTTCCGGATGGCTGGCACAGCCCATTGAGAAATGGCCATCATTCACTTCTGAGATGGTTTTGGATGGGGAAGGATCAATTTCCGAGAGACTAATTCTCCGAAGGTCGGGTTTCCACCCGGATTTGTCTGATTTCGACTCTTCAGCTGAACCGTTGGGTTCATGAGTGACTCTGAATTCGAAAATTTGCCCAACTGGCAACACCGTGTGGACGATACCCCCTCGCCGGAGGTGGAGGATGAGACATGGCACCACGGTTTGGGTGACCACCTGTCGANGACCGCCATGACTCTCTAGGGAGGATGATTGACGACGCAAATCAGGTGGCCGGACTGCGTAAGGTCCCCTGAGGACGGAATAGAATGAATCAAGGGACTACCCCGCAGTCCGACAGACGTCCCGGGGTGGGTCAGGCGCCNGAGCNAAGCAGTGAAGGTGGCCGTTACGCCCCGGGGCACACCTGAAGTCAAGGTGCATGGGGCTGGAAATGATGCACAGAGTTGGATTGGTAGGCGGAACATTTGATCGTTTTCATTCGGGTCACAGATTGTTGATTGAACAAGCTCTTTCTAAATGCCAACTATTGGAAATCTGGATTTCTAGCGATGAGATGATCAAATCCAAGGATTCACGAATCAAGAGCTGGGATGATCGGAAAGAAGAACTTCTGACAGCTCTATCCGATATTTCTTCAGATTTTTCTACTCATGTTCTAAGCGACAATTTCGGCCCAGCACCATTTCATAATGAGGCTTCAGCAATTTTCTGCACCCTAGAAACCTATGAGCAATGCGAGGAAATAAATCGAATTAGGGAGGGTGACGGACTTAGTCCATTGGAAGTAATTGTAGTTAGAAGATCAATGGCCTGGGATGGTAAACCAATATCCAGCTCTAGGATAAGATCCGGGGAGATTGATAGAGAGGGCCAACCTTGGATTCCCGAGATACTCCGAGAAAATAATGCATACTTGACTCCAGAAGTGGAATCACAACTAAAGAAACCATTTGGCGTTCTCATTGAAGGCCCGGAAGAAAATCCTTCTGTTGCAATCAACGAGGTAGTCTCATTGATTTCTGAAATCGAAGGTCCGCTAATTGCAGTGGGTGACGTTACCGTTCTCTCTTTACAGAATGAGGGACGGACAGCTGATATTTGCCTTATTGATGGGCAGACAAAGAGAGAGAAGTGGCCAAAAGTGGGAGAAATAGACCAAGATATATTCCACAACATCATTGATTGCACCAGCCCCGCAGGCTCACTTACGAAGTCTCTCTTAGAAGCTTGTGAGAAATCCGTTTCTTCTTGGTCCAAGATGGGGGAGAGAACTCTGGTTAGGGTCAATGGAGAGGAAGACCTAGCACCTCTAATTTTGCACCCACTTTTGCCAATTGGCTCCGTTGTCCTATATGGGCAACCAGGAAAAGGGGTCGTTCTAAGGAGGTGCAATGAAGAGTCTAAACAAAGGTGTAGGGACCTACTTCGTCGATTCAGTTTCAACTAACCAGAAGAACTAGAATCCTGAATCCAATGGATCCCGATCCCCATTGAGACAAGTGCAACCATTACAGAGTAGACCCCAGGGTCAACCCATGTGGATTCTAATGAACTCCAGATAAAATAGTACATCGATCCGAATAAAATTAGCCAGCTCGCAAAGGTTCTCTGCAATCCATCCTTCGCAGAGAACAAACTAGTGATGATCCTATCTTCTGGAAGTTTTGATGCCCATCCAGAGAAACCACCTTCCCTTGCTGCACCCATTCCGTACACTCCAGCTCCAACAATGGAAATACTCAGGATTCCAAAAACAATGTCGTCTGGGAAAGTTATGCCTACTGAATGTACCGAATTTGTGTTCGAACCGTTAGTCATGAAGTCAATCCAGTTAATCTTTCTACCACCTGAAAAAGCTCCGAAGGCAATATTAATTATCGTTAGAAGAAGCATCCAAGATCCAACAATAATTGCTCCTGCCGATAGAGAAACACTCGGGGCAAGAAGGGACTCCATCCAGCCCCTGTCCTCTTCCGACATCGGGCCGCCGTCCTGACCCTTTGGTTTAATCGTTGTCAGAACCTACCCTAAAGACGGCCCTGAAGATTGTACTTTCCCATTGACGCATCATTGACTAATGACTCATTCTCACTCATCAACGATATCGCATCAATTGCCTTGGGGATAGCAGAATTTACCTGTTTGCTCCTCCCACCTCTGCCTTTGCTTACATTTCTAGCCATAATTAGCCCTATAGTGTCCAATTCATTCAGTAACGAAGATACTCTCCTAGTTGTTAGCGGCTCAGTCCCTATCTTTGAGCAAGCTTCAGAATAGGTCCTATATACCTCTCCCGTTGAAATATTTCTTAGCCCATTTTCTTCATTCAAGCAGATGGAAAACAGAACTAGCTTTTGATGGAGGGGCAAGGTTTTGATCACCGGAGTTACTTGATCATATTCAAGTTGGCTCTGTGCCAACCTTACATGCTTGGTATTCACCTTGGTCTGGGACCTCTGCTCGGCTTTTTGTACGGAAATTCTCAACAAGTCCAACGCTCTTCTGGCATCCCCGTGTTCCTGAGCTGCTAATGCTGAGCACAACTTGATTACTCCTTCATCAAGGACACCTTCTTTGATCCCCATCACAGCTCTCTCGGACAGAATGTTCTGAATCTCAGTAGCTACATAAGGATGGAAAACGATATCCTCTTGGCTAAGTCTAGAACTAACCCTGGGATCTAGATGCTGTGTGAAGTGCAGATCGTTACTAATGCCAATTATCGAGCATCTCCCATTTTCTAACAAGGTATTCAGACTCGTAAGTGCATAAAGTAGGTCATCTCCACCTTTGTCTACAAGGTTGTCAACTTCATCAAGGACAATGATATGGACTCCACCAAGACGATTCATTCTGTAAACCAGAGTCTCAAGTACCCTATCAGTAGGCCACCCTGTGAATGGAACGGGGGAATCACCCCTCTGGGCCAACTGTGTCGCTATTGACTGGACAACTCTGTACTTTGTGTCCACATTCCTACAATTGATTTCATAGGTCTTCACAGTCTGGCTCATCTCTATTCCCTTATCTCTAAGCTGACTTAGTACAAATCTGGTAACTACCGTCTTACCGGAGCCCGGGACCCCATAAAGGAGCATATTTGATGGAATATGGCCGTTCAATGCATCTACTAAATTCCGAACTAAAGCATCTAATTCGTGTTCTCTGTGAGGCAGCCTTGCGGGTTCAAATGCATGATCGAAAGCTCTTCTGTCAGTGAATAGACTATCCTGACCAAGAATCTTTTCGAAAATATTTCCATCCATTTTTTATCACATTGTAAATGTTACCTTTCTACAACCAAATCTCCCTCCCATCCGAGTTCATTGGTGCAGTAGGTCTCTGAAGCGAGTGTGTTTGGGGTAATAAGACTGTCCTGATTGGATGAGTTTTTTATCGATTTTACATAACACATCTACAATGAAAGTAATTCTGTATTTTTCAAATCTATAACAATTAATGTAGATTATCAGTACATCATTTTTCGGATAATTAAATCAGTGTATTTTCTACACTAATTGTAAAATATTTTTGATTCTTTCAATGAAATTCAAAATAAAAATGAAGAGACCATTTTCAAAGATCAGAATAATCTCCTTCTCCTCCAATTTTTTCAATATGGGTGAATACTTAATCGTTTGAATATATATAATAGTAAATTTTTTTTATATTTTCTTAACACTAATTGAAGCATCTTCGCCAATCACGATCGAATCCCCATCATTAAGCTGCAATATCTCATTTGGTAAATCTGGAATTTCGAACCCCTGTCTACTTTCTGGTGATTTAGCATAATTGTGAGTAACTAATATTCTTGTTTCAGGGTGCCTTCTTGAAAATGACATTATGTCCGAGGGATTGTGATGGAATGGGCTCTTCACAAAATCAGGCACTCCCATCTCGAGAATTACAATTTGAGACTCTGGGGCTCGATCCTCAATTTCCTGGCACGGCCCCGAGTCCCCACAGTGAAGAATCCTAACTCCGTCCCTATGGGTTAAGCAATATCCATGTGGATCAGTTTCTGGGGAATGGATTACTGGGAACCGCTCAAAACTCCAATCTGTACCATCCAGATCACCCTCTTCTGAATTATTCCATCGAATTCCCTCAGCTAGAATCTCATCAAGACTACCCGGGAATCCAGAATCACATAGCTCGGTAAGCAGCTCCTTCCCCCCAGGCCTGCAATGAATTTCCAAAACACTATCACACCCATCCAGATCCCCCATTTTTTCTCTATCTAGCATAAGAAAAGGAAATCCAAAGGTATGGTCCGCGTGCCAGTGAGTGAATAGAACGTGCTTCAGTTGGCTAGGAGTTACTCCTGCCCTCCTAAGCTGAGGGAGTACCGTGGGGGGCGCATCAATGAGGATCTCCCCATCCAATAGCGCCAGCGCATGCATCCTGCCAGGGGGCGAGAATGCATTCCCAGTTCCTAGGAAATGTAGCTCTGCCACAAACTCGGGCTTGCATACTAATCCTTGATGCTTACTTCTCCAGGAACTTTCCTTCACATTCGATTCATAAGCTGTAATACTTTCCCGAACATCGGGGATAGTTATGGCCGACTGGAGCGCAAAGAATCCTTACATGTCTACCATTTCTGAAAATTTCATCCTGAATGGGGACGGATCTCGGAAGGAGACCAGACACATAGTTTTCGAGCTAAAGGACTCTGGTTTGGAATACAAGGCCGGAGATGCTTTAGGAGTAGTTCCAAAGTGCCCTCCCGAATTGGTAGAAAGCTTACTTAAATCGGCTGGCTTCACAGGAGAAGAAGTAGTAGAAACTCATTTGGGAGAATGCACACTTAGGGAGGCACTTACAGACCGTTATGAGATTCACCGAGTTTCCAAGAAGTGGCTTAATGGAATAGCTGGTAGAATCCAAGAAAACTCATCTCCAATCGAGTTGAGAATAGTGGGTAGGAAGAGGTTCTCCACAGATGGATCTCTAATAATGGACTGGAATAGTGAAGGGGGAGAAGGGGATGCTCCAGATGGTTATGTGGAGATTGGATCATTCGGGGATAACTCAGCAATTCTTCTTGCGGAACTAACGTCTAATCCTGAGTCCATGGAGGACTACATCTGGTCAAGGGATTACCTCGACGCATTGGATGACTTTCGAGGATTCGGATTCACACCCCAACAGCTTATCGAGGGAATGGATCGTCTGAAGGGAAGGCTTTACTCTATAGCAAGCAGTCCCGAATTTGAGAAAGGAACCGTTCATCTGACCGTGGCAATTGTCAGGTACAATCATCACGAAAGGGACAGGACTGGCCTTTGCACTGGATTCATGGCCGATCGTTGCGAAACAAACGAGACTGAAGTCGGAGTATACATGTCTCCAACTAGATCATTTATACTCCCAGAAGATGGCTCAAAAGACATAATAATGGTTGGTCCTGGAACTGGGATTGCTCCCTTCAGGGCATTTCTTCAACAGAGAGAAATCGATAAGTCTGGAGGAAGAAACTGGCTTTTCTTCGGAGACTGGACCGAGGAGGGGGAGTATCTTTACCGGGATGAGATGGAGGATTGGAAGAAGAAGGGGCTAATCACGAAGCACGATCTTGCTTGGTCCAGACAGGGTTCAGAAAAGGTATACGTTCAGCATCTCATGAAAAACCAAGGAAAGGAAATCTGGGATTGGATAGATAATGGTGCATATTTCTATGTCTGCGGAGACAAGCAGTACATGGCCAAAGATGTGCACAAAACCCTGATAGAAATATGCTCAGAATTTGGAGACATGAGTCCCGATGAAGCAAAGGATTTCGTTGAGACAGGTTTGATGAAGACCGAGAAAAGGTACCTCAGGGACGTTTATTGAAGCGCCGATTCACTCAAACCAAATTACACTTGGCATTAACTCGTGTTCCGCCGAGTATTGGTTGCAAATAGGGGTGAGATAGCGCTAAGGATTATCCGCTCACTCAGATCATTAGGCGTAGAATCAGTTGTAATTCATGGCAGGGAGGACCGCTTGTCTCTTCCTGTTAGATTAGCAAATGAGGGTTATTACATCCCTCGTGACGACCCATTGGCATCATACTTGGACATAGAGGCAATCGTCTCCGCTGCAAAGGAAGTTGGTGCAGACGCAGTCCATCCCGGCTACGGATTCTTATCTGAGAATGCAACCTTCGCGCAGAGGTTGTCTGAAGAGGGAATTACATTCATTGGCCCTTCGCCAGAGTCTCTTAGTCTACTAGGAGACAAGATTGCTGCTAGGGAGGCCATGTCAAAGGCTGGAATCCCAGTAGCAAAGGCAACTAAGGACCCGATAACTGACTCGGATGGGGCTTTGCAAATTGCCTCAGAGATTGGCTTCCCTGTAATGATCAAGGCAGCTTCTGGAGGTGGTGGTATTGGCATGCAAGTCGTCAACGATAAGTCAGATTTCGACTCGGCCCTAAGGCTCTGCCAAGGAAGGGCCAAGTCGGCATTTGGAGACGATAGGGTCTTCATCGAGGAGTATATCGATTCTGCCGAGCATATTGAGTTCCAGGTGATTGGTGACGGAAAGAGGGCAATACATCTCGGGGAGAGATTTTGCTCAATTCAGAGGAGGCACCAGAAAATAATTGAGGAAGGCCCATGGCTTAGTGACGAACAGAGAGAAGAAATCGGCTCCAGGGTCATTTCCGGAGCAGAAGCAATTGGCTACCGTGGCTTAGCAACATTTGAGTTTCTAAGGAACTCTGAAGGTGAGTTCTATTTCATGGAGGTAAATCCCAGAGTACAAGTTGAGCACACTGTTACGGAAATGATTACTGGTTTCGATTTGGTTTCATTTGGAATCATCGTCGCCTCAGGAGAGCCCCTTCCTATCTCCCAGAATCAAGTAAATTTCTCCGGACACGCAATTCAGGCGAGGATAAATGCTGAGAACCCAGAAACCCTAGAGCCATCTCCAGGAAAGTTATGGGATTGTCATTGGCCCGGAGGTCCAGGGATACGAGTTGATACACATGGTTTCTCAGGATATGATATGCCGGGATCATTCGACTCACTACTGGCCAAGATAATTTCTTGGGCCCCAAGCAGGGAACAGGCGATAGCCAGATTGGACTCTGCTTTGGAAGAAACAGTATTGATTGGAGTCGACTCGCTAATTCCACTACATAGACAAATTCTCCGAGAATTGGATTTTATAGAAAGAAACATCACTACGGATTATCTGGAGAGTCACCCAGATCTGCTTACAGGGGGGCATTAGTATGGAACTAGTGATAGTTGGAAGCATCGGGTATGACGACATTGAGACTCCAGTCGGGAGCGGTTCAGACATTCTCGGGGGATCTGCAGTTCATTCAGCAGTTTCCGCAGCATTCCATCTGCCAAGAACTCCAGATGGGACATTCAGAGTTGGAATGGTAGCCCCTATTGGTGATGATTTTATGGGGGAGCACCAATTTCTACTGGAAAACGTAGGGATTGACTTTTCTGGGGTTTCTAAACTATCAGGGAAGACATTCCGGTGGTCCGGAAAGTACGAAGGGTCCATGGAAAACGTAGAGACGATTTCTACGGAGGTAAACGTCCTAGGAGAATTTAATCCCGATATCCCTACTCAATGGTCTTCGCCAAGTGTCCTATTCTGTGCAAACACCCATCCATCTTCGCAAGTATCTGTGCTCGATCAATGCCCGGAATCTGAGATTACTGCCATAGATACATTCATGCTTTGGATTGAAACCGAGTTTGAACAATTATCTCTAGCACTAAGGAAGGCGGATTTAGCCATCCTAAATGAAGAGGAAGTCTGTGCCATTTCCGGAGAAGAAGTTTTCACAAAGGCCATACAACCAATTTTGTCTGGCGAGTGCCTACACGGTGGAGTTTCAGCAGGAAATGGGCCTAGAGGCCTAGTGATTAAGCGTGGATCTTCCGGGGTCTTCGCACACCTGCCTTGCGGAATAATTGCACTTCCGGCTTTCCCAGTTACTGAGGCAGTCGATCCCACTGGTTGCGGCGACTCTTTCGCAGGTGCTCTTCTAGCAAATATTTGTGGTAGGAAAGGAGTACTAAACGACATCGAATCAATGAGGACTTCTTTGATTCACGCAATAGTAACCTCATCTTTCACAATAGAGGGATTGGGATCAAACAAACTACAATCCCTCGAAAGGGGCCTTTACCATGCTAGGATGGATGCATATCGAAGAATAGTCGGCCTCTAGTCAGCCCAATCTCCTTAATCCGGGTAATGGATGCGGATCCTCTTTAGACGAGGTAGGCCTGAGTTGTTTGAATTTTAATGCCTGTCCCGGAGACTCAAGCTTCATTGGGGCTTCCTCATTACCGTTAGAAACGCTTCTTACGATCGAATCTAACTTATCTCTGGCAGTAGAGATTTCACTTCTCCCCATAGACCTGATTCTTGAACCAACTTCAGCTTGATGATCTTGGTCACTCCTAAGTCGCATGTGTTGTGACGTCTGGAATCTCTCAGTCTCAATATTCTGTGTAGGGTGTGAAAAATCTCTCTGAGACCTACTAAAGCTACTTCCTGGACTTAGTAGTCTCCCAATCCATCCTGTACCAAAACTTCTCTTTGCTAATTTTGAATTAGGGATCCCACTACCTCCCATGGTGGAAGCTAACTTATTTAGTGCCGGATAATCTTCTAGATTTGCCTTTTGAATTGCAGATTCGCCGACCTTTTGAATTCTCAGCTCTTGCCTAGCTATGGCCTGCTTTACAACTCCAGCCTTGCACTCCTCCCTCACTGCTTCCTCGGTCGGCGGGGGGAGTAGTGGCTTCGAATAAGGAGCAATAGGTGCTCCGAACTCTTCATGCGCCCTCTTGATCATTTGAGAACTGGATTGGAACTTATCGGGGGAAACATCGTTATTGAATGTCCCAAAAGAGCCCAAAAGTCCCATACCCCCTTCATCATTTTCTTCTACTTGGCCCCCTGAATCGAATAACCCTCCGGGGGCGAACATATCCAATCCCTCAGTCGCATCAGAAAATGCTGACTCAATTCTGCTTTCTTCAGTTGAATTGACCTCCTTCTCCTTGTACCACGAAGGAGCCTCTCTTCCCCCCCATGCTCTTTCGTAAGCATTCTGCTTAGATTCCCCAAGTTGCGTCTCGATATCAACTGGCCAAGCAACATCATTCTCCCTACTAACATTATCAGAATGCCCCAATAATTGTGTCGAAACAGATAATTCCCCTTCCGCTTTTTGTAACTCTTCAGCTCCAACTATGGGGCCTACCTCGTTACCAATTGCTCCAGCGGATGGTTCTGGGAGAAACATACTGTCTTTAGGGCTCAATTTTCCAGTCGCATCTCTAATTGCAGGAAATGTCGGAAGCTCTGTCTCTAGATTCTCTAGTCCTACCAGAGCTTCCTCAATTCCACTTCCATGCCTTATTCTGTCTACCATTAGGCACAGTTTCAGAAGGTTTGCTTCGCTTCCTGAGACTAGATGCCTATCCCCAGATCCAGTTTCAATTGCTAGAATGGCATATCTAGAAACAATATTCGCAACGATGACAGATGCACCGAGGCCTATGGCAAGGAAACTAATTGGTGCCACTATTGTTGTAATTCCCAAATACAACGAAATTATTCCAAGGAGGATTGTTCCCGAGGGGAGCATTGGAACCTTTAGATGCCTCATTCTTTCAATTGCCGCCAAATCTAGTCTGACACCCTTGCCATCGATTCTCTCGATAGTCAGCTGTCGCTCAGTAATTACCGCGCAACACTTCCCTTTCGCCCCGACCAAGTAGAGGCCGCCGATCAGCTCGGCACTTCTCTTCTCGGTCGGGCCTTTAGGCCCGGCTGAGTGCATCCGAACCTCCAGCAACAAACATACGGTATAAGCTCATGGGGAAATACAGGCCTTTCAAAGGCCTCTTTCCAACAGTTTAGAATCCGCCGAAAATCTCTCAGCGCATGGCTTCTCTGGCAGACTGCGCTCTTGCCCACATTTCCTGCTCATCTTCAGAAATCGGTTTGAATTGAGGAATTTCTACAGGTTTCATCGATTCGTCAATAGCCACCATAAAGAAGAACCCAGAACAAATCTCTTCCCCTTCCCATTCAGATCTTGATAGTCTGCATGAAGTAACGTGAACTCCTACAGTTCGGGGAGAGGTCCATACAACCCTAGCAGTGGTTCTGATGATATCTCCCTGGAAAGCTGGCCTCCTGAACTTCAGGGCATCAACAGACACCGTGACAAACTCCCTATGGGCGAACTTGGAGGCGGACATTCCAGCAGCTGTGTCCATTATTGACATCAACCTTCCACCGAAAAGCGTATTCAGAGCATTTGTATGACCCGGAAAAACCTCATCCAGAACTACTACAGGCTCCTTGGAGAACGGCTCGCCCACGTCCATCAATGCCCGTAGATTGCCCATCATCCTTGAATGCTACAGTGTTTGGGGCGCGATTTACGCGTTTTACCGCTGACTTGAACCGAGGGGTTAGTCTCGGCAGCTCGTGCCAGTGCCGGAATTGAGGTGGGAACCTTCTATTTTCCAAGATCCATTGGGCGGGGAAATTATCCTATGGCCATACCTACCATGCGTACTCATGCCTAAGCAAATGAGGCCAAGGAATTGGGACGGACTTGCCCTGATATCATCTAGAGATGAATTATCTTCGTTGAGGGAAGAGGAGATTCAGGAAAAGGCCAGTCCGGGCGTTCACGTTCAATCAGCGGTTGCCTCGGGAACCTCGTTAGGTATGTTGGTAAGGGATCTATCAGAACTAGAAATAGACGGCCCATCAATCCCAGATCCAGAGAGGATTAGATTGGTTAGGCATGCTGAGAACTCTAGAGGTGGCATGCCGATATATCCCATAGAGCCAGGAATAGATGATGCGGATTGGGCAGACTGGCAATCCAGATGGGCTGATGAACAGGTTAGGATAGTAAACCTAATCGCAACGATGCGCCGATCAAGAAGATGGGCTAGAACTCGTAGTGAGGCAGCATCATCCGTCTCAAACTCAAAGTGGGTCGATGTAAGTCTCGGAGCAGCATCTGCAGTCTGCGCGGCTTGGTGGTCCGAGGAATCTCTCTCGCTGACTGAAGAATTAGTACAGGAGCGCGACTCCAGACTCTCATCAAGGATCAGAGGTGCATTGGCAGATTTGAGGGAGTCAGTCAATATTTCTAAAGCCAAAAACACGCCAACACTACTCGTTCCAGTTCAGCAGGCTTACTTGCCCTCCCTAGAGAATAGCCTATTTGCTTGTGCGGATGTCGAGATGGTAAGGAAGGAGTGATCACTGTGGAATTGGAAGTAAAAATCGAAACTCAGTCTTTCAGGGCAGTTCCTTCGCAACCCATTGAGCTCACTGAAGCAGTAACGTTTGGCGGCGCTAGAAGTAATGGTGCTTTCGCAGTCATAGAACATGAGAACCCCAGAGCTGTTGTCGTAATTGACCAGGACGGCTCACTGCTAATTCACGGGATATCCAATGTTGAAGCAGCCACTCTAATCGCAGAGGAAATACTCCTCAAGATAGGAATCTCGGAAAACGGTTTGATTATCCAATCGGGAGAAGTTCTTGCCAGCTTCTCTCTTGGTCGAGCAGTACTAATTGATTTGGCCGCAGAGAGATTCTCGGAGGCAGAACACGACATAAGACTAGACGCACTCAGAATCGAGGCAGAGAGGCATAAATGCACAATTCTGCTATACAACAACGGTCGCGGGGTTGTAATTGGCCAGTCTTCACGGAAAGTAGCAGAAATGGCAGCCTCATACTGGTTCAGCAGACTAAGTGATGAGGGCGCCCTGGCGTGAGAGAATGATTGAGGACGGAGTTTGGCATGGTCCAATAGTCGACCAGCATATTCACCTAGACAGGTCCAACAGATTCTTGGATGCTGTTTCAGATTTCGCTAGATCTGGAGGAACTGGACTGATCCTTGTCCACAAGCCCGCCTTTTCAAAGGCCCTGCCCATTGATATCAATGGTTACAGGGAAGCTTATTCTGAAACAATCTCAATGGCGCAGGAAATTAGGGACTCAATGAATCTGGATGTTGGAGTGGCATTGGGCCCGCATCCAGTTTCATGGGAGAAGCAAATCCATACTTTGGGTATTAAGGAGTCTTCTGAATTACACTTAGAAGCAGTTGGGCTGGCCCTTGACTTGATCCAGTCCGGAGAGGCAAATTGTCTCGGTGAAGTCGGCCGCCCCCATTATTCTGTTTCTGATGAAATATGGGAAACCGCTAACTCTTTGCTTTCAGAGGTCCTTTCCATGGCAGCATCTTCCAAATCCCCAGTACAACTTCACGTGGAAGATAATGGGGAGCAGACTTGCAGAGAGCTTAGCCAGATCTGCAGGGAATCCGGCTTGCCCCCCGATCATGCAGTTAGGCATTTTGCTCCAGCAGATGTAAGCTCAGAATTCACTCATGGACTTTCTGCAACAGTCAATGTTGGAAGCGGAACAGTGGGTGTTCTTTGTGAAACTGCAAGCTCTTCCAATGCCCCTTGGGGAATGGAATCCGATTTTCTTGATGATCCTGCTAGACCAGGAGCTGTGCTCGGGCCTAAGACAGTCCCAAAGAGGACAAAAGAACTCTGCTCATCATTACTATCGAAGGGATGGGCGGAAAGCAAAGTGGAGGATTTGTTGCTAAACATACATGAAAGATGGCCGAAGTCAATCTATGGAATCTGAATTCAATCCAGATGAGAATGTCAGAACTGCCCCTATTAGGAAAATCGATAACGAAAGTCCCAGGAAATAAATTTCTCCTATCAGTATGGGCTTTCCAAGATGATCCATAAACACCCTCCAAAGTGGCTGATTAATTGGCAAGAAAAGAAGCATCAGAATTACGCCAACTTTCTGCCGAACCATCATGCCAATCCCTGAAAGCCATTCCTTTTGAATTACTTCCGACAACCGAATCGATTTAGAGACCCTCTCGTCTCGAAAGAGACAAGCGCCTGTAGTGAAGGGGTTATCACAAGAGGTTTCCAACCTCTTGTCCCGGGTTCGAATCCCGGCGGGCGCACCATTTTTCCACTCCAAGAAATTTTAGTTAGAGTAAGCATTGAAACCCGGGAGACTTTTCGATATGCTATGAATTCTGCCGAGGAAGCTGATGACTCCGAATTAACCCCCATCAGCAAGGATAGATCCGATCTATCAGATGATAATCAGGTCGTGGGTAGAAAGATCTGGAGAGTCGTCCCATATGTAACCAGATACTGGAAAAGAGCCCTGGGGGGGATCTTAGCAAATGCAGGTGCTAGGGCATTCGACCTAATACCTTTCATTGCTATAGGGATGGCTGCCGATTATTATCAGTCGAAAACATTCACTAGCTCAACTGTGGAGGGAATTGTCAGCTCTGGATTATTTCCCGACATCGGACCAATTGAGTCGGTAGAGTTATCATTCGGACTTCTGATTTTGTCATCTTTCATCTTCCTAGCCATATTCCAAGGACTAAGCAATCAGCTTTGGCAGTCTACTGCCTATAGGGCACAACATGACATTAGGATGGATGCAACACATTCTCTTCTAAACATGGAAGCATCTTATTTCGAAAGTAGGCAGACTGGGAATCTAATGTCGGTTCTTTCAGCCGACGTGGCCCAGCTTGAAGATATTATTTCTGATGCTAGTACCAGCATGATTAGGATAGCAATCACATTCACCACAGCTTTCGTGATCATGTTCTGGATGTCTCCCAAACTCGCATTGATTCTTTTCGCACCACTTTTGCTAATCATTCCAATGGTGGTTTGGTTCTCTACTAGGGTACAGAGAAAATATAGGAGGCAGAGGGAGAGCACAGGAGGAATAGTCGCAATTCTTGAGAATGTCCTTACGGGGATCACGGTAGTACAGGCTTACAATGCAAAGGAATTTGAGAGCTCCAGGATTGAAGGAAAGAGTGGCGATTACAGAGATATGTCTATTCAAGCAGCATTCATCAGGAACCGATTCATTCCGGGAATCTACGTAGTGGCTGGAATTTCCTTCGGACTGCTGGTATCGGCTGGAGGATGGGTCATGGAATCAGGAGAAATCACCGTCGGCCAATTCGTAACATTCCTGTTAATTTCTACAAGAATGACAATGCCCATGTTTATTCTGGGAATGTTGCTGAACCAACTTCAGAAGGGAGAGGCAGCTTCCAAGAGGGTTTTTGCAATTATTGACTTGGAACCATCAATTTTCGATAGAGAAGGGGCAGTTCCATTGGAGGAGCCGATCTCTTCAGTCACATTTGATGATGTCACTTTCGCATATCCAACTTCAGAGGGAAACGTACTCAATGGCATTTCCTTCTCCGCTTCTTCTGGCGATTTCCTGGGAGTGATGGGTCACACTGGAGCAGGAAAGAGCACTATTCTAAAGTTAGTAGAGAGGTTTTACGAGCCTCAGGGCGGAAACGTAATGATCAATGGCAGGGACATCAACGATTTCCAGATCAAGTCAGTTAGAAGCAAGATTGGATTCGTTTCTCAGGACCCGTTCCTATTCTTCGGAACAATAAGGGAGAATATCGCCTATGCAAGGCAGTCTAGCGATGAACAGATAATCAGCTCCCTTGAGGCTGCAGGAGCAATGGATTTTGTGTCCCAATTATCAGACGGCATGGATACCATGGTAGGAGACAGGGGTGTGATGCTATCGGGGGGCCAGAGAGCTAGGATTAGCTTGGCTAGAGCCCTCCTGAAAGATCCAGATCTGTTAATTCTAGATGAGGCCAGCGCTGCCCTGGATGCCGAGACAGAGAAGCGAATCCAGAAGTCTCTATTCGGAATCTCAGACGAAGTTAGGAAGAGAATTACTATTGCAGTAGCTCACCGACTTGCTACCATCAGAAATGCGGATGAGATAGTAGCAATTGTTGATGGCGCTATAGTTGAGAGGGGGACACACAGAGAACTAGTAGAGAATGGCAACGTGTATTCCTCACAGTGGTCAATACAGACTGGGGAGATAGCTGATTAGGGGGCTTGACCTTGTCCGAGAAAGAGATACAATGGGTGGATGTCGAACCCGGTTTAGTTGTCATGGGGTCAGACAACAGATCGATAATTTTCGGCGGTATCGGGCCCCGCCATGAAGTGAAAATTGAATATTCTTTCAAAATTTCAAAGAAACCAGTCGGACCCTCATTGGCAGAAACCGCAGCCAAGGAAATCGGGGCAGATCTATGTTCGGAATCCGAATGGGAGTTAGCAAATTCTAGGGGTCTTATCTCTGGTGGGGATTGGGAATCCGAAGAATTGGCTGACTCAGCTCAGGACTATTGGGGTAAGGCGTGTGACGGGAGGCCTCATTTTGGTCAGAGAGGTAGCTCTAGAATAATCAGAGTCTGGTCTTCCCGAGGTCCAAAACCACTTTCTCTATTTCCAAGCGGATTGGAATCTAATTCTGGAATGCGCCTTGTGATTAGGGGACAAACTTGGTCCGAAGATCCTCCTATTATCCCTAAGAAGCGAGGCAACTCACGGATTATCCTTGAGGAGTCCATCATTTCCATTGTTTTTGGAATCATCCCTTCATTTGTGTGGGCTTACTTTAACGCTAGTCCTGGATATATCCGGGAAGGATGGCTTAACCTAGTAATCGGTGGAATATTCTTGGGCCTTTTCACTGCTATTTTCTGGAGGCCGCGACAACCAACTTGGCGCCTAATCTCCGGAAAGATGTCTTCGGATTCTGAAGATTGAAAATATCCCCGAGACATCATCAATGCCTACGGTAATCATTTCTTTCCCTGTCATCTATCTGAGCTGTAGGACTCCCCGTGATGAGGCTAAATCTTGCCTTTGTAACTCCTACTCCATAGTCCCAAAGTAGCAGGAATGTAACTGCAGAAGACAGAATAACAGAACCCGTGCTCCTGCTTGGAGAAGGTCCCATGTACGCTCCAATCCATGCTATGGCATTGAATAGAATTACTAGGCTTGGAAACTGATGAACTGCCACTCTCTCGATGCCCATTGGAATCGTTTTAGTTGAGATGTCCCAGAATTCTGGCCACGCTACTCCTCCGTTTAGACAACCCCATAAGAAAGCGGAGAAAGAGAGTAGAACCAGGATCGGGAAAGCTGAGACCAAATTGTGACTCCAACCCCAAAGACTAGGATATCTCTTACTAGCTAGAGTCCTTACAAAGCCATAGTTTCTGATTTGCTTCCTAACTCTTCCAATTCCCCTCCTCCGATGCCACATTACTGCACTTCCATCAGACCATAGCTTATATCCAGAAATCCTTATTCTATGGTCCAGCATTACATCTTCAGCCCCAATAGCTCCTTTATCGAATCCTCCCACTTCATCTAGGACAGATCTCCTATATGCCGAATTTACACCTGGAAGTTGATCTACTTCCTCGATCGGACCACTGTACTGCCTGCCGTAATTGGTTCCCGCAGTTAGAATCCTATTGCAGAAAGCTACATCGATTGCCCTTTGCCAAATAGAAGACTCATCTACTGGTGCAAAGTTTGGCCCCCCAACCCCTGCTACTTCCGAATCATCAAACCATTGTACTAGTTTCTCCACCCAGTCCTTTGGGACAATGACGTCGTCATCGGTAAAGAAAACCAACTCAGACTCAGTTTCCGAAATTCCCACGTTACATGCATCTGCGCGATTCCTTGACCCCCTGTCGTCTACAAATCTGACTCCTCTCAACTTGCATAGCTGTATTGCTGGATCTCCTGCAGGCCCTACCACGACTACCTCCATATCGGTGTAGCTCTGCTCTGCGAGCCCATCAAGAGCAACGCCCAGCTCTTGCGCATTATTGACTGAAGGAATAAGTACGCACACTCTGCTAGGCACATTATGTCCCGGGAGGGAGCCCATTCATGAGTTCACGGGTCAGTCATTGACTATTCGTGGAGCTAGAAAGTATGTCCACTTCGCCCCACCTTCATTGCTCATCCATGTTAGCCTTAGGGGGTACTTTTCTTCAAACTCCAGTGAGACCTCATTGGTGAGCCCTCCTGCGAGCTTCTTCGTTAGCTCTCCCAGATATTGTAGAGAATAGGTGGAATGAGTGGGCGCAGCGCAAGTTAGCTCACTTAGCTCCCCAGATTCGAACTTTACATTAACGCCCTCACCAGCCTCAACAGTGACTGAAACTGCAAGCTGGCTGTTGTCCATGCTCAGATCAACTTCGCCTCCAACGAACTTTGCAGCTCTTAGGGCCTTCGAGAGCTTCTCAGAATCTATCGTCGCCTTAGATTTGAACTCTAGGCTAGGTTGGCTAGGGGTATCCATAGCACTAGTATCAATTCCACGCAGAGTCATCAGGACTTCACCTACTCTGACATTAATTGCTCCAATAGCAGCGTCATAGTCTATCTCAACTAGGTCGCTGGGTCCTGCGAGAGTTAGTAGGTCCCTCATTTTCCCAAGTTCTAGGCCAATTTCCACTGGCTCAACCTCGTATGTCTCGAAGCACTCATCGGCGATCGTAGCTGAAAGAAGTGCAACATGTGATCCGTCAACAACCGAAACCCCGAGCCCCTTTTCTCCCCAGACTAGCTTGGCTTCAGTAGTTAGAACGGAGAGAATATCCACAATTTCCCTCATCAATTGCTGCTTTGCAGTGATCCTAAGCATCTGCTCACCATTTTCTCTTCAATGATAGGAGGCTCTTGATGCTTGTTGGAGAGTTAACACCACCTTACTGATACTCCCTCCACCTGTGGCCACATTCCTCACAAGTACAAATCTTGGTTTCCGGTTCATCAGATGACCTAGTTTGCATAAGCTCGACAAATGCTCTATCGCCATCGCACTTCGGACAAATGTAGTCGCCCACCCTAAGTGTCCCCCTAGGGCCATCTTCTTCGACCACTTCCGTGAGGTGCTTGAGTGACTTTGAATCGGTGGAAGCCATTGTTTTGGATAGATCAATCGTTTCGCCAGTCATCGGATCGGTGAACTCCGAACCCTTTCCATCATCTCCTGACAAAGGGCCATCGTAACCACATTTGTAATCCGGGCACTTGATCCATCCTCTATCGTCTGGGTATGAGAGGGACCCACATTTTGGGCAGAACATTACCTCATCCTCCATTATCTCATTAACGAGAACCATGTAACGCTGAACCTCCAGACTATTCAACTATTCGTTCTTGCTTCTCCTCCAATCCGCACCGTTCAAGCGGAAATGCCTGTTGGGGGGGGTTGTGAAAATCCACTTCGATTGGCGATTAGCTAGGGTTTTGGATGGAGAAGGGAACATTCACGACGAGTTATACTGGGATGGTAGAATGACTCAGACTAGTATCGCTGAGAGGCTCAGAAAAATGCAACTCGGAAGGAAAACGCCCGAGGTTATCACTCTGGAAGAGAGATTCCCAGATGCCATAGTAGATCCATTGGGGAACTTGTCAGACAATAATTGGCCAGAGCAAGGCCCTGACTTGCAACTCCTCTTTCTTAGTGCTACAGAGAAACTTGCAAAGATGGGCGTGGCCGACTCATCGGGAGATATAGATAGGCGACTGGACATGCTAGTGTCATCTGCTAAAGAGCTAAGGTCATCATGGAATACGGCTGAGTCTCGCTGTGTAGAGTGGGCAGGACTATTCATTACGGAGGTCGACCTTGATTCCCAGAGGGGGGAAATACCAGCTTCAATATCAGACTCAACCGAGATTTCCGAAGCCGCCGAAAAACTAGGCGTCGCGAAACCGAAGCATCTCCCTTCAAAATCAGAGTGGGAAGCTCTTAGATCCCTATCCTCCAATGTGATCGAGGCTTCTAAATTGTTGAATATGCAAGAAGGGGCAATTAGAGACTTGGCAGTTTCTTATGTTCCATCCCTAAGCGCTCTACTAGGCCCTATTTCCGCGGCGAAAATGGTGACTCTTGCTGGGAGCAGGGAGAGATTGGCTCGAATGCCATCTGGATCTCTGCAGGTTCTAGGGGCCCATGCAGCCATGGCGGCACATCGTAGAGGGGCACCTCCGCCCAAGCATGGTGCAATTCTTTTCTCTTTGCCCCAGATTAGCCGATCACCAAGATGGATAAGAGGCAAGCTTGCTCGCTTCATTGCAGGAAAGGCAAGCATTGCTTCCAGAATCGATCACTTTGGTGGTGAACCATGGGACGAAAAGAAGGTTGAGGAGATTTATTCCGAGATCGAAGCGATTAGAGAAAAATTCCCCAGGCCTCCAAAGAGGAGATGATTTCTTGGGCAAAAAAACAAAATCTCTTGGATGGGGGGTAAGGAAGGAAGGCAGAACCCTTTGGACCCGCAACGCAGTAAAGGGCTCATCAGTAGGTAGTGAGAGGAGGAAGAGAGAAGGAAGAATCGAGTGGAGGAGATGGGACCATACTAGGTCCAAGGTGGCAGCAGCCTTAGTGAAGACAAATTCTGATCCATCCCTACTACTGCCTGAAAAGAGCTCCACCTGTTTGTATCTCGGTGCTTCAAGCGGAAGTACGGTTAGTCACATTCACGACATAGTTTGCGGTTCGCAGAATCACCACAATGGCCAAGTCGTTGCCGTGGAGATCTCGCCCAGGATGGTCAGGGACCTAGTTTCCTTATCAGAAGTAAGGAGAGGCCTAGTTCCCGTACTAGGAGATGCTAGAATACCTATGCAGGTTTCCCCCTTCATTAGGGACAAGGCAGATTGGATTCATCAGGATCTCAGTATCGCGGACCAAGCTCTAACATTCGTTAGGATGACTACATCTTTCTTGAAACATGGCGGGATAGCACTTCTTAGTCTGAAAGCTGCAAGTGAGAGGTCCGCCGATGGCGATGACCAATCCAGATTCGACAAGGCTGAAGGAATATTGCTAGATTCAAATCTGGATTTGCTAGAGAGAATAGATATTTCTGGCCTTGAGGAGCAGCATGTTGTCTTCAGATGCACCTTGAATTAAGTACAATCTATTCTTGACAATTGGAGTCAAGAAAGGTAATGGACAACCAGTATTCAGACCATCCATGCCCGAGTTGCCCGAGGTCGAGACTGTCCGACTCGGATTAGAGAGACATATGTCTGGCCATATGGTTGCAGATGTAGAAATTCGCCGAAATGACCTAAGATTCCCCTTCCCCGAAAACTTCTCTTCGACCATCAGGGACAGAGTAGTTGAGAGAGTCGAAAGAAGAGCAAAATATCTCCTAATCCGACTCCAGGGGGGGATAACCTGGTTATGCCATCTTGGCATGAGTGGTCGGTGGACTCTTCTCGGCGACGAAATTGAGAGCACTCCCGGCAGATTTGCCAATGGTGCACCAGTAGGTAGTGGAGACGGCCCTCATGACTGGGTGGTAATTTTCTTGGAAAACGGCAGCAGAGCAGTTTACTCCGACCATCGTAGATTCGGATTCATGGACTGCTTCCCTTCAGCAGAGCAAGAAACACATAAGCTTCTCAAAGATATCGGGCCAGAACCTACTCCTGATCACCTAACTCCATCTCAACTTGCAGAAGGACTCAGGGGCAAGAGAACTCCAATAAAATCCGCTTTACTTGATCAGAGAGTTGTCGCTGGCTTGGGCAATATCTATGTCTGTGAAATCTTACATAGGGCATGCGTATCTCCTAGGAGAAAGGCCAGCAGTGTTGCGGGAAAATCTGGAGTCTCAAATCGGGTAGAGAGAATTACCGCTGCTACCCATGATGTCATTACTGAGGCCATAGATGCCGGAGGCTCAACACTTCAGGACTTCCGAGGAGTGGGAGGCGAGGAAGCTTTGGGTTACTTTGTTCATAACTTTCTTGTCTATGGGAGGGAGGGTCAGGACTGTCTTAGGGAATCTTGCGAGGGGGTTGTGAAGAGGATAGTTCAGTCAAATAGATCCACATTCTTCTGCTCAAGCTGTCAACGCTAATCGAGATGTTGAGACATCTCGATCCCCTTAATTAGGGCCAAGAGCGTCTCATTCCTTGGGGTGGCCAAACCCAATTCCTCCCCCTTCGCTATAACGGCACCACTCAGGACGTCAATCTCAGTCTTTCTTCCAGCCATCAGATCTTGCAGCATGGAGACTCTATTCTCCGATGTCGCTTCAATTACTTTTCTTAGGTAGTCCTCAGAATCTGACTCACCCAGATTAACTCCCGATGCCCGAGCCACAGCCTCAGCTTCTCTCATAGCCTCTAACGACTGAATCCATAGTTCCGGAACCTCTAGCAATGCGCCGTTCCTCACTCCAGCTATTGCACAAACCGGGTTTATCGCGACATTGATGAGAAGCTTCCTCCAGATTGTTTTGTTAATGTCCTTGGACCATATGGGGCTTAGCCCAGCTTCATCAAGAATGGCAATAAACTCGGAGTGCATCGGATCTGGATCCGATCCATCCATTTTTCCCAGCTCTATCGATCCTCTCCCAGTCCAGTAAACAGACCCTTCCCCATCTCTCCAAGAAGAGTGAGTGGTCGAGCCTCCAATGGTCCTTTTTATCCCTACTCTTCGGACCATCGTCTCGTAATTTCCCAAGCCATTCTGTATGCTCATCGCGAATCCGTTTGACGTAAGAAGATCTTCTGCAATGGAAGAAAGGGCAGGAGTAGACGATGCCTTGCCGGCCAATATTGCTACCTCGCACGAACCCATTATCTCCTCAGGCATTGGTCCTTTTTCGCTATCCAATAGAAAATACCTCTCTCCAGGAATCATTTCAACTGAACCCTCGGGGGAATGGAGGACGATTCCCGAAGAAATATATTGGGCCGAAATTCCCCTTGAAACACAAACTATCTCTGCATCTGTGTCAGATAAGCAACCTACTAGGACAGACCCAATCGAACCTACTCCCAGTACCGCTATTCTCAATCAACAGCCTCCCACGGGACACCTTGCCGAGAGGTGAATTATGACTCCAAAAGAGTCAGCAGAAACCCAAATCGATCTTTCTAGGTCATCTCGACCATCTGAAATCGCACTAGCCATTGCCACACTCCCATTGATAATCTCATTAGGATAATCCACGTCCCAAATTCCACCTTCCGTAGAATCGCCATGCATCTCAACCGACACGCTTAGAATTCTTTGGTCCCTATTGTGTATCCAAAAATTCCCATCATTCAACCCACTTTCTATGCCCCCCGGAGAGATGAATACATCCACGGATTCCTCTATCCTATACTGTACCATCGATTCTTCATTGCAAACAGCTAACCAACCAGTTGTTCCCAACCAGAGAGACCCCTTTCCAAGAAAACCCCCAGTCAACCTAACTGCAGAGTAATTCTCCATCTTGTAGCTCCAGTTTGAGTCAGTGTCTACCTCGGCAATTACTTCCCTTGAAGGGCAGAAAGCAGACCCTAAGTCGGAATGGATCAGGACGCTTCCATTAGCGGCGAAGCCCTCTGGAACCAACCATTCCCCATCCACTTGAAGCCTATTTCCAGAATCATGAATCGCCATTCTCCACGGTCCGAATGTATCATTGCCACTTCGTAGGATCAATCCCGGAGCATATGCCCTACCTTGCTTGTCTTGATTCGAAGATCTCTGAATAGCCCCGGGGTGGCCCTCCAGACAAACTTCTTGCAATCCAGGGGTCATGTTGCTATCGCTAGAAAAGTACCAATATGAGTCTTCAATTGTTATATTCCCCCCTTCCTCACCAATTAGTATATCTGAACATATCAATGGACTCTCCGAATCTCCATTGAAACTCCAGAAAGGATCCTTTGGGCCCACTTGGGATGAATTCGTCATTAGGATGACATGCTCTTTCTCAAATCCCGGGATTTCCAGTAGGATGATGAGGAGATGGGGCAAGATGTCCCCTTCTGGGGGCGTGATAGTGAGGGAGAACTCCTTTGTCTCAGTTTGTGTTACTCCCTGGAATCTACACGACGCAGAATTTTCCGAACAGGGCCAACTTAATTCCCAGTTATCTGCATCTGCTCCTTCTATCCTGATCTGGACCCATCCTGAGACTGGCAGGACTCCCTCTGGTTTTAGGTCTAAGTTCAACGTCTTCTCATCCCCAGTGGAGAATTGCAACTCTTCGGGCCATTCGGATGTGGAGATCCCCGAATCGTAACTCTCCATCTCGAGAGATGGAACAGGAGCAGGAAGTCCCGCGAATAATATGATTGCAGCAATTGCTACGAACCTACTTCGAACGTGGTCATCTAATCTTGAATGCTCATCAAGAACTAAGGGTTGATTCGAACCGTCCGGATTGAATCTCTGCCAAGCAGCAACGAATGCTAAGAAAACCCATGGCGTCCATTTGGCAGTCGCGAAAACAACAACCATCACAAACAGGGAAGCTAAGAATATCGAAGTCTGCGTCGATCCCTTCATTGTCTCTGAAGGGCCCAATATGGATTGAAGCAATCTGTCCCCAGGAAGTCCCGGGATGGGCAAGATGAGCCCCCATCCAACTATGGAAAGCCCTATGCCGGCAATTCCCATAGGATGTAGCCACTGTAATCTAATGGCCACTTCGTCTTCTAACCAAGAATCCAGAATTGATCCCGATAGTAGGTTTGTATCGAAAATTACAGGGCTTCTTTCCAGATCGGGGGGATAACTGGGGGTCATCAGAAGTCCAGCAACTGTCAGGATAGTCCCCGATAAGAAAAGGACCAACGGGACTACCAATTCTATAGAACCAAGAGCCCTCCTGCTAGGAATGGGAGTCAGATCAACCCTCTTCTGGCCAAGAGCCCCTGCAATCCCGAAGGCCCACCAACTGGGGATTGGGAGAACTATTGGTACAATGTGCCCAATTTCAACATCAAACCATCTCGCAACTTTGAGTCGAAGATTACTAGCTATTATTAGAGTGAGAATAATTGGCATAGAGAAGTAAAGTAGAGCTTGGAAGAGAGGGCTTACTCCTGCGGGATTACTTCCATGACCATACGCTGAGATCCAGAACGAACCCACTGAGGTTAGGAAGAGGGCCATAACCCCCCAGAGAAGCATTTGCTGCCAAGGTGCCATCACGTCTCGACTTGGAGGTAGCTTGGAGATGGAAAGTACTGGCGGGTTGCTTTCATCCAATGAACCGACCATTCCCATAGATTCAATATGCTGGTTTAGTTTTGTTAGCTGAGAACTAACATCTTGGCCATCAACTCCATCGACCTCCCAGGAAGGGGGATATGCCCCCTCATTGCCAAGCTCGAAGTATCTCGAGCAAATCACCTCGAATAGCTCCCTGGCTCCCCAGGTCTCTGTATCGATTACGATTTTGTCATCCACTAGCGCCACACACCCGGACAATGCCCGAGGGAAGTCTGATTTTACCCCTGCTCTCTCAGAACTCACTTGTTCTTGAATCGCTTCAAGCGGAAAGTCTCCTCTCTCTCCATCTCCTCAAGCCGGAGTTGTATGAATGTCTGTGCCTCTTTCATCTCAGGGATTACCTTGAACTCTAGGGCATTAACCCTCCTCTTCGTGGCCTCAATCTCCTCTAGAAGCCTCTTCAGCGTTGCTTCCATTTCAGCCGCCTTCACAACTTTCTCAACTAGGAGGGAATAAGCATCAGCTGCTTCGTCAATATATGGCGATCCACCCACAATACCTAGCCCCCTGTCTTCAGCCGAGAGCTTGAGATTCTGACCCTCAACCTTAGGAACCACCACTCCCATTATATTCCTCTTAGAAACCTCAACTTCTGGATGCTTAGAAGCCGCAATGGCCGCACTCTTCACGGCCAATCCACCTTCGATAGATGAAGCTAGATTGATTGCCTGGAGGGCCTCCCTATACGTTCCAACTAATTCTTCCCTCGCAGCGATCATCTCTGAGAGTAGAGTCCTGAACTCATGGAATAGTCCATCCCTCTTCATCTTTAGAAGGTTGTAGCCACTAGAAGTTTGCTTAATCCTCCTTTTCAGGTTGATCAGCTCCGACCTAGTAGGTTTGATATCAAGAGCCATCAGCAACACCCCCTAATCTAATGCTTCCTTCTTGTCAGTTGGGTGGTACTTGTCAATCCATTTCTGGTCTAGCCTCACCAGATACTTTGTCTCGATATTAGAAAGAAGATTCCAAGCAAGGTCTAGAGTACCCTCGTTAATCGAGCGATCCTCATCCCTGCTCTGTCTTAGGAACTGATCTTCGAAGATATCTGCGAACTTCAGAAGTTGTAAGTCCCTCTCATTCAGAGCATCCTCTCCTACGATGGCAACAAGCCCCCTAAGCTCTCTTCCTTGAGCGTATGCTGCGTATAGTTGGTCTGAAACCGATTTGTGATCTTCCCTGGTCTTTCCCGGTCCGATTCCTGCATTCATGAGCCTACTGAGTGATGGAAGGACGTTTATTGGGGGATAAATCCCCTTCTGGTGCAATTCCCTGGAAATTACAATCTGTCCCTCGGTAATGTATCCTGAAAGATCAGGAATTGGATGGGTGATGTCGTCTCCTGGCATAGTCAAAATTGGGAACTGGGTGATAGACCCCTTCTTCCCCTTCACCAATCCCGCTCTCTCGTATAGCATTGCAAGATCGGTATACATGTATCCGGGGTAACCTCTCCTTCCCGGAACCTCTTCTCTTGCTGCACCTATTTGTCTCAAAGACTCGCAGTAGTTTGTCATGTCGGTATAGATTACGAGGACGTGATAATCGTGCTCAAATGCCAGATATTCTGCCGCAGTTAATGCTAATCGCGGAGTAATCAACCTCTCGACTGCAGGGTCATCTGCTAGGTTAACGAATAGAACGGCGTTCTCTAGGGCTCCCGTTCTCTCTAGGTCGTGGACGAAGAAGTTGTACTCTTCTGCAGTAATCCCCATTGCACAGAAAACTACCACGAAATCATCATCGCTACCAACAAGCTTGGCTTGTCTAGCGATCTGTAGGGCGATATCGTTGTGAGGGAGTCCACTGGCACTGAAGATGGGAAGCTTTTGGCCACGAACGAGGGATGTGCATGCGTCTATTGCAGAAATTCCCGTCTGGATGAAAGACTCCGGACTCTGTCTTGAGTATGGATTTATTGCAGCTCCAATGATGTCCGCCATTTCGTCGGCAACAATCTCAGGACCACCGTCTCTGGGTCTGCCTGCGCCATCTAGAATCCTCCCGATTAGCCCCTTGCTTACGGGTAGCTTGAATACGTCTCCAAGGAATTTAACTCCGGTTTGCCTGTCTACGGATGCCGTTCCCTCGAAAACTTGCACGATAACTTGCTCATCCGATGTGTCAAGAACCTGGCCGTTCTTCATCGATCCATCACTAAGCCTCAGCTGGACAATCTCACCGAATGAAACCGGCTCTGTTTTGTTTAGGAACACTAGTGGTCCCTTCACGTCCGTAATTGTTCTGTACTCTTTTCCTGTCATACTATCACCTCAGTTTCCCTCCATGCTTGCAGCAATCTGTTTACCCATCTCCGATACGAGATCGTCTATCTTGCTGTCATAGCCCTTCTCGAAACGACCCCTCATCAGGTCAGTTCTGGCCGGGACGTTCACCACGTCCTCAAGTTGGGCACCTCCTGCTATCGCTTTCTTACCTTCTTCTTGGAATGAAAGAATAGCCTTGGCCATGTCATACTGAAGTTTCAAGTCGCTGTATGTGTCAACATCGTGGAATGCGTTCTGTTGCAAGAAGAACTCCCTGATCATCCTAGCAACCTCAAGAGTTAGCTGTTGGTCTATCGGAAGTGCATCAGATCCCACCAGTTGAACAATCTCCTGAAGCTCGGACTCAACCTGAAGAAGTGTACTAATCTCAGTCCTAACTTCGGGGAAATCTCCAGCGATGTTGTCTCGATACCATTGGTCTAATGCCTGGGGGTAGAGGCTGTATGAACTCAGCCAGTTGATCGCAGGGAAGTGCCTTTGCCTTGCAAGCCCAGCATCTAGGCCCCAGAAAACCTTCACTATTCTCAGGGTTCCTTGGCTAACTGGCTCTGAGATGTCTCCGCCAGGTGGTGAAACCGCCCCAATGACGGACACAGAACCGTCTTGCCCGGAAAGGGTCTGAACTCTTCCAGCCCTTTCGTAGAATTCAGCAAGTCTGCTCGACAGATATGCAGGATAACCTTCCTCACCAGGCATCTCCTCCAGTCTAGAGGAGATTTCTCTCATTGCCTCGGCCCATCTACTCGTCGAGTCAGCCATAAGTGCCACATTGTATCCCATATCGCGGAAGTATTCTGCAATTGTCACGCCCGTGTAAACAGAGGCTTCTCTTGCCGCTACAGGCATGTTCGAAGTATTTGCAATCATTACCGTCCTATTCATCAGAGGCTTATTCGTGTTTGGATCGATCAGGTGGGGGAACTCGTCTAGTACCTCTGTCATCTCGTTTCCACGCTCTCCACAGCCAATGTAAACCACAATCTGAGCATCTGACCACTTCGCGAGTTGCTGTTGGGTGACGGTCTTCCCCGATCCGAAAGGACCCGGTATTCCAGCTGTTCCACCCTTTGCCAATGGGAATAGGAAGTCCAGTATTCTCTGCCCAGTCATCAGTGGAACATCAGGAGCGTACTTCTGCACGAACGGCCTGGGATGCCTTACCGGCCACTCCTGCATCATTGCTATCTCCGTCCCATCTTCAAGTTTGCAAATTGTTTGTGTGATGTTGAAAGTCCCAGATTCTATGCTCTTCACAACTCCACCTTTACCGGGAGGAACCATGACCCTGTGCTCGATCGTCTCAGTTTCTTGGACAGTCCCAATAACCTGTCCAGGACTTATCTCGTCTCCAACCTTCACCTTTGGCAAGAATTCCCATTCTTTCTTCAGGTCTAGTCCATCAGCATCAACCCCTCTTGTGATGAAAACTCCCATCGTCTCCTCCAACTTCGGAAGAGGCCTTTGGATCCCATCGTAGATTTGTGTCAGCAGACCGGGTCCAAGTTGAACGGAAAGTGTCTGCCCCGTTCTAATCACTGGCTCCCCGGGTTTTATTCCCGATGTCTCCTCATACACCTGGATGACCGACTGGTCTCCATGCAGTTCGATTACTTCTCCCATCAAACCTTCATTCCCAACACGAACAACCTCATACATCCTCGGGGCTATCCCTGTCGCAGTCACAACTGGCCCGGAAATCCGGTATATCACTCCATTTTCTTTACTCATTTCATTCACTTCCTTTCATTTTCGAATCTTATTTCCATAGATCAACACCTAGTGCTGACTTGATTGACTCTCGGAGGGTGTTGTCCTCCTCAGTCCCGATGCCCAATACAGTGGGCGTCACGCTCTCTGAAAGCTGCTCTCGCAGCCTCTCAGGGAGCTTCACAAGGTCGAAATTGTCCACCACAACAACTCCCACTTCCGACTGACCGAGAAGTGTGCGGAGAATCTCAGCCATTTCCTCTTCATCAGACGGATTGTACAGGTTTTCCACTCCTGCTAACTGGAATCCAAGAGTGAATTCCAATTGCCCGACTACTGCTATTTCCACTCTTTTCACCTCAGTAATCCATATGCGCCTCTAGCACCTTATCTGGGAGGCCAACTGCCTTGCCGCGCACCAGCAATCGCAGGTTTCTGACCTCTAGTGACTTGCTCTCGATGTAGTAAATTATGGGGAAAGGCGAAACTGGACTAAGGTGCGAGAACCTCTTCAAAACAGAATGCCTCTGATGTGACAGCAATTCTGCATAGGGATCCAGACTCCCCATGTTTTCTGACTCGGACATTGCTTCTTCGAATCCAGAGTCATCGAAAGATCCACTTCTTCGGAGTGACTCGATCAGCTCCTCGTCACTTTCGGATTGACTGGCTTGCCTCATGGTAACAGAGTCAATCTTTCCTCCCGGAATCACCATCGATTGGCGCTTTTCTGTAGAAATCCCCATCCTGATTGATCTAAACTGGTTAATCACATTCCTATGGTCGATTTCCATTCTCAGGTATCTCAGCAGCCTTGGGCCGCCATCCTTCCCCCTGACTGATTTCAGAGCATCTGAGAAATATTGCATGTCCAGGGCATTTTCCATATCTTCTAGGGTCGCCTCCCCTTCCAATTTGGATAGAGTCTTACCCCAAGGAGTTCCCGACATAGCCTCTACTGCTTCTTGGAGCCCCTCTGTATTCCTCACTATGTTTAGCCAAGGCGAGTTCCTGGGGTTTTCTGACGGGAGGATTTGAGTCTCAATTATTTCGTCAGATGCTCCCCCATTGATCGCCCGTAGAACAGTCTTAGCTTTCTCGTAGTCGAATCTCTCCACATAAATTGCAACCAAGGATTTGAGATTGCCTTGGCAGAATCTCAGTACTCCTGCAAGGTCATTATCCAGATTGTGGAATAGGGCGGCTTCAATGGCATCAGCACCCCCCATCCTAGATGCATAAAGATCCATTTCTGCCCTATATCCCATTTCTCCTATACTAGCTCCTATTGAATCGGTTCCTTGCTGAACTAGTTGGCGCATTCTAGTGGAGTCGATCAATGACGCCTTTCTCGCCTTTGCGCGAGCAGCCGCATTGTATACGTTCGAACGTCCACTAGCTCTTACCATGTCTCACTCACTCTCCAAATAGAATACTGTTTACTTCGCCTAGGCTTTTCTTCCAAGCCTCTTCGAGGCGGAAATCAAAGCGGTAGTCTAGGACCGTCGATCCATCCTTGGTCTCTAGAACAAAGCCACCTAGTCCATCAATGTCTTCGCCCATGGTGAAACCGCTTTTTGAGAGGGCAGCTCTGTCTGTGGACACCGGCCTCATTACCATCCCCGTCTTTGATCCGCTCGCTTCCTTAAGCAACGAATCGAGGATTCCCTTCCTCCCTTTCATTTTCGGGGAAGAAACCTCTTCCTTAACCGATTCCCAAGTAGCATCCAACTCCTCTCTTCTGGCAATCAACGCTCTTTTCTGATTGGCTTGCCTCGCTGATGCTACAACCTCGACCGAGATCTGGGCACTCTCTCTTTCGGCCTTACTGGTAGCTGCAGTCGAGGCTTCATCAGCCTCTCCTCGAGCTTTATCCTCTATTCGACTCGCCTCTTCCTTCGCCTCTTCAACTATGGACCTAGCTTCCGCCTCGGCCTGACTGGCAATCTCAGCTGCTAGTGCATCCAATGTCATCTTCACACCTCTTTGGATCGTGCTCGGTACTCGCATCCCTGCTCAGAGCAGGAAAACTGCAAGGAATCCGAAAAGCACGATGGTCTCTGGCAGAGCAGTGAAGATTAGCCCAGTAACGAACTTGCTAGAATCTTCTGCGATCATTCCAACCGCAGCAGCACCTATCGGTCCCTGACTCAGCCCAGTCCCTACTCCTGCAAGTCCCAGAGCAATTCCAGCTCCGAGTTTTGCGTAGGCATCCACAGTAAGCTGGTTGTCTGCTTCTTGGGCCTGCACACCGCTAGCCACTAGGACTATGGCAAGCAGCACCATCATCATACTCATTCCCCTAATCATTTTCTTGTTGTTCATTTTTTTTCCTCCATTTAGTCAAGCCTTGGCTTGGAATCTGATTTAGTCAACCTCCACATATCGGGATCGTAGGCCGAATGGTCTGAAGGCCTCCCCACTTGAATCGTAATACTGCCTCATCCACTCGACGAAGTGGAGTCTAGCGGCATGGATGTTAGGGCTGAAAACCCCCAGCCCCCATGCAAACAACTGAACTGATAACCACCCAATAACGAGGACTATTGCCATAAGTGGCTCATCGAGACTAATCTTATCGTAGAGCATGTGATTCCCCGTCTCTGCAATTTTTACTCCCACTACCCCCACTGCAAACAACCTCACGTAGGAAATTACTGTGGGCATCATTCCAACTGCTTCTATGGGGGCTAGTCCGACGTTTATTGGGAATGGGACTCCATGGTATCGATAGAGGGTCCACATTAATAGCCCAGTTGCGAAGATAGCTATTCCTGCTCCAACATCTCTTACTGATGAGGATGCGGGGCCAATAAATCCGTAGGCGAACATGAACCCCCCTACGAGGAGAATCATCCAAGCCCCCTTTTCGAAGAAGGCACAGACGAATCCGAATCCACCGTGGCCATTTCCAAACAGCATTATGTCTCTAAATCCTATAGCCAATCCTAGGAAAACGTGCATTACACCAAGGTAAATTGTTAGCAATATCAGGTGCTCCAGATTGCCTCCGTCCCCTACTGCCGATACTCTGTGGAATGGATAAGCCAGAGTCATGCTGAATGGCCCTTCTAGGACATAATGGATTTCCCCGCCGTTTGGGTACAACACTGTCATCCAAGAGACCCAGGATGGCACGTGACTCTCTTTCCAATGGTAATGTCCGTGTGTAGTTCCGTCAGCTAGGTATGCCGCTTCGCACTGCGCGACTCCGATGATGTGGTCTACGTCGCAATGCCCATGGGGGAGAAATTCGAATCCTGCAAACTCCCCGTAGATATATCCGAAGACAACCGTTCCTAGGCCGATGTATGCCAGAAACTTTCCACCAAGGCCCATCATCTCGTTCGTCCCCGACTTGCTTAGGAGAAGGAAACCCACTCCCATTGTCACAAGACCGTAAGCCATGTCTCCAATCATCATGCCGAAGAAGATTGGGTATGTGATGAACATGAATACGGTGGGATCTATCCTTCCATAAGCAGGTCTTCCGACGGCATCTGTAAGTAGCTCCATTGGCCTACTGGAGCTCCTCTCTTGGAAAGCAATGGGTGGCATCTCTTGGCTGTGGTGGTGATCCGAGTGACCGTGCCCCCCGCCCCCAGCCTCCATCTGGAAAGGAGAGACTTCCGTGAATAGGCATGCCTCACTGAGCTCTCTTTGGACTTCCTCGGCCCTATCCATGACCAGCCAGCCATCTATCACGAAGGCATGCTCGGAAACTGCTATTCTCACTGGTGCCGTGAGTACATCGTGATCCCTCTCCAGAACCTCAAGCCCACAAAGCAGCATCTCGCCATTCGATTTCGTCCATTCCTCGAGCCTCTTCTCCAGGTCGTACTTCTCCCCTTCCAGAGAACCTTTCTCCTTCCTTACTTGTGATAGCCTCGAAGATGCCGAACCCTGTCCTTCCGGCACTTGGATGGACTCAAAACCGGCTTCTTCCAAGGAAGCCGAAGCCGAACTAGAGTTTTCACTCCTTACGAAGACGGCTACAAGGTTCCTGTTCCCGTCCTTGGCCTCAATTATTAGCCCAGACTCAGCAGCTCTCCTTGCGTCCTCGATGCTCTCAACAGTTCCTACAAAAGATGCTATCGTTTCGAACCCACCCAATAGATCCAGGTCAATGCCCAGAGGAGCAACTAGTGAAAGGACAGCCTCTTCTTCACCAAGAGAGGAGATTTCGTTCGACAAGTCGTCAATCCTGGAGCTGTCAGAAAGTACCTCTTCGATTTTCTCTGGTAAATCCTTGCCTAGGGACTCTCTCACGGGTTTAGCCGAGACGGCCCTATCGGGTCCTGTTGCACTTACAATTGAAGCAGCCGCTCTAGCCTTCACCAAGTCCCTCCCTATCGCTTCTGAGCCGGGTTCGGGGGAGCCTAGTGAGAAACCATCCTCGGCCCCATCATAGTCGATAATGTGCAGGGCCTCCATTCTAGCAAGAACCTGTACAGCTTCGGCTAACTTCTCTTTAGTCCCTGCAGCAACAAGTCTTCCCATCTGTTGGGTGTTGACTTGTGACATCTAATTCCTCTGAGAATTTATGATCGGAATGCATCGAGAACTGCGTTTACCGCTTCTGTTCTGCTCCCTTCGCCACCATCGTGGATTGATCCGATTTTTGAGTCGCCTTCTTTGGATACCTTCTTTGCCTCACTCTCTGCTGCATTTTTTGCCTCAGAAATAAGGCTCTGAGAATTTGACTCCGAGTCAGACCTTCCAGCTTGGATGATCTCGGTAGCGGTTAGCCTAGCTTTGGAAATTATCTCCGATGCTTGCGCTTCAGCTTTGGCAATTGTCTCCTTTGCTTCACTCTCTGCTTGCCTAATTGCCCGAAGAACTTCTTCTCGTCCCATTTCTATGCACCTACGGTGCATTATGGGACCATTGAGGAGTTTATGATGATAACCTCGCGAGTTCCACTAGTCCCAAGCATGGAAAGCACCTCTTCGGGAACCTTCCAAATATGCCTTTCTCTGGGATTGGCCCATGGATGCTCGGGGCATGGAGGATTCTGAGTGGGACGAACTCCAGAGAAACTTGCTCGCCACAATCCCCGTTTACGATCGAATAAATCGTTTTGCAACACTGGGTCAAGTATCTCGTTGGAGGAGGATTGTAAGGGACTTGCTCCCCAGTGGTCGCGTCTTGGAGATAGGTTGCGGCCCCGGAAGCTTTGCTGAGGATGTCTCCGGTCACGACCTTGTCTGCTTAGACCCCATACCTGAGATGTTAATATCAGCAGAGGAACGGGTAAATTCGGCTCGATCTTCCCGAGGTGACCCACCTGCCGAATTCATAGAGGGAACTGCAGAGGATTTGCCTTTCGAAGACAACTCATTTGACGCAGTTTGCTCACTTTTCTCATTTAGGGACTGGTTCGACAAAAAGGCCGGACTCGAAGAATCATTGAGGGTTCTGAGACCCGGAGCTCCGCTGATAATTGTCGATCCCTCCAAGATGAACCGAATTCACGGCTTTCTGGGAGTCCTCTTGATGAAGGTCTGGGTGGGAACTTATGCAAGGATTATTTGCGGTGAGAAAGAACATCCTTGGAAGTGGCTAACAAAGACATACAAAGAGTTCGGAACTACGAGGGATTATGTGAAAATGATCGGGGATTGTGGATTCGAAGATGTGAAGGCGAGAGTGATTTTTCCTGGAATGGCCACAATTTGGTCTGCAAGATCTCCATCAGAATAGAAGGAACATCCTCCTACAGGTCACAGCCCTCCATATCAACGGCTTTGTGAGCCTATTGAACGCTAGATTCAACACCCAATCGGGAAGTCTGAAAATCAAGCTTCCCAACTTGAAGCTCCTCTTCGAATTCCTCATTACTTTGCCCATTTGCCTTTTCCATTCTTCTTGGTACCCTTCTAGGGGCTTTCCATTGTTGATGTGCTCTGAAATAGTTTGGCCGGCAATCCTGCCCCCTATCATCGCAATTGTAATCCCAGCCCCATTCGAAGGAAGAACCATTCCTGCTGCGTCCCCGACTAACAGGTAATTCCCCTTAACGAAGGATTTTATCGTCCCAGACATGGGTAGCGACCCTGCTCCTCTGAATGTAACTTCGCCTTCATACTTTGAAATGAAACCTTCAGCGAATTCATTTAGACTCCTTCCCCCAGACATCTTCCTCTGGATTCCGATACCGATGTTAGAACCTGATTCCTTGGGGAATACCCATGCATATCCACCAGGCGCCAATGATCCAAAATGAAGCTCTAGATTTTCTGAGTGGCTCCCTTCCATAAGTACGAACTTAACAGGAATGTTGAGCGTCTCCTCATTCCAGAACTTCCTCCTTATCGGATCATTATGCCCCCCTGCCCCGACGATTATTCTACCTCTCATTTTTTCTCCATTAGCCAGAGTCACATGCTCGCCCTCGACATCATCGACTCTACTTCCAAGATGGTAATGGGCACCCTCTGAGATAGCAAGCTCAACCAACGCCTCATCGTGGGCTACTCTGTCAAGAACCATACCCTCAAAGTCATACTCTAGCCCCTTCCCATTAGGCGGAACAACACTCATCTTGGTGACAATCCTGGAAATGGCATCATCCGGCGTTCTGAATAAATCATCCATTTCTGGCACATCAGGACACAGCCTCTCCATCTCGCCATTCGTCGGAACCAGCTCCCCACACTGTAGAGGCGATCCAATAGGATCCCTGCCGTCGATAACTAGTACCCTCAGGCCTCCCTTGGCAGCGTATCGGGCAACCGTGCTTCCAGCAGGCCCACCTCCGACGATAATCACGTCCCAACAGAGCTCCTCAGCCATTTGGCCACCCCATCAAGAAGTTCTCGACTCTGAAAGCATAGCAATCTCCTCAAGTAGAGTCTTAGCTTCAGAATCGGGTATTGGGGACAGATAGTCCAATGCCCTCTCAACATGGTTCGAAACAAGAATTCTTGCATATTCGAACGAACCTGCTCTTTCTAGAAGATCCACCAGTTCCTCAAGTCTGTCGTCGCTGAAGTTGGTAAGCACGTCCTCCAAATGATCCCTCTCCCCTCCGTGTAGCATAGTTAAGGCATAAATTATCGGCAATGTCATTTTCCCTTCGTGCACATCGGTCCCCCTTGGCTTTCCAATTCCCTCGTTACCAGCTAAGTCCAGAATATCATCTACCAATTGGAAGGCTCTTCCAAGCTCCATCCCATATCCCCAGAAAGCATCGATCATTTCCTGGCTCGCATTTGCCACCATCGCGGCACATGCCACTCCAGAAGCGAATGGCCGTGCCGTCTTTCCATCGATTATCCTGTAGTAGTCTTCAGGGCTAGTGCTGAGATCATTGATGTGCTTGAATTGCAGTATCTCTCCTGAAGCAATAGCAGCACACGAATCTCTGACATTGCCCACCACCCTATCATCGTACTTTGCGCCAAATTCGAAACCAAGAGAAAACAAGTAATCCCCGGCAATAATCGCATGAGAGACCCCATGTGTATACTGGATCGTTGGATTCCCGCGCCTCATCTTCGATTGGTCATACACGTCATCATGAACTAGGGTGGCAGTGTGAATCAGCTCTCCCGACAATGCAAGATCTAAGGCTTCTCCAATGTCAAGTCCTCCTGCGGCTTCGTAAGAAATGATGACCAAAATC